>PKWA01000085.1 GCA_003131665.1 Acidimicrobiaceae bacterium
CGTGCCCGGCGGCGAAGGGGATGAGATGCGTGAAGCCCTCGAGGGCAATCGTGTCACCGTCGTGGACGTGTTCGGCGACGGCGTCGTGCAACGAACGAAAACGGGCCATCAACGGGGCCGGGGATACCACGCGGGTATCTCAGCGTCGACGTTCAGCCAGACCGATTTCAGCTCCGTGTACTCGTGCATCGCGGCAAAGCCCATTTCGCGACCGTAACCGGAGTGACCGATCCCGCCAAAGGGAGAGCTCGGGCCGACCCGCTTGTAGCAGTTGATCCAGACCATGCCGGCCTGGAGAGAGCGCGCAAGACGGTGGGCGCGTGAGAGATCCTTCGTCCAGAGCCCGCTACCCAAGCCGTACTGCGCGGCGTTCGCGATCTCGAGGGCCTCGTCGTCGTCGCGAAACGTGGTGACGGTGACGAACGGGCCAAACACCTCTTCTTGGGAGACTCGATCGGTCACTTTCGCGCGCATCACCGTTGGTTCGACGTAAAAGCCATCGGCGTGCGCCGNNTAGTCCAAGACCCGCTGACGGTGTTGGGCCGACGTCAGAGGTCCCATTTCGGTTTCGGGGTCCAACGGGTTACCAATTCTGATGGAGCGGGCCAGCGCGACGAAACGCTCGGTGAACTCCTCGGCGATTGCTTCGTGCAAGATCAGTCGAGAGCCCGCGATGCACGCCTGACCCTGATTGTGAAAGATCGCGAAGGCGGACCCATTCACGGCCGCGGTGAGATTCGCGTCGTCGAAGACGATGTTCGCTCCCTTACCGCCCAACTCCAGTTGAAGTCGTTTGAGATTACCGGCCGACATGGCCACAATGGCTCGACCGGTGGCCGTTGATCCGGTGAAACTTATTTTGCCGACGTCGAGATGCGACGCCAGTTGAGCGCCGGCGCTCGCGCCGTAGCCGGGGACCACGTTCACCACCCCCGCCGGAAAGCCGGCGTCGGCGATCAACTCACAAAGTCGTAGCGTCGAGAGTGGTACGAGCTCCGACGGCTTCATCACGACGGCGTTGCCCGCGGCCAACGCCGGACCTAGCTTCCAACCGCAGAACATCAGAGGGAAGTTCCACGGCACAATCTGACCCACGACCCCAATCGGTTCGTGCGTGACGTAGTTCAAGAATCCCGTATCCACCGGAGGTAAGAATCCCTCGAACTTATCGGCCATACCACCGAAGTATCGGAAAGTCGCGACCGTGCGCGGCACGTCCAGCCCCAACGTGTCACGCAAGGGATGACCGGTGTCGACTGATTCCAAGCGAGCCAGTTCTTCAGCGTCTGCTTCAATGAGGTCGGCGAGGCGCAACAGGAGTCTCCCTCGATCCGCGCCCGACGTCTTGGACCACGCAGGAAAGGCCCGTCGAGCGGCACGCACCGCGCGGTCAATGTCCTCGGGGCCGCCCTCGGCGACGAGCGCGAGGACCGTGCCATCGTGGGGGTTCAGAACGTCAAGGGTTGATCCGTCACTGGCCTCAACAAACTCACCATTTATATAGAGACCCCTGTTGATCAACGAATCCTCAGAATCGCACGGGTACCGTCGGAGCTTCACCACGAGCAATCAAGCCCGGCAGCTCCGCGGAATTGTTCTCCCAGACCAACAGCATCGAACGCTTGGGTGAGAAACCTTGATGACGTATGTCCGCCGGCATGGCCGAGCAGTCGCCCGCCTTCATGGTGACCTTCGCGCGGGGCCGACCGGTCTCACGGTCGTTTACTTCCCAGACAATCTCGTCACTGAGTTGGATGAACCACTCGACTCGATCGTTGCCGTGGATGATCGGCAAAATGAACTCTTCGGTCGTCGGACACATCAAGCTGTCGCGACAGACCGACACCACCGAGGGATTCCAGGTCACGTCGCTTCGCGACAGATACGCGAAGAAGTTAAAGGCCGACACTTCCTTCTCGTAACCCGGCTCGACCTCGACCTGGGGTTCGCTCTGATCGACGTCGAGGAACATTCGATTGACCGGGTAGCCCGAGGCGTCGCTGCGCAGTGGCTCATCGTTCGGAAGGCCGACCATACGCTGGGCGGTCACCCGCTCACGGGTAACGGCCGAATTGTTGTCGCCGTTCTTCAAGCCGTACGCCGAACCGGTCTCTTGTGGTGCCGCGAAGGGGTCAAACCCTTCATTCACCCAATCCGCCAAGATCGCCTGAAACGTCTGCTTGATCTCGTCATGTGGGAAATTCTCCAGATGGTCCAGCTCGGCCATGCGATACGCCTCATTGAAACGTCCCGCGAAGAGATCGACCGTGCCGTAGTGGTTGACCGTACCGATCACGGAGTCGAAGTTCACGGTTCCGTAGAAGAAGTTCCACGCCACGTCTCGCATCAGCGCTTTCAAAAAGGGCTCGATCGCGGCGACGTGTCGGCCAGTCGGCCATTCGATATGAACGAAATACTCATCGCGCTCAAAGCTGAACCCACCGAGCGTGAACGACCGATAACCGTGTTCATTCGGTTCGGTACCGAGAGCAAGTGACGAAGTTGTCATCGTAAACCCCTTAAAACTTCTGGCAGATGTCTGCCCATTTTTCAACGGTGTCAGGACCCTGAATCGTCTGCAGCAGCACGACCGACGGCTGTTCTGCACGCATCCGGTAGCACCGTCCCGCCGGCAGCAAGGCCATGTGGCCGTGGCCGAGGTGAATCGTTCCCATCGGCGTTCCTTGAGGGTCGCCCTTGACCGCTCGAGAACCAGACTCGTTCGCATCGACGAGCGGTTTCGCCGGGTCGAGCAGTTCAACGACGAGGTCTCCATCCACCACCAGTGCGAACTCATCGTGAGGGGTCACGCGCCACTCCGAGGTGCCCTCGGCGCGAATCGCCTCCAACACGTACTGCTGGTTCTTGGCGACGGCCACTTTCTCCCAGGGTTTCGCCCGACTCGCGACTTCAAACATGTTTGAAAACACGTAGTTCTTCGCGTCGTCGTTGATTAGCTCGACGCCGCCCTTGGTGTAATTATTGAGTCGACCGAAAACGGTCGTGTAGTCACCCACAGCTCCCCCAAACCATGCCGCGTACGCCCACGGAACCAGTCATTTTTGAGCATAGAACAATTTCCACGTTCGAAGACGTCCCGAATTTAATGCGCGCACGCTCAAAATTTAACTGTCGTTGTCCGGTGCGGCTTTCTGGTTTCCGTTCATCGCAAGGGGCGATACGCTCGCACGTAGAAGGGCGAAGAACGAGGGTCAGACCTCCTAGAACGAAGGCGCCATGTACAACGTCCCCACCCAGCAAGGCAAACTCGTCGTCGTTACTGGCTCGAACAGTGGCACGGGCAAAGAGGCCGCTCGACGTCTCGCCGGTGCGGGCGCTCACGTCATCATGGCGGTACGAACGCCCGCGAAAGGCGAGGACGCGAAACAAGAGATTTTGAGTCACTATCCCGACGCGCAACTCGACGTTCGTCACCTGGACGTGGCCGATCTCTCGTCCGTGAAGATGTTCGCCGAGACGTTGCTCGCCGAGAGCAGGCCATTAGATCTCTTGCTCAACAACGCGGGCGTGATGGCTCCGCCCCAGCGGATCGTCAGCGTCGACGGATTCGAACTGCAGTTCGCCACCAACTTCCTCGGCCCCTTCGCGCTGACCTTGCAACTTCTGCCGCTCTTAAGGGCCGCGAAGGCGGGACGCGTGGCCACCATGAGCTCGAGCGTCGCCGCCGTGGGCTCTATTCGTTACCACGACCTGCAACGTGAGCGCCACTACGTTCCCTATCTCGCCTACGCCCAATCCAAACTCGCTGATCTCCTCTTCGCCCAACAACTGGCCCGCGTCGCCCACCAACGTCACTGGGACCTGATGAGTATCGCCGCGCACCCAGGCTTCACGCGCACCAACCTGCTCACCGCCGGCGCGAGCCTTGGCGGCGGTCGCCAACGACCGGCGTGGATGACCAAGGTGATGCACTTGGCCTCTCAAGGAGTCGTGCCCGGAACCGAACCGCTGCTGTACGCGGCGACGAGCCCCGACGCGCTGAGCGGTGCCTACTACGGCCCCGGACGCCTCTTTGGGCTCGTCGGTCCAACGACGTTAGTGCGAGTACCGCGTTCGGCACGACACGACGGCGACGCGACGAGACTATGGAGTGTCGCCGAAGAACTAACGGGCGTCGCACTGGACAACGACTGAAGGTGAAGATTCGTCTTTACAGTTCGCGGTAGCGCGGCACGTAGGCGCCAGAACCGAGCAGTGAGGACGCTTCGGGGTCCATCGACTCATCGATCCCGCCGATGACTTCCGTGACCCAGTCCAATCGATCCGTAAGGATCCGAGTAACGCCGCCTTGCAACGTGTCTGAAGAGATCGCACAGCTCGAGCACGCGCCTTGAAGCTGAACTTCGACCACGCCCGTCTCGACGTCGCAGCGAATCAACACCAGGTCACCGCCGTCGGCCTGGACCGAGGGGCGCATGAGGTCCATCAAGGCGTTCAGGGCTGAGAGCCGGCTGGAGCGTTCTTGGTCGGTGAGTTCCACTCCCCCAGTCTGCCGTGAAATCACGGCGCCGTGCCCGACTCCAGGGCTCGCCTTCCCCAGAGAACGGGCACCCGAGGAATGGAGTTCATCGACAGCGCTCGAGCGCGCCCGACGATTCGTTTCAGTGTGGCGCGTTCGACAGAAAGCGGTTAAGCGCGTTGAGCGTCGCGCGCGCCGCCGAGAGAGATTCGCCGTCAGACTGAGCAATGCCGTAGAGGTCGGCATCGTCGGCAGAGGAACGAAGGGTAACTACCACGGGCCAACCTCGAATCGTGGGCACCGTCGTGACGGCGTCGAGGTAGTACGGGACTTCGTAATCAAGGTTCCGGAGCGCCGCGAGCGTTCCCTCGACCCCGCCGATGAGCGGTCCACTCTCGGCCCGACCGACCCCGATCCGGCCTTCGAAGGCGAGTTGCACCTCACACTCTCCCGCCTTTTCATCAAAGTCAGCGATCAATAACGCCACCCTCGCGCTGACCTGATTCATGGACGTGGCGCTGTCGGCCACTTCCACCACGATGGTGACGTCGGGGAAGTAGAGGTTCGCAATCTGGGTGGCCTGGGTTCGAATCGTGGCGGGACTCTGACCGACAATCACCAAGGTGACCAACTCGACCTCGTCGCTCTCATCGTGCGATATCCCCACGTTCACGACACCGGGAAGCGATCTCAACTCGAGTTCAAAATCCTCTTCGGTGATTGACATCATTCGAGGTTGATCCCCTTCTTGGCGTAGAGTCGGGCGTCGGCGATTCGAAACAACTCGGTCGGGTCCACCGAGTCACGAGGTGAACTCGCGGTGCCGGCCGTAAACCCGATCACATTACCAGTCGAGGCGAGGACTGCACTTAATCGATCAAGGAATCCGTTCACTTCGTGTCCCTCAGCGTTGCTGAGGATGACCGCAAATTCGTCCCCACCGATCCGCGCGGCCGCGTCGCCCTTGCGAACCGAGCTTCGAAGGGCGAAGCCGAACTTGCGAAGTAGATCGTCGCCGCGCGCATGACCGAGGCGATCGTTCACCGCCTTAAACCCGTCTAAGTCGGCCAGCACCAGGGTGAACGGCCAGCCGTACCGAGAGCTGCGAGCGGCGGCGGCCTCGAGAGTGGTATCGAAACTCCTCCGATTGGCGATATTGGTCAAGGGATCGTGGGCCGAACTGTAACGCGCGAGGTGCAACGATAGGGAAAGCTGACAGGCGGTGCGAATCGCGTTGCGCTCGTTCTCAGGTACCACGTCCGGATCACAGATGACCTCGGCCGACCTTCCGTGACGCGTCAAAATGTCGCTGTCGACATTGAGACGCCCGAGACGAAAGCACTGCACGCCCGTCGTGTCGTGCACCAGCTTGACCGTGACATCCTTAAGCCCATAGCGTTGCGCCACGAGTTCGAGCAGCGAATAGACGAAGCCGATGCCCAACTCGTTGTGCTTCAGCTCGTCCAGCATCGCCTGAAAGAGCCACGGTTCGTAATCACCCGCCACCAACTCGTCGCTTCGAGGTACCGCACCATTTTGTGAAATAGTCACCGCTCGTCCGCCGCCACACGTGGAGTCGCTGCAGGCGACCGGTCCGGCGAAAGACTTATCGTGCCGCGAGCCAAGAGCGGCGCCAAATCATCGGCCGACATCGGCCGGGCGATGAAGTAGCCCTGACCACGAAAGCAGCCGAGTTCGAGCAGTTTGTCGACAATCGGGCCCGATTCGATGCCCTCGGCGAC
>PKWA01000059.1 GCA_003131665.1 Acidimicrobiaceae bacterium
CGCCGACGGTGGCCAAATAGCCCACATGTGACGCTCGGTGGGCGCCGTACCACTCGCGAAAACTCGCCTCAAACTCCTCGTGGCTCAGGCCCTGTTCATCGCGCTCCACGGAACGCCACTGGTATCGCAGCGCGGCGAGATCGGAGAGATCCGAGTCATCGGTGCGAAACACGGTAGCGATTGGCGGCACCGTACGAGGCTACGTCGCCCGTGTACATCAACCTCGATCACCCGCTCCACGAGCTCATTGGCTCGTAGGCTTTACTGCCCAGCAGACCCTGTGCGAACCAGTTCATAGTGAGTGGCGCCTTCGCCGGGCACGATGTTCCGACACTCATAGCCCGAGGGCCACTGGCCCACCGCCTCGATGAGTCGTTCCCCAACTGCTAACTCCACGGGCACGACGGCCAAGTTCAACTCATCGATCAAACGGACTTTCAGGAATTGATGCAGCGTGGCGGCACCCCCTCCCACTTTCACGTCACGTCCTCGTGCGACATCACGGGCCTGGGACATGGCAAGCTCGGCGCCGCCGGTGACAAAGTGAAAGGTGGTGTCGTCCATCACAAGATCCGGTCGTTCAAAGTGCGTCAGCACGAAGACGGGATGATGAAAGGGCGGGCTCTCTCCCCACCATCCGCGCCAGTTTGATCCTTCCCAGCTACCGCGTACCGGTCCGAACATGTTGCGCCCCATGATGGTCGCGCCCACTTCGTCCGAGTCCGGGTTGAAGTACCCATCGTCGACTCCTTGGCTCCCGCCGTCTTGACCGATCATCTCACGGCCCGACTTGGTGGCAAAGATCCACTCGTGCAGGCGGGTGCCATTTCGGCCGAGCGGATTGGCTTCGTCTTGGCTCGGACCGGCCATATATCCATCGAGCGACACCGAGACCGAACTCGTGATCAGTTGCGACACGTGGGCCCTCCTTCAAATTGGTTTTCACGCAGGATCCATACCACCCTGCGCCTAGGATACCGAGCAGCTAAAGGTGAAAGCGTCGTCGCAAGGCGTCGACTTCCTTTGGGCCATGAAGGACTTTCACTTCGGCGTGCGGCGCTGCAGCGCGGGCCTCATCGGGGACGATCTCGTGATAACGCGCGTGGGTGTTCCACGACCACAACACGACATTACGTTCCGGGTCACGAGATATCAGATTTCGAAGCGACTCTCGATTGCCGTTCCAGAGTTCTTCACGCCGCAGTCCTCGACGGATGGTACGGCGCAGCAATTGGGCGATCACCCGATACCGGGGCAGATCGATGAACAGGATCACGTCCGCTCGATCCCATAAGAGATCACGCACCGCGCGATAGTTACCGTCACTAACCCATCGAGGTTGGGCCGCAAAAATCGAGACCTGCTCGCGAAACGTATCAACGTCGAGCGCTGTCCAATTCTCTAAGTGGTAGATCGAATCGAGCTCGAGGTAGGGAACACCCAGTGAGAGGGCCAGCGCCCTGGCCAACGTGGACTTTCCACTACCGGACGCTCCCTGCACCACGATCCGTTGGGGCGCCGTTGATGGAAGTTCGCTCGACACCGCGCCATCCTACAAAGGGAGTCGGCGTCTCCCAAAAGCGATGTTCGCCTTTCGGCGCTAGAGCGACAGAGCCCGAGTCAGATCCTCGAGCAGGTCGTCGATGTCTTCTATGCCCACGCTCAGGCGCACGAGATTTACCGGTGGCTCCAGCGTTGAACCGGCGGTAGACGCATGGGTCATGAGCGAGGGCATCTCGATCAAACTCTCGACCCCACCGAGGGACTCCGCCAGCGTGAACAGTGTCGTCGACTCGCAGACTTTCTTCGCGACGTCGACGCCCCCCTTCACGGTGAAGCTGACCATGCCGCCAAAATCGCTCATCTGCTCTTTGGCCACCTCGTGGCCCGGATGGTCCACCAATCCCGGGTAGTAGACCTTCTCCGCCGAGGCGTGATCCACCAAAAAGGCCGCGACGGCGCGCGCGTTCGAACAGTGGCGCTCCATTCGAACGCCGAGCGTCTTGAGTCCTCGAAGAAGTAAGTAGCAGTCAAAGGGACCGGGCACGGCGCCGATGGCGTACTGGTGAAACTTCAACTTGGTGGCGAGCTCGTCGTCGTTGGTCGCGACGAAACCCCCAATGACGTCTGAGTGGCCTCCGACGTACTTGGTCGTCGAGTGCACTACTACGTCGGCGCCCAGGGTCAAAGGGCGTTGTAAATACGGCGTCGCGAACGTGTTGTCGACCACCATCAGTGCGTCGTGTTCGTGGGCCAGCGCACTCAAGGTCGCGATCGGTACCACGTTCAAGAGTGGGTTGCTCGGCGTTTCGGCCCAGAGCATCTTCGTCGCCTTCGTGAAGGCGCTTTGCACGGCGCGTTCGTCACTGAGGTCGACACAGTCGACACCCACACCCCACTCTCCAAAGATGCGCGTCAGCAATCGGAACGTTCCGCCGTACGCGTCGTTCCCCAAGATGACGTGATCGCCCGGCGACAGCGTTCGAAGCAGCGCGTCCTCACCGGCCAAACCCGAGGCGAAGGCGACGCCGTGACGCGCCACTTCGAGGTCGGCCAAGCACGTCTCGAGCGCCGATCTCGTCGGATTGTCCACCCGTGAGTAGTCCGAGAAGCGCGGCACGCCCACGCCGTCTTGGGCGTAGGTCGACGTCAGATAGACCGGCGGGTTCACGGCCCCCGTGACGGGGTCGGGTTCTGAGCCCACGTGAATGGCCCGAGTATTGAATCCGTTCATCGCTCACTCCTTTGTTCTAGGAATCCCAGTAGGTCACTTCGCGTTAGCACCCCGACCGGGTGGCCCCCGTCGAGCACCAAGACCCCCGCCGAGGTACTGAGGCGCCGGGTCAGCTCGGTAACGCTCATCCCGACGCCCACCATCGGCAGGGACGGATCGGCCACTTCTTTCACCCGAAGGTCCAACACCGACGCGTCGCGCGTCGGCGCCTCCAAGAGTCCGAGCTCGCTCAAGGACCCCGAGACTTCTTTCGCCGCCAAGGGCAGCTCGGCGGTCACCGTCACCAGGAGCTGCGAGACGTCCTTTTCTCGCATCAAGGAGATGGCGTCACGTACCAACACGTCCTCAGTCACCAGCACCAGATCGGCCAGCGTGTCAGCTTGACGAGAGATCTTGGCCGCGAGCACGTCGCCCGCGTCGTTCTCTTTGTGAGGGCGCAGGAATCCAAAATCGGTCATCCAGGCGTCGTTGAAGACCTTGGAGAGGTATCCCCGCCCCGAATCGGGGATGAGCACCACCACGAGCGCCTCTTCGGGCAACGAGCTCGCCACGCGAAGGGCCGCCGCCACGGCCGTGCCCCCCGAGCCGCCGATCAAGATGCCCTCACGCTGGGTGACCTCTCGGGCCATCGCGAACGCGTCGGCGTCACTGATGGCGATGACCTCGTCCACGAGCGACTTGTCGTAGTTCTCGGGCCAGAAGTCTTCACCGACCCCTTCGGTGAGGTACGGCCGCCCGGCGCCACCGGAGAAGACCGAGCCCTCCGGGTCGGCGGCGATCACCCGGATCTTCGGATTCTGCTCCTTGAGAAACTTTCCCACGCCGCTAATCGTTCCCCCGGTGCCCGCACCGGCCACGAAGTGCGTCACGTGTCCCTTGGTCTGTGCCCATATCTCGGGGCCGGTGGTCTCGTAGTGCGCGCGCGGATTGTTCGGATTCGAGTACTGGTCGGGTCGAAAGGAGTTGGGCGTCTCTTTGGTCAGGCGCTCGGCGGTTGAGTAGTAGGAGTCGGGGTGCTCGGGTGCGACGGCCGTCGGACAGACGACCACTTCCGCGCCGTAGGCGCGAAGTACGTCGATCTTCTCGGGCGCCATCTTGTCGCTCATCACAAAGATGCACTTGTAGCCCCGCTGGGCCGCGACGATTGCGAGTCCCACGCCGGTGTTGCCACTGGTCGGTTCGATGATCGTCGAACCGGGACCTAAAAGACCGTCTCGTTCGGCCGCTTCAACCATCGTGAGTGCAGGCCGGTCCTTGGAACTGCCCCCGGGATTCGTCGTCTCGAGCTTCGCGACGAGGTCGCACCTTAGATCGCCGCCGATTCGGGCGAACCGGACCATCGGCGTGTGGCCAATGAGGTCCAACGGGCTGTTGGCCACGTCCATGTCGGCGTAACGCATCATTGTTCGTTTCTCTTAGAACCGCACCACACAACCACGAGCATTTTCGCTGCTCGACACCACTTTAAGGGCATTCAGCCTCATGAAAAAAAGATCAACCGCCTCGCGATGGCTTCTACCCGTGGGCGACCCACAGCCATACGGCCAGTCCCAGCCCCAACAGCGCTGCCAACACGCGCATCACGTTGCCCGGTACCCGACGCGCCACGGCGGGACCAAAGAAGCTCCCGACTAATAGGCCCGCGCCGACTAAGAGCGCCGCTTCAACGTGAACTGGACCGAACAGAAGAAATGCCACGGCCACCGCAACGGTTTCTACGCCGAGCAGGACGTTCTTTAGGGCGTTGGCCCGCGCAAACTCCTGGTCCACCGTGAGCAGCAGCAACGCGAGGACCATGATCCCCGAGCCCGCGCCAAAATATCCGCCATAAATGCACACCACAAACAGACCACCTCGGAGCAGATGCTGATTGTCGCGATTGAGTCTACCCTCGTGCCATCGAGAGATCCTTGGTTGGGCGAGGAGCACCAGTGCCGCCGACGCCAGAAGAAATGGCACGATCCGATTGAAGACTCGGTCCGGGGTCACCAACAAGAGGGCAACACCGACGACGCCGCCCAACACGGCGGTCAGCGCCCAGCGACGAACCCAAGGTCCTTGGCCCTTGAGTTCGAGTCGCGAACCCAGAGCGGAGCCGGGGAGCGAGGCGGCGAGCGCCACCGCGTTCGTCACGTTCGCAGGTAGCGGAGGAATGCCAATGGCGAGGAGCGCCGGGTACGAGATCAGCGATGTGATTCCTCCGGCTGAACCCATGACCCCCGCGATGATGCCGGCGCCGACGAGCAAGAGAGCATTCAAGGTCGTGATCACAACACGAACGACGCTAGCCCAGTGCCTTCAATATCCTCATCGACTCACGCACTTGAAGTCGTGGTGAGTGGGCTCCGTGCGTGAGCACGGCGCATTGGTCAACCCGACGTGCGTGTATTCTTCGCAACTCGATTCCACCGAGGACTGGAACTCGCCTGTCGTGAAGGGCGTTCGCGTGACAAGCGTTACCCTTCAAAGGTGCTCGAACGTTGGACCCGCGCAATCATTCGATGGCGCGTCGCGGTCGTCGCGGGTTGGGTCGTCATCCTCATTCTCGGAGCCGTCGCGTCAGTGAAACTGCCCGACCTGCTCACGACGTCCCTGACGGTCCCGGGAACGAGTTCGGCGCAGGCGAACCTCATACTGCTGCACGACTTCGGCGAGAACGTCGAAGGCACGTTCACCGTCGTACTACCAGTCGCCCACTCGACAGTGCGTGAAGTCGCCGCCCTCGAAAAGAAACTCGCCACCGCCGCTTCGTCGGTGCGCAGCGCCAAAATTACCCAAGAGCAGGTTGTCGGGGACCTGCTCTACGCGAACGTCGATACCTCGCTCAACCTCAATCTCGCCTCGAGAGCCACCGGGACGCTTCGAAGCGCCTTGGCCAGCGAAGGTCTTCGCGGCGCCCTCGTCACCGGGCCCCCGGCGCTCCAACACGACATCACGCCCGTGCTCACGGGCGATCTTCACCGAGGCGAAGTCCTCGCGCTGGCGCTCGCGCTGTTGTTGCTCCTCATCGTGCTGGGAATCTGTTGGGCCGTGGTGATCCCGTTCTTGGTGGCAGCAGCCATCGCCGCCGGCTCCCTCGCCGTCGTGTACCTGTTGGCCCATCGATTTCTAATGGTGCTCTACATCCCGAACGTGGTGGAACTCATTGGGCTCGGTCTCGCCATTGACTACTCGCTGCTCGTCGTGCACCGCTTTCGCGGCGAACTCGCTGACGAAGAGGTCCGGGCCGACGACGCGATCGTCAAGACCATGACCACCGCGGGGCGCACGATCGTGCTGAGCAGCCTGGCCATCGCGATCGGTCTCGCCACCCTCTTGATCGTGCCCGTGCCCTTCGTCCGCTCGCTCGGCGCGGCCGGCCTCGTCGTGCCCGTGGTCGCCTTGGCCGCCACGCTCACCCTGCAACCCGCTCTACTCTCGCTGCTCGGACGAGCCGGCGCGTTGCCCGTCGGCGTACGGGGCCTCATCTTTCGCCGCGACGCCTTCGCCGGGACCTGGGCGCGCATCTCGCGTGGCGTCATCCGCCGTCCGGTCACGGTGCTCCTCACCTCGCTCGTCGTCCTCGCGGGCTTGGGCTTCTCAGCCCTCTGGCTCCAGTTGACGCCCGGGTCGGTGACGGCGATCCCCCAATATCTCCCCGCAGCGCGCGCCCTCGCCCTCGTTCGAGATAAGGCCGGTCCGGGCGTCATCACCCCAATCGAAATCGTGATCGACACCGGCGCGTCTCATCGAGCCGACACCACTTCGATGGCCGCGGCGCGCCTTCGACTCGCCGATCTCATCTTGCGTAACCCCGAGGTTCGTGTCGTTGCGATCGGCTCCAAGTACCCCTACGTCGACTCCTCGGGCCGTTACGACCAGGTCTTCGTCATTGGTCGCCACGACTTCGGTGGCGAGGCTTCCCAGCACCTCGTGCACGAACTGCGCGACGTCATCATCCCTGCGGCGAAGATGCCCGCTGGAACGAGCGTCTACGTCGGGGGCGCACCGGCCCAAGGAGTCGACTTTCTCTCCACGGTCTACGGCGCGTTTCCCTGGATCGTGCTCGTCGCGCTGGTCCTCGCCTACGGGGTACTGCTGCGGGCGTTTCGTTCCCTCCTGCTGCCGCTGATCGCCGTGCTGCTCGATCTGCTCTCGGTCGGCGCGGCCTACGGTCTCTTGGTCGCGGTCTTTCGTTACGGCGTCGGCTCGTCGATCCTGCACACCTACCACGTCTCGCAGATCGAAGGATGGGTGCCGATCTTCATCTTCGCGATGCTCTTCGGTCTGTCAATGGACTACGAAGTCTTCATCGTCTCGAGGATGCGCGAATCATGGGACCAGGGATCAGACAACGCGCGTGCGATTACCGAGGGCCTCGCCCACACCGGCGGCGTCGTAACCGCCGCCGCAGTGATTATGGTTGGCGCGCTGAGTGGATTGGTCCTGGGCCACGTCGCGGGGCTCCAAGAGCTCGGCGTCGGCTTGGCGTTAGGCGTACTCATCGATGCCACCGTTGTGCGTGGTCTGCTTTTGCCGAGCGTGATGGCTCTACTCGGGCGTTGGAACTGGTGGCTTCCGCCATCGCTCGCCACGTTGCTACGGACCGCACCGTCGCCCCTCGAAGTGAGAGGGGCGAGGCGCTAGCCCATACGGTTGAATCGTTACTTGACGATCTTGATCGCGAAGTGCAAGGTCGGCACCTGGTAGCCGAGCGCCAAGCCCGGGTAGTCATTCGCCGAACTCAACACCGGGGTGAGACCGTAGGGCGTGTTCGCGAAGGCCGGCTGACTGGTGTAGAGCATCGGGTGCAGATCAATGATGTGCGTACCGGGGCCACCGGTGGCGAAGAGATGAATCACCAGATAGCCGTTGGAGTTGAATCCACAGCCGTAGCCCACGTAGCTGTTGTCGTAGTCGACGGACAAGGTGTTGTCGAGTTGAGTCCAGCCGACGCCCTTGACGCTGATGGTGAACTCCTGGCCCTCTTTGAAGGTATAGGTGCCAGTGCCTGAGTCGCCTGCCGCAAACGCGCTGAGCGAGTTACTCGCCGTGGCCACGCCCTCACTGATCAGTGCACCACTCTTGTTGTAGAAGGGAACGATGCTCTCTTTGACGTAGAACGGCACCTGCGCTTCAATGTTCGAGCCGTTCATGACGAGCACCATGTGCCAACCGCCCAGACCATCAGGGACCGTTAGCGCCGAGGTCAGTGAGCCATTCGTGATCACGCCCGAACCGATATTCGACGTCACGGGGATCCAGCATCCGAGTCCGGTCACGCTGCTGCAGTCGACCCGACTGCCACTTTCGGTCGCCCACATCACCTGATCGCTTCCCGTGCCGGATAGGTCCGACACCGAGAGATTGACCTTGGCACCCACCTGGCCGCTTTGGGCGGACAACGTCGCCACCGCCGAGCTCGACGGATCGAGGTCGCCGGGCTGCAACGTAGTCTGTTCGGTCACCGTGGGCGTTACCACGTCGGGCCACGAGATCGACGGCTTGGGTGGGCCGTTGTCCTTGGTGACGCGAAACGTCACTGACGAGCCGTTCATGAATGGATAGGGCGACTGGACGGGGTTGAGGTACAAGTCAGTGAGCGCGTCGCCCACCATGAGGTCGTGGGTACCGATCGGGCCGGCCGCGCGGATCGTGGTCGCGCCGGTGCCCCTCGTCCACTCCGAAACCAACTCGCCGGTGAAGTGATTGTCCCAAAGGACGGCGGCACTGTTTTGAAAGAGGCTCGAACCCATACCGGAGTAGGTCACATGGATAAGGGTGCCAATCGGACCGCTCCTCGGCGTCACCGTGAGGGTCCTCGTAGTAATAAACGCGCCTTCGAGGAGGTCCACGCCATCAATGACGGCGTAGATCTGGTGCGAACCGCCAAAATCGTTCGGGACCTTCATGGTGAGCGTGAACGCGCCGGCAGCGTCGGTGGTCACGTTCGCCAGAACGTCGGTCACGTTGGTCGTGGTACGGCCCATGTAGTTCACCGTGTTGGGCTCGGGATCGACGTTCCAGGT
Source organism: Acidimicrobiaceae bacterium (assembly GCA_003131665.1). Classification (GTDB taxonomy): domain Bacteria; phylum Actinomycetota; class Acidimicrobiia; order Acidimicrobiales; family RAAP-2; genus RAAP-2. Next base: position 8,743 of record PKWA01000059.1, read on the forward strand.
CGCGTTGGTCGTGGCCCAGGTCAACGAGACGCTGGTCGAGGCGGGCAGTCCCGTTCCCGAGATCGTCATGTTCGAGCCCACGGGGCCGCCCGCGAGCGGATTGATCGTCAACACCCCAATGGTCGGGCTGATGGTCGCCGAGGGGGCGGTTGGACCGGGCATCGGCGCGACTCCGGGAATCTTTGGCGTGGGAATCGTGATGTTATTGACCGTGGGGGCCGAGGTCGTCGTGTCGCCACCGCTCACGCTGGCGAGCAAGGCGACGGGGACGATCGCCGCCGCGAATCCTCGAGCGAGTACGAAACCAATCCTCTTGGTCCTGGGCATCTTGTTCATATCTCGTCCCTCTTCAACCGTTGTTGAACGGCTCCTTCATCAAAGTTGCGCCTTGCAACCACGTCACTTACATCGCGAGCCCGAGCGAACGGTCCGGAAGACTCATCCGCTCGGGCTCGTGTCAATGGCCTTTTTCCTGCTACATCAACTGACCGGAACAGCGTTCAGGGTCAGATCCGAGGGCGCGGCGTAGCCGGCCTGGGTGTACGTCGCGGACTGTCCCGCTATCGCCTTCTTAACGATCTTGGTCTCGATCTTCGTCACGTACTTGCCGTTGGCTTGCTTGACTCGAACCGACACCTTCTTGGTCACCGCGGGAACCTTGATGGTATTTACGACGATCTTGAAGTTGACGATGCCGGTCGTCGGGTAGCCCGTCGTGACCCAGCCGACACTCCAAAACGCCACGGTGCCGTGGTTGCCATAACCCATCACCAACGGCGCAGTTACGCCTGGAATCACTACGGTCGCGCTGGACACGTTCTTAGGCGTCAGCGCTTCTCCGCCGGTCGCGACGTCCTCGCCCGACATGCGAAACACGACGGTCTGACCGATCAGAAATTCGTTGGTCTGTGAGCAGCCGACGGTCGCCTTGAGCACACCCGATCCGCCAGTACCGACGACGGTATCGACGTTCATCGCGATGGCCAGCGGCGTCGCTCCTTGAACCGGGGGGCCTAGCGTCGTGGTGGTCGTGGTGGTGGTGTCCGCTGTCGCGTTCACCGCCGTCGTTACCCCTACTAAGGAGACGCCACCCAGGACCATGGCCCCGACAGCTACTCCGGAAATGAATCTCTTCATGTCGCACTTCCTTCTCTCTGGTTGATAACTAGCTCTTGATCGTCAACGTGCCGGTGAGCGTTGCGCTGAACGAGTCGCTCTCGGAGGAACCTGACGTGTTAGAGGTGACGTTGAACGAGCCCTTGAAGCTCAACGTTCCCGATACCCCTTTGAATTTGCCCGTGCCCCCGGTGACCTTGGCGACGCCCTTCACACTGACCGAGGTCGGCGTACTCGTGCCGGCCGCGCAGCCCTGTGAGGCCGCCGATGTCACGACTTTCAGCAGTAACTTGCTACCCGATCCGGTGATGTTGCCGGCACCCATCAACTCGTCACACTGGTTCGCCGCCGGAGCGGAACCCGTAGCGGTCACGGTGCTCGATCCGAGGTCGGTGCCGGTACCCGTTCCCTTCAGTGACGACACGGTCACCGACGACGCCGACTGGCCCGCGGGGCCTACCATCAGCAGTGCGATCGTGCCCTTGTACGTGCCCTTGAAAGCAACCTTCTTGGTCTTGACGACGTGACCGACGACGGAGTGCGTCGCGGGTGCGCTGGGCCTGGAGATTGAGGCGCCAGAGGGTATTCCAAATGCGAACACCACAATGACTGCCAAGCTTGAAACTTTGAGTATTTTCTGGAAATTGTTCATACCCGAACGATAGGAAGCGCTGGGTAGGCGATACTAGGGAACTAAGTCACAACCTGACTTTTATCTATTCTATCTCTAGTTTTGATAGTCTTTATCTATTCAAAGTACTCGTGGTCTCACGGTCCAGCAACTGCGGTGCTTCGTCGCAGTGGCGGTAGAGCATCAGTTCACCGCCGCCGCCGACACACTGAATCTCGCGCAGCCGTCGATCAGCGCCCAGATCCATCATCTCGAGGAAGTACTCGGCACCCCCTTGTTCCAACGAGGGCGCCGACCAGTGATGTTGACGGACGCCGGACTCGAACTCTTGCCACTGGCCCGACGGGTTCTCAGCAGCCTCGACGATGTAGTGCATGGGGTGAGTGAGGTAGAGGGGCTGCGGCGCGGACACGTCACCATCGGCGCGACACCGAGTCTCGGAGTCACGTTGTTGCCCATCGTGCTCGCCCGATTCCATCAGCGCTATCCGGGCATCTCCCTAACAATCGTCGAGCGCGACTCCGTGGTTCTCTTGGAGGCTCTTGAATCGGCAGCGTTGGACTTGGCGCTCGTGATCATGGCGCAGCCGCTCCCGATGCTCGACTCCGTGGCACTGGCGGTCGAGCAACTAGTAGTTGTGGTCTCCCGACAAGACCCACTTGCGCAACGCGATCGAATCTCGATCACCGATCTTGAGGGAGTGCCGATGATCATGTTCCGAGAGGGTTACGACCTGAGATCCGCCACGTTCAGCGCCTTTGCCCTCGCGGGCCTTGCACCGACCGTCGCACTAGACGGCGCCGAGATGGGGAGCGTTCACTCGTTGGTGGCGGCGGCCCTCGGCGCCGCGATCGTACCCAGCATCGTCGCCATCGACGATGAAGACGTAAAAGTCCTGTACCTGGAGTCACCACCCCTCGAACGCACGATCAGTCTCGTGCGCCCACGCCAACACGCCCCGTCACGGGCCGCGTCCGCGCTTTCACTGGAGATAACGACCTACCTCAACGAGAACGGTTGGCCGACGAGCGCGTCGCTCGACCTGAGTCTGATCCGCCCAGGATCCCTCGAGAAGGAACCAGTCCCGGTTGAGATCTGAGGATTCCAGATCTCAGTCAGGCACCCGAAGTAGAGCGAAGCCGTCGTAGCCCTTGCTCCCCACGGTTTGAATGACCGTGCCCTCCACGCGCTCGTCGGCGGCCACGAGATCTAGAAACTTTCGCACTCCTTGAACCCGCTCGTCACTGCTCGTGGGATCGGTAACCGCTCCGTCACGAACCACATTGTCCGCCACAATGACCGTGCCGGGACGAGAAAGTTCCATCGACAGCGTGAAGTACTCGGAGTAACCCTCTTTATCCGCATCGATGAACACGAAGTCAAAGGGCTCTACCCCTTCTGTGATCAGGTCGCGCAGCGAGTCAGCGGCCGGACCGACGCGAATGTCCACTTTCGAGCCGAATCCCGCTCGATCGATGTTCTCGCGCGCGACCGCGGCGTGGTGTAGATCCAGTTCCAGCGAAATCAACTCACCATCATCGGGTAACGATTGAGCCATCCAAATCGTGCTGTAGCCGCCCAACGTCCCGATCTCTAAAATCCGACGGGATCGGTTGAGCTTCGCCAGTAGTTCGAGCAGTTTGCCCTGATTCGGCGCGACGTTGATCGGCGGCAGCCCGGCGGCAGTGCTGTCACGTAATGCATCGTCAAGCGCTTGATCTTGAGGTACGAAGAGATCGTCGATGTAGTCGTCAACAGAGGTCCAGAGTTCATTGTTCATCCACAAAGTCTCGCAGATTCTTACGGCGTGGCATTTCTCGGGCGATCAGGTATCGACCAGGATCGACGCGTCGAGCTGATCGACGTTCGTGACCCCGGTAAGCCCGAGGGTCACCAACATCTCTTCGCGGTAGGTCCGCAGCACACGGTCGAGTCCCTCTTCCCCTCGCGCGGCGAGCGCGAACGCCCACGGTCGTCCGATCAGACACGCTCGAGCGCCCAGAGCGAGCGCCTTGACTACGTCGAGGCCACTGCGGACTCCGCCATCCATGAGCACGTCGCACTTATCGCCAATCGCCTGAGCGATCGCCGGCAACGCGGAGATGGTCGAGGGAACGTCGTCGAGTTGACGTCCACCGTGATTCGAGACAATCACCGCGTCGGCTCCGCGCGCCACCGCCTCTCGAGCATCATCGGGATCGAGGATGCCCTTCAAGGCAATCTTGCCGCGCCAGTGTGCGCGCAACCACGTGAGATCGTCCCACGTGACGCTCGGATCGAATTGACTCGCTACCCAACCTTGGAAGTCGCCAGGCACACGGGCCTTCGGTAACGCCCGCTCCAAATTTCCGAACGTGAGTGGTTTGCCGCCTAGGGCAACTTGGCGAACCCAGCGAGGATGTCGGGCAAGATCGAGTCCGCGGCGCAGCCGATTGACTCTAGAAATTTTCCCACTAACGCCGTTACGCACATCGCGGTAACGGTGACCAACCACAGGAAGGTCGACGGTCAGCACGAGAGTGGTGCAACCCACTGCCTGGGCGCGAGCCATCAAGTCCTCGGCGTACGCGCGGTCCTTCATCACGTAGAGCTGAAACCAGAACGGCCGCTGCGATGCGGCCGCCACTTCTTCGATTGAACAGATGGAGAGCGTCGATTCGCAGAAACTGATGCCGGCTCGCTCGGCTGATCGGGCCGCCTGGACCTCGGCTCGTTGGGCGAACATTCCCCCAAAGCCCACCGGTGCCAAGATCAACGGAAGTGAAAGGTGCTCTCCCATCACCGTGGTGGAGAGAGTGCGCTCGGAGACGTCGCGAAGTACTCGCTGACGGAGCTTTAAGGCGTGCAGATCCTCTCGATTTGCCGCCAGCGTCACCTCATTGAACGAACCTCCGTCGATGTAGTCGAACAGTTGGCGCGGCAGTCGCCGCCGTGCCAGTTCTCGATAGTCCTCGTAGGACGCCGGCGCGAGATTAAGCGAGTGAGTTTGATCGTTCCCGGGCACGTGGTTCATTATGCCTTAGACCAGTGGGGCCCACTTATCCATCAATTCGACTCGTCAGGGGTAAACGAATTTCAACTTACATTCGTCGACAGATTCGTGTTGGCGGTGACGAGTGCGGGACCGAAGCCAACTGGCTGGCAATCAACTCTCTGTCGTCAGCGTCGGCAATGTTCTCAACGAGAAGCTCCGCGGCTGATATCCATCGAGCACGGGCTTCCACGTCTCCCTTTGCGGCATAGGCACGAGCGAGTCCCTCAGCGGTCGAGGCAACGAGCCAGTCGGAATCTCCGGCTTCCAGTGCATGGTCATGGGCGAGTAACGCAAAACTAATTGCGAGGCCGCTTTCCCCCGCCGCCGCTGCCGCCCTGGAAATCATCCAGTCTCCAATGATGCATTGTTCAGTGCCACCTACCAGTGACCAGTAATAGCGAGAAACAAATGACGCGGTGAGCAACTCTCTGTCTTCATCCTTAGTTCGACTGACCTTCTCGAAAAGCGGCCAACAGTGGTGGTACCTTTCGACGGCGATCGCGCGTTCAGTGACTCCGTTAACGGGGAAACGCTATCGAAGACGACACGTCAATTTTCGATGGGAAGCCTCTACACTTTCGTGTAGAGAACACCCTGAAATGACTCTGACTACGATGCGACCTGCACGACTGCCACTTGTGCAGTTGGGGGCGGGACGGATTCACCATGTTCGCGCATTACTTCGATGTGCATTTCTATGGCCTCGGCGATGTTCGCCTTGACTTCCTCGATCGTCTTTCCTGTTGAGACGCATCCATCGAGATCGGGAACCCACGCCCCAAAGTTATTCGGAGAGCGTTCAATCACGACTGCGTATTCGATCATCGCTCTCTCCGTTCCAATCCTGCCTGTCTCATAATGCTACCGAGGAGTTCTCGGTGTACATCGTCTCCCATTGCACCCGGCACCGTGACGGTGCCAGGCTTCGTCGCATGGTGATAGTGACGATGGCTCCCCCTGTGCCGGACTTGTACCCAGCCGTCGCGCTCAAGTTCCTTGATGATCTCTCGGACTTTCACATTCCACAACGGTTGCGACAGTTTTGCGATGAACTCAGGTAATGAGTATGAATCCCGACTAGCTAGTTTCTAGGAAAAAACGGTACACATTCGTTTGGGGAGTACCCCGCTGAGTGCCTTCGACTACGAGGTGACCTGCACGACTGCCACTTGTGCGGATGGGGACGGGACGGTTTCGCCGTGCTCACGCATCACCTCAATGTGCATTTCATATGGCGATCAACGTGTTTTTTGACGAGGCCTATTTCGAGGCGCGAGAGTTCCGCTCACGAAGCAACACGTACGGTGGACACGCGCGTCGTTGGCGGCGGTACTTGTTCACCGTGGAGCAGCATTCCCTCGATGTGGAATTCAATTGCGTCACGCATCAACACCTCGATTTCTTCGATGGTGTCAGCTGCGCCAACGCATCCGGGCAAATCTGGCACGTACGCAGCAAGATTTGAGCCCACGTCTTCAATGACAATGGCGTAGTCGCTCATTTCTGTCCCCTCGGAGAACCTGCTTGGCGATAAATCTGCTTCAGCGTCCCTAACGGTAGGTCCTTGCTCATTGCGCCCGCAACGGTGACCGTACCGGGCTTTGTCGGATGGTGGAACTGTCGATGGCTTCCTCTTGCGCGGACATTGCTCACTGTCTAGGAAAATTGATACACATTTGTCTCTCGGTACCTCAGATGGGCGCCGGTGATGATGTCTTACTCATTCGAAAGGCACATTCACGATGCAATCTGAATCACTCCAGCCCGAGAATGAGGAACGGGCACCTCTTCGCCCATTTCACGAAGAATCTCTAAGTGCTCGGCAATGGCTTCTCGAAGGGTAGACGTCACCTCGGCAACGCTCGCGCCCGTGGCGATGCAGCCGGGAACGTCAGGGGCGTAGGCCGCGTAGTTAGTGCCGGCATCTTCTATCACGATGGTGAATTCGGTCATCGTGGTCTCCTTTCGAGTCCGGCCTGTCTGACAATGTTACCCAGGGTTCCTTTAGGGACTTCATCACCCAAATTCCCCGCCACACAAACCGAGCCTGGGAGCGCGGCGTGTTTGAAGTGGCGATGACTACCCGTTTGACGAATCTGAACCCAACCGGCTTGTTCCAGTTCGCTGATTATTTCTCGCACTTTCACGATCCACAACGGTCGTGACACTCAACGAGCTGAGCGAGTTGCTTTACTCGAGTTCATCCTTTTTTATCAACCGACGATAGACATTGGTGTCACGACGCTCGAAGCCAAGTTTCTGGTATAGGGCGTTGGCCGCTTCTCGCGAAGGTCGACTGGTGAGGTCAATTGAACGTGCACCACGCTCGCGCGCCTCGTTCACCGCGGCGGCGATCAATGCCTCTCCGATTCCGCTTCCTCGCGAACCTTGGTCGACGACAACGTCTTCGATATATGCACGAAGTCCCGTAGGAATCGAAAACATCACCAGCGTCAACATTCCCACGGTGAGACCTTCATCGCTCGCCACAAACAGCGTCGACGCGTCGGAGTCCACGATCTTTTCGATCTCGGACATGGAGAGTGGTGGCGCCGACGACGAGAGTTGAGGCAAGAGGCGGTTGAGGCCATCGAGCAGCTCAGGCGTCACCGCGAGCGTCTTTTGTACGGTGACGCTCACTGGTCACCCCGCCAGACCGGTCGGCGAAGGTCGTCGTAGAAGACGTCGCGTCGCTCGCCGTCAATCGCGGCGAAGATCGGATCGGCCCACCGCTTAGCGCCAATCGTGGGACTGGGCAGTTCGTCGCGCGCGAACCAGCCAGCGTCAGTCACCTCGAGGGGATGCAGGCGAAGCTCGCCACCGGTCGCGCGACAGAAAAAGAGCAGTGAATAAAGAGGAATCCTCGATTCTCCGAGGCGCATCCCGTCGAGGACACCAATCAGGCGCACCGGCTCGGCTTCAATGCCGGTCTCTTCGAGCACTTCCTTGACGACCACTTCGGACGCCGAATAGCCGACGTCGCACCAACCCGTCGGATAGAGCCAGATTCCCGAATCGGCTCGTTGAATGAGCAGGAGCTTGCCCTCGTCGTTAGTTACGGCCGCGCCCACGGCGACCTTTGGCGTCTGGTAACCCGGCACGCCACTGCCCACTTCTCTCATCCACTGCGTAACGTACCCGTCCGCGTCTACCACGTCCTCGAGGCCCTCGTCGGCCGCGACCTTGATGTCGCCAGCGATCTTAAGAACCTCCTCGAAGCGCTCGCGCTCGTACTGGCTGTCGGTGAAACCGAGACCGGTCTTGGCGACACCGGCCAGCGACTCGGCCCAGCGGCGAAGCGTCTTTTCGGGCACCGAGTTACTCACGTCAGGGCCACCAACGCCACTCACGCCAAGGTGGCGTCGAGTACTTCGTCGACGGTGCCCACCAGCCCGGTGTAGAACGCGCCAAACTCCGCGTAGAGCGTGGAGGCCTCGTCAAAACGCATCGTGTAGACGCACTCTTTGAGATCGTCCACGTGCACGCCAAAGAGCGTGACGCCCCACTCCCAGTCGTCCAGTCCGGTGGAGCCGGTGATGACTTGCAGGATGCGACCCTTGAACGTGCGCCCGATGGCGCCGTGTTGGCGCATCAACTGCTCACGCTCGTCGTAACCCAGTCCGTACCAATTATGAGCCTCGCCGCGACGCTTGGACATCGGGTAGAAGCAGAANNCCGAGACGTAGCTCTCGGCCACCTTGAAGCCGGCCGCTTGGACTTTGGATTGGAACTTTCTCAGGTCCCACAGATTCTCGCCCAACACCATGAAGCACAGATCGGCCTTGGCGCCCACGATCGCGGCCGTCACAACCTGGAGCCCTTCATTCGTCGCATCCTCGACGGCCTTGCGAAGTGAGCCGACGTCGACGTCGCGATCGGGATGGCAAAAGAGGTGCACGACGTTCAAGCCGCGCGACGCGGTGAGTGGCGAAGGCGTCGTCATGACCCCATGCTAGAAGCATTGGAGCGCAAACCAAAAGTGGCACTAACGAATGAACCGCGGGGCATTGCCCCGCGGTTCNNCTCGGGCTTGTCGACGATGACGCACTCGGTCGTCAAGAACAGCGCCGCGATAGACGCCGCGTTCTGCAGAGCCGAACGGGTGACCTTGGCCGCGTCGATGACGCCCGCCTTCAAAAGGTCCTCGTACTCACCGGTCTCCGCATTGAGACCTTCGGTGGGCTTGGCCAGATTGCGAACCTTGTCGACGATGACTCCACCCTCGAGTCCGGCGTTGACGGCGATCTGATTGAGCGGCGCCTCGACGGCCTTGGCCACCATTCGCGCACCGGTCTGTTCGTCACCGCTCAACTTCTCGGCGGCTTCGAGAATCCGAGACTGGCTGCGCAG
>PKWA01000061.1 GCA_003131665.1 Acidimicrobiaceae bacterium
TCGACGCCGCGCTCGAATCGATTTGACGCTTCGCTGCGCAGCGCGTGGCGCTTCGAGGAACGCGCGATGGTCATGGGATCAAAGAAGGCCGCTTCTAAGAGCACGTCCGTGGTGTCGGCACTTATCTCGCTCGACGCGCCCCCCATGATGCCCGCCAGGCCCAAGACTCGGTCATCACCGTCCACGATGACGCAGGNNGACGCAGTCTTCTCCCGTATCACCGAGTCCCCGTCCACTCTTGGCGAGTTGGCGCTCGACGCCGTCAAGGGTGATGAGCGTCTCCCCCGGGCGAGCCCGACGGGCTCGAAGGGTGCGTTGGGCTACCTGGGCCGCGTCGTAGGGATGGGTGGGTTGGCCCAGTTCGAGCATGACGAGATTGGACGCGTCGACGACATTAGAGATCGGGCGCATACCCGCATTTTGCAGTCGCTGTGCGACCCACGGGGGCGACGCCGTCACTGTCACGTTGCGAAGCACCGAGACGGTGAGTCGACCACAGAGATCCGGGTCGTTAATGGACGCGCTCGCGAAGGAGTCGCTCTCGACCTTTGAGTTTGTGGACGCTAAAGCGGGAGAACGCAAGGTACGGCGAAAACGTGTCGCGAGGTCACGAGCGACACCCTCGACACACCACGCATCGGGTCGATTGCCTTCAACCGACACGTCAAAGATCACGTCCGGAGTGATATTGAGCGCCGCTAAGAGCCCCTCGCCCACGTGGGCTTCAATGAGCTCGTCGAGCACCATGAGCCCCTGGTGATCGTCGCTCAACTCGAGTTCGCGCGACGAACAGAGCATGCCGTGCGAGGTGACGCCGCGAACGGCGCGTTCGCTGATCGTAAAGCCGCCCGGTAGGACAGCTCCGACCGGTGCCAGCGGCACGTAATTGCCCACGACAAAGTTGGCGGCACCGCACACGATCTCCAACGGTCCATGACCGGCTTCAACCACCACCAAGCGAATTCGATCAGCACCTGGAATGTCGCGGATCTGGTCCACTCGGGCCACGACCACGTCCTCGAGACCCTGGCCCACGTTGTGGACTCCTTCCACAACGAGACCGAGATCGTCGAGCACCGTTCGCAACTCCTCGGCCGACTCTGGCAGTTCGACGAACTCTCGTAACCAGTTCAGTGAGATCTTCACGAGAACTGACCCAAAAAGCGCACATCGTTTTCGATGAGCGCGCGCATGTCACTCACTTCGTGACGCATCTGCGCGCATCGATCGATGCCAAAGCCAAAGGCGAAGCCGCTCCACTGATCACCGTCGATACCCACGGCCTCGAGGACGGCGGGGTCTAACATGCCGCAACCTCCGAGCTCAAGCCAACCCGAGGATGAACACGTGCGACACCCGGCCCCCCGACAGATGGTGCACGTGACTTCGAACTCCGCCGACGGCTCGGTGAAGGGAAAGTAACCCGGACGAAGGCGAGAGGAGATGTCGGGACCGAAATACGCCCGAGTGAATGTCTCGATAACGCCAGCCAAGTCGCCAAAGGAGATCCCGCGATCGACGACCAGTCCCTCGATTTGGTGAAAGCTGTAGAGGTGGCTGGCGTCGGGCGTGTCGCGACGAAAACAACGACCGGGCATCACGGAGTGGATCGGCAATGAATCGGTAGCGACGGCGCGCTCCATGAGGTGAATCTGCGTCGGAGACGTGTGCGTGCGAAGCACCACCGTCTCGGGTTCGCCCAGGTCGACGTAGAAGGTATCCCACAATCCCCGCGCCGGATGGGCCGGGGGGATGTTGAGCGCCTCGAAGTTGTACCAGTCACTCTCCACTTCGGGGCCGTCGGCGACCGTGAAGCCCATACCGATAAACACGTCCTCGAGCTCACGTTGCGTAAGAGCGATTAGGCCGGGATGTCCAACCGCCAAGGGCCAGCGCACGTCGCTGGCGATCACGTCACCGAGATCGAGTCGGTCGGCCTCAAGTGACAACTGGCGAGCGTCCCGGCGCAAGAGCGCTCGGCGCTCTTCGAGCGCGGCTTCCACGACTCGGCGAGCCTCTTGGAGTTGCGCGCCCGCGGCCTTACGTGCCTCGGGGTCGAGCGTGCCCAACGACTTTTGCAAACTGGCCAGGATTGATCGCTTGCCAGTCAGCGAGGCTTCCGCGTCTCGCAACGCGTCCAACGTCGAAAGGGCCGAGATCGTCGACAGTAGGTCCGCAGTTTGTTGGGCGAGATCAGCGAGTGGTGAGGTGGGCATGACGTCTAAAGGCTAGGAGATGGTGGCGGCGAAGTCGTGTCTTGACGTTGCCAGAGCGCCTCGAACGCGACGAGCGAGCCCGCGACGCCCGCGTTGAGCGATTCGCTCGCTCCGGACATCTCGATGGTGATGGCCCTATCACAAAGCGCCACCGACACGTCGTCGAGACCGCTGGCCTCGTTGCCAATGACGACCACTGTCGCCTGGGAGTAGTTCTCGAGTCGATGACTACGACCCCCACGTACGACGGTGGCGAGGGTCGTCGCCCCGCGAGTGACGAACGAGTCCAGTGTCCCCTCCAGCGAACCGACCGCGACCGGCACATGAAAAATCGAGCCGGCCGTGGCTCGAAGGGTCTTGGGGTTAAAGGGGTCGACCGACTGGCCGGTAAAGACGACGCCAGTTGCCCCGGTCGCGTCGGCTGAGCGAATCAACGTGCCGGCGTTGCCGGGATCTCGAACGTCGTGCAGCACCAAGATCAATCCCGCGCAGGCAATATCCTCGACGGGCGTCAGCGGCAGGCGGATCGCGCCCAGCACCGGCTGGGGAGTCGCGGCGTCCGCGATCCGCTCGAGCACACCGGGGGCGAGTGAAAACACCCGGACACCCTGTGCCACGGCGCGGGATCGAATCTCGCCCACTTCGACGCTGGAGTACTCCGTCGCGTCGACGTAGATCGCCTCAAACTCAATCGACGCGTCAAGTGCGGCCAGCACGAGGTCGGGCCCTTCCAACACGCACGTGGCTTCACTCCAGCGCAACGAACGTTTCTGGACGAGTCGTCGGAGTCGACGCACTCTTTGGTGTGAAGACCCCAAGGCCTCGATGAGCGCGCTACTTCGCGAGTGCGGCGCCAGCCTGGGCGACAATGGCGTCAAAGGCGCCCGAGTCGTTCACGGCCAAGTCCGCCAGCATGCGCCGGTCGACTTCGATACCCGCGGCGTTGAGCCCAGCGATGAAACGGCTATAACTCATGCCGTTGGCCCGCGTCCCGGCGTTGATGCGTTGAATCCATAGTTTGCGCATCTCACCCTTACGAGCGCGACGATCTCGAAACGCGTAAACCCCGGCGTGCTGCACCGCTTGGTTCGCGCTGCGAAAGGTCCGGCTACGGTCGCCGTAGTACCCCTTGGCCTCTTCAAGAATCGCCTTGTGATGCTTTTTGGCGTTAACGGCTCTTTTAACTCTTGCCATCTCGCTACCTCTTTCTCAACTCGTTCTCTAGAGACCCAACATTCGCTTGACGTGCTTCAATTGCCCCGGCGCGATGTCCGTCTCACGGCCGAGACGCCGCGAGCGTACCGACGACTTCTTTTCCATCAAATGACCGCGAAACGCCTTGCGGCGCCGGAGCTTGCCACTGCCAGTGACCTTGATGCGCTTCTTGGCGCCACTATCGGTTTTCATCTTTGGCATCTCAGCTCTCCTCTATAGAATCTTCCGCGCCGGCTGGCGCGACTTCTTGCTCCGCAACAACTTTCGAACTCACCACGATCTTCGCCTTGGTCTTCTTTTCGGGCCCCAACACCATGATCATGTTGCGACCATCGAGCTTGGGGGCCGACTCCACCTTGGCCACGTCCTCAAGCCTTTCGATGATGCGATCGAGGATCTTCTTACCCAACTCTGGGTGGGCGGACTCTCGGCCCCGGAACATGATGGTGACTTTGACCTTGTGACCTTCGCCCAAGAACTTCTCCACCAGACGCGTCTTGGTGTCGAAGTCTCCGGCGCCGATTTTCGGCCGGTACTTCATCTCCTTGACGCCCACGTTGAGGGTCTTGCGGCGCGACTCCTTGGCCTTTTGGGCCTCGTCGAATTTGAACTTGCCGTAGTCCATAATGCGACAGACGGGCGGCTGCGCGGTGGGCGCGATCTCCACTAAATCCAAATCGAGGCTCTTAGCCAGCGCCAACGCGTCGCGAGTTGCCATGACGCCTCGCTGATTTCCCTCTTGATCAATCAGTCGGACGGTTTCGACTCGAATACGTTCGTTGACACGGTGGTCTCCAGGCACAGTTGCGATAAGTCTCTCCTTGCTCGACGCGACACCTCGGTGGTGTCGCCAGGGCAAGCGAGGCGCAAAACTCCTTGGAACCCGGGCGCACGCTGGTGGCCAGGTGGACGTTGGCGCTGCCAACCTCGCTTGCTGAACTGACCAACCACGCTAGCAGACGGCTCTCGAGCCTTCGTCGCCCGGATTTAGCCGCTACGTTGGTTCGCGTGAGCGATCGGCCCGACAGTGGTGAATTCAACGAAGCCGAAGAGATCGCCTACCTCCAGGCGGCGCCGGTTGAGACCATTCTCGGTAACCATCTGTTCGTGCTCTTGCAAGTCGCGGCCCTTCGTCTGGCTGAGACACCGCCGAACTTGGCCGCCGCCGGGCTCGTCATCGACACCGTGGCGGCCATGGTCAACACCGGAGGTGAGCGACTCGGCGAGCACGTCGATCTCTATCGAAACGCGCTGGCCGAAGTACAGCAGGCGTACGTTCGCGCGAAGAGTTCCACGCCGGCATAACTAGGGCGCCACCGACTCCGCGAGCGGCAAAACAAAGCGCAACCCGAGTCCCCCAAAGACGCTGGGCTCGGTCGTCAACGTTCCTCCGAGGGACTCCGCGACGTCGGCCATGATGCTCATGCCGAGTCCTGAACCACCGGTCTCTCGCGAGCGGGACTCGTCAAAACGCTGGAACCGTTGGGGACGAAGGCCGTACGAGGGCAGTCCCGAGCCGCCGTCTTCGATCAGTAGCGTCGCCTCACGGCGATTGGTCTTGAGCGTCACTCGAAGTGGAGCGTCTCGAGGGGTGTGGCGAACGACGTTGTTCAAAGCATTGCTGATGAGTCGTTCGACGAAGTCTGGACGAGCTCGAATGGTGAGGCGCGGCTCGATCTCGCTCGTGAGCGGTCGATCGGGATGTTCCGCGGCAAATTCGCTCACCCGGTTACGAAGCAAATCGCTCAGATTGACCGGCTGTTCCGCGTGATGAGGCGCCTCTCGGATCTGGGCGAGTAAGAGCAGGTCTCGCACGAGTTCTTCCATTCGTTCCACCTCGCGTTGGACTCGCGTGACGGCTCGAATCCGTTGCTCGGGGGTCACCTGACCGCTGGCCAGAAGTTCGTTGTAGCCCTTCACCACCGTCAGAGGCGTTCTCAGCTCATGCGACGCGTCGTCGACGAACTGTTGCATGGCTTTGGTGCTCTTGGTCTCGATCGCGATCCTCTCTTGGAGAGCGTTGACCATCACCGCGAGGGCCCCGCGAAGTTCTTGAAGGTCGCGACTGCCGGCGCTGGCCGGCACCGGACCGATCTCGTCACCGCTCGCCACGTCGCCCGCGTAGTTGATAAGTCGCTCCATCGATCGAAGGTCGCGTCGCATGACCTGGCGAGCCAGCACGAGACCGATGAGTGCGATGACGATGGCCGCGCTCGCTACCAACAGCCCCAGATGCTGGTTCTGTTTCGTGATGCCCGCAGTAGAAGCCGCCACCACGAGGTAGTCACCGCCGCCAATATTGAGTGAGCGAATCTGGAAACCCGGCAGGTTGCTCTCAGCTCGCACGTGGGTTAACGAATTCCTCACGTCCGCGAGCGTCGGATGGCGGCGCAGGCCCTTCGTCACGCTATTCACTTGAGTGATAGCGCCCGAAGGAGACACAACGTCGAGCGTGAGGTCGTAACTGTCTCGCAGCACGACGTAAAGGGCGTTACTCAGCGCCGTATTGGGATTACGAAGACCACTGTCCACTACCGAATCGATGGAACTGTCCAGGGTCGCGTACTGCGATCTCGAGCTCATGGCCACCGCGAACCAGCCCACGGTCGATGCCACCAAAAGCGTCAGCAGTACAAAGATCAGGGTAAGGCGTGTCGCAATTCTCACTGAATAGCGGCCTGGTCCACTAACTTGAAACCCACACCTCGAATCGTCGTAATCGGCGCGAAATCGTCGCGATGAATCTTTCGCCGCACGTAGGAGATGTACGTATCGAGCACCGAGGTCTCGGAGTCGAAGTCGATATTCCATACCTCTCGCAACAGCTGCTCGCGCGTGACCACTCGATCTTGGCGATCAAGCAGAACTTCGAGGAGACGAAACTCGGTTGCCGAGAGGTCAATCTCCTCGGCGTCGATCGTCACTACGTGGCGATCGATGTTCATCACGAGAGGCCCGCAGGTAAGCACGTGGTCGTCGTTGACGTCGATCCCGGTTCGTCGCAGGATCGCCGCCACGCGTAACAACAGCTCCTCGAGGCCGAAGGGCTTGCGAACATAGTCGTCGGCGCCAATACGAAGTCCGCGCTCCACGTCGTCGTCTGAGTCACGCGCCGTGAGCATCAACACGGGGGTCTTGGTATCGTGAGCCCTGAGTTTCTCGAGGAACTCAAAGCCGTTCATGGTGGGCATATTGATGTCAACGATGCACAGATCGGCACTGCCTCGGCGCAACTGATCGAGTCCGTCCGCCCCGTTCGTCGCGCACTGCACGACGTACCCGGCGTTGCCCAATGCGTCTTGGAGCATGTCGCGAACGCCCGGTTCATCGTCCACGACGAGTATCGTCGTCACCGTTGAACCGCCATAGATTGAGCGTACAGTGTCGCGCTTACAAGACCCCTCGATGGCTCCGAAACCAGGTTTCTCAAGATTTCGACAGCCACTTCACAGCGCTTTCTTATCCTGACTCGGTACTCTTTGAACCATGAAGCGGATTACGTCAAGGAGCCTGATCGCCCTAGGGGTCGTGGTCGCGTTGGGGCTCTCTACCCCGGGCCTCGCCTTCGCCGGTTCGGGACCCGGCTCCGCGTCACAAAAGGCGTTCAACCAAGAGTTGGCCGCCTTCCTCTCCTCGCGCCAGGCCATTCAGTCGACCTTCCAATCTTCCGTCAGCACCGCTCGAGCGACGTACTTCAGTGCTCTCTCTCAGAGTGCGTCGTCGGCCCAACGAAGCGCTGCCCGTCAAGCCATGGAGACGGCCATCATCCAAGCGGCGGCGGCTCGAAGCGCTGCCCTCACCGCGCTCGGGAATCGTCCGGTAAAATTCTCCACGCAACGCTTGAAATAGCCGCGTCTCGCCCATCGACCTTGGAGGAGTCATCTGTTGACTCTGAGGTCACAGTAGAACGCCCGTCCCCTACTGCGCCACCCAGCCCCCGTCGATGGAGATTGCCGAGCCCGTAATGGTTTGAGCATCGTTCGAACAGAGAAAGACCGCCATCGCCCCGATCGCTTCGGGCGTCGTAAATTTCAACATCGGTTGCTTTTCCTGCAACAGCTTGGCCGCCTCGGTCGACACGTCGGTGCCGGCTTCTTTGGCTCGAGCGACCAGCTGACCCTCGACGAGAGGAGTCAAAACCCAACCGGGACAGATCGCGTTCACGGTCACGCCGTCATTCGCCAATTCGATTGCCGCCACTTTGGTGGCGCCAATCACCCCGTGCTTGGCGGCCACGTAGGCCACCTTGTTCGCACTCGCCACGAGACCGTGCGCCGAGGCAATATTAATTATTCGGCCCCACCTTCTCGACTTCATGCCCGGGATCGCGGCCTTCATGCCGTGAAAGACAGCAGAGAGATTGAGCGCGAGCACCGCATCCCACTGCGCGTCCGGGAACTCTTCGATGGCCGCAACATATTGGATCCCCGCGTTGTTCACCAGAATGTCGAGGCTGCCCAACTCTTCTTGGGTCCTCTTTACGATCGCCGCGACCCGCTCGGGCTTCATCAAGTCAGCCCCGTCGTAGAGCACGGTCACGGAAAACTCCTCGGCCATTTTCTTGCGCAGGGCCTCGATCTCATTGGCGTCACCGAAGCCATTCAGCATCACGTCGGCGCCCTGGGCGGCAAGAGCCCGTGCCACACCGAGGCCAATGCCACTGGTCGAGCCAGTGACCAACGCCACCTTGTTCTGTAACGTCACGTCAGCGCGACGATCAACTCAGGCTCCGTGGCCGCGCGGACCTCGTCGACACTGACCCCGGGGGCCAACTCACGCAAAATGAGGCCCTCAGCCCCCACGTCAATCACGGCGAGATCGGTGATGATGCGTTGCACGCACGCCCGGCCGGTGAGAGGCAGCGTGCACGAGTTCACGATCTTGTACCGACCATCCTTGGCAGAGTGTTCCATCATGACGATCACTCGCTTGGCGCCATGGACCAGATCCATCGCGCCGCCCATTCCTTTGACCATCTTGCCCGGTATCATCCAATTCGCCAAGTCGCCTCCGGCTGACACTTGCATGGCTCCTAGAACCGCGACATCGATGTGACCGCCGCGAATCATGGCAAAGGAAGCGGCCGAATCAAAGAAGGAGGCTCCCGCCAGTACCGTCACGGTCTCTTTACCTGCATTGATGAGGTCTGGGTCGAGGGCGTCCGGTGAGGGATACGGACCCACGCCCAGAATCCCGTTCTCAGCGTGTAGCACCACGTGAAGACCCTCGGGCACGAAATTGGGCACCAGGGTGGGCAAACCGATTCCCAGGTTGACGTACTGACCATCGTGCAACTCCGCGGCGACGCGTGCCGCTAACTCATCGCGTGTCAGGGCGCTCACGTGCTCACCGTCCTCTTCTCAATTCGCTTCTCGACGCCTGGCGTGTGCACCACACGTTGGACGAAAATGCCCGGAGTGTGGACCTGCATGGGGTCGAGGTCGCCCGGTTCGACCAACTCTTCAACTTCGGCGATGGTGACACGTCCGGCAGCGGCGCAGAGGGGATTGAAGTTCTGCGCGCTTTCTTCGTAGATCAAGTTACCCAGTCGGTCTCCGTATCGGGCGTGCACGAGGGAGTAATCGGTGGTGATGCCGAGCTCCAGCACGTACGTTCGTCCCATAAAGTCCCTGACCTCTTTCGCCGGTGAGACCAGCACGATCGAACCGGCGCTGTCGTAGCGCCACGGAAGTCCTCCGTCGGCCACCTGCGTACCAACGCCCGCGGGCGTGTAAAAGGCCGGGATCCCCGCGCCCCCCGCCCTCAGTCGCTCGGCCAGTGTGCCTTGGGGCACGAGTTCGACTTCCAACTCCCCTGAAAGGTACTGGCGTTCGAACTCCTTATTCTCGCCCACGTACGAGCCCGTGGTGCGTCGAATCCGCTTCGCCGACAAGAGCACGCCCAAGCCCCATCCGTCGACCCCGCAGTTGTTGCTCACTATTTCCAGGTCCGTGGCCCCATGCGCTAGCAGTGCGTCGATCAAGGTGCTCGGAATGCCACACAATCCAAATCCGCCCACGGCAATCGAAGCGCCATTCACAATGTCTCGCACCGCCGCATCGGCGTCATCCACGACCTTATTCATAACTGCCCTTCAACTTGTCCAGTCCGGTGTAGTTGTCCAAAGACCCAATGTAGGCGTCAATAGGTCAATTGAGTGACGCGGCCAACGCGTTGACAGTGCGCGACGGACTCGGTCGACCGAGCAAGCCAGCCATCCACAAACTCGTGCGACAAAGCTGCTTAAGATCCACACCCGTCTCGATCCCTAGTCCGTGCAGTTGCCACACCAGGTCTTCGGTGGCCAGATTTCCCGTCGCACTGGCGGCGTAGGGACACCCGCCAAGTCCACCAGCGGAAGAGTCCACGGTGGTCACGCCGTGTTGGAGCGCGGTCAAGGTATTGGCGAGAGCTTGGCCGTACGTGTCATGAAAGTGAACGGCCAACCGATCCGGCTCGAGTTTCTCGTCAGCCAACGTGTTCAACAACTCAACCACCTGACCAGGTGTGGCGACGCCGATGGTGTCGCCAAGCGAGAGTTCGCCACACCCCATCGCCGCCAATTCACTCGCTACGGCGCTGACTTGGTTCGGAGCCACCGCCCCTTCCCAGGGATCGCCAAAGCACATCGAGATGTACCCTCGAACCGCGAGTCCGGCATCCAACGCTCGACGCACGACGGGCTCAAAGAGACGCAACGACTCGGATACGGATCGATTCAAATTTCGTTGAGCAAAGCTCTCGGTGGCACTGGCGAAGACCGCGACCTCCTTAACGCCGGCCGCCAAAGCCCGATCCAGACCACGCTCATTGGGTACGAGCACCGGGTGTCGACCCGAAAGAGGTCCGAGCAGCGCCACCAACTCTTCGGCGTCGCTCAGTTGGGGCACCCACGACGCCGGAACGAAACTCGTCAGTTCCACGGTGACCAAGCCCGACGCAATCAAGCGGCGTATGAATTCGACCTTCAACTCAACGCCAAGTACTGTCGCCTCATTCTGCAAGCCGTCACGCGGGCCCACTTCGTAGATCTCGACGTGCGAGGGTAGTCCAGGCAACGCTGCAGGCAGGGGGTCTCTCACCACCGTCGCCTCATACGATCTCTGAATGCCGAATCGCGCTTACTTCGTCGCGGCCCCGGTGGCCCGTGCTCCGTCGTCCGGTTATTCGAGTACCAACCATGATCGTCCTCGATCCGTCGTTAATTGATACGCAGTGAAAATAGAATCGCTGTCCTTCGTCACTGACGATCTCGCCGTCACCCCGATAGTCATCAAAAGACTCGACAACACCGACAATCGTCACGGAGTCACGAGCGAACCCTGGTGCAGCACGCTCGCCATCTCGAGAGCGCTCCGGGCCGCCTCGCGGCCCTTGTTGGATTCATCCAACTCGGATCGCTCCATCGCCTGCTCGACAGTGTTGGTGGTGAGCACGCCAAAAATCACTGGCACGCGAGTACTCAACTGCACGTCTTGAATCCCTCGCGCGCACTCACCGGCGACGACTTCGTAGTGTCCGGTGTCGCCTCGAATCACCGCGCCCAACGCGATCACCGCATCGTAGGGGCGAGTGGCGTCGGCGTAGGCCAGGGCCAGTAGAGGCAGTTCAAAGGCGCCCGGCACCCAGCCAATGGAAATATCGCGTCGATCAACGCCGGCCTCTTCGAGTGTGTCTAACGCTGCGCGCAGCAGGCGAAGAGTGACCGCTCCGTTGAAACGGCTGCAGGCCAACGCCACGCGAAGTCCGCGGCCCGACGTTGATCCTTCTAAGTACTCACCCGCGCGGTCGCGGAAGTGCGCGGCCTTTTTTGGATCAAAGTCCGTATCTTTACTCGACGTCATCGAGTCCCTCGAGCAGATGACCCATACGTTCGCGCTTCGTACGCAAATAGTCGATATTGAAGGGCGTCGGACGACTCTCGAGGGGTACGCGTTCGACAATGTTGAGTCCGAATCCCTCGAGTCCGCCGTACTTTTCGGGGTTGNNGGATCTGCGAGCCGATGCCGTACTGACGCGAGTCCACGGGCAGGCCCTGTTCGAGATTGGCGTCCACCGTGTCACGTCCATCCTCTTGCAAGGCGTACGCGCGTATCTTGTGCGCGAGGCCGATGCCTCGCCCTTCTTGGCCTCGCAAGTAGACGACGATGCCCGCACCTTCGGCCGCCACCTTGGCCAGCGCCATGTGCAACTGCGGTCCACAGTCGCAGCGAAGCGACCCGAGGGCGTCCCCGGTCAGACACTCCGAGTGCACCCGCACCAATAGATTGGGGACGTTTTCGATATCTCCGTACACCAGTGCGATGTGCTGTTCGCCGTCGAGGATGCTCTCAAAGACGTGGGCCTGAAACTGCCCGAACTCCGTGGTGAGTGACGACTCGGCCACACGCTTGACCAACTTTTCGTGACGGCGGCGATATCGAATGAGATCCGCGATTGTAATAATCGGCAAGTGATGGAGTTCGGCGAATGCCTCAAGTTCGGGAAGTCGAGCCATGTCGGATTTGTCCGCCGTGACGATCTCACAGAGCACGCCCGCGGGGTATTTGCCGGCCATCCGACAGAGGTCCACGGTTGCTTCGGTGTGACCCGCGCGCTCGAGCACACCACCTTCACGGTAACGCAGAGGAAAGATGTGGCCCGGGCGATTGAGATCATTGGGGCGCGTCGCGGGATCGATGAGCGCGCGAATCGTGGTGGCCCGATCGTGGGCCGATATTCCAGTAGTCGTGCCGTGGCGATAGTCCACCGTGACCGTAAAGGCCGTTCGTTGCGCCTCGGTATTCGCCACCACCATCAGAGGAAGTTGAAGTTCGTCGGCACGCTGGCTCTCCAAGGGCACGCAAATAACCCCGGACGTGAACTCCAGAAAAAATGCCATGTTGTCGGGCGTGACGTCTTGAGCGGCCATGATGAGATCGCCCTCATTCTCACGGTCCTCGTCGTCGACCACGACGACCATACCGCCGTTACCGATCTGAGAAATCGCCTCGTCGATCGTTGATAATGCCATTAAACCTCCACGTCGATACGGATATCTTCGCCAATACGACGCACGTCCACGATCCGACCTCGTCGTAAGGCTTCCATCGTAGGGGTCGAGAGTCCTCGCAGTGCCGAGAGGGTCCCCCCACTTCCCGCAAACGCCGCCGCTAGGTACCAGACCACGCGATTCACGAGCCCGGCCTCAAGAAACGCGCTGGTGGTCGTCGGGCCCCCTTCGACGAGTAACTGCAGCACGTCGTGATGGCCGAGTTCGTCGAGCACGAAACCTAAATCGCCCGAGAGTTCTAAACATGGGCGAATCTTTGCCGACTCGGGCGCCCGACCCAGAACCACTCGAAGAGGCTCGAGCACGATGTCGTCGAGTCGAGCCGTCAACGCCGGATCGTCACTTCGCACGGTGCCGGCACCCACCAAGATCGCCTGGCTTTGCGCGCGCAGCACGTGCGCGTCGCGACGCGCTTCCGCTCCAGTGATCCATTGGCTCGTGCCGTCGGCCATCGCGACCACGCCGTCCAGCGTGCTCGCAATCTTCGCTACGACGTACGGTCGAGCAGTGATCCGATGCCAGCTATAGGGCGCCAGCTGACGTCGAACGGCCTCTTCTTCGATTCCCACTTCAACGTCAACGCCCGAAGCCTTGAGCAGTTCGATTCCCTTACCGGCAACTCTCGGGTCAGGGTCGATCATGCCCACGATGACTCTGGCGATACCAGCAGCGATGATGGCTTCCGCGCAGGGGCCGGTCCGCCCCACGTGCCCGCACGGTTCGAGCGTGACGACCAACGTGGCGCCGCGCGCGGCGTCTCCGGCGCGGCGCAGCGCGACAATCTCGGCGTGGGACTCCCCCGGCGCCTGGGTGTGGCCCTCACTGACAATGACGCCGCGATCGTTCACGATGAGCGCCCCTACCCAGGGATTGGGCGGCGCGTGCAGTCGGGCTTTTTCTCCCTCCGCGATAGCGATGGTCATTAGCTCAGAAGGAGACGACTTCATTGGCGAGCGTCGTGCGCCGCGGTGCGAAGGGCGCCGGCGGCCTTGAGAGGATCGGGCTGAGCAAAGATTGCCGAACCCGCGACCAACACGTTGGCGCCGGCTCGAATGGCGCGCGGCGCGGTGGTGACGTCAATGCCACCGTCCACTTCGATATCGAGCAGCAGTTCGTTGAGGGCAACTTCGCGACGGGCCACTTCGACCTTATCCAGCACGTCGGCCATAAATGTCTGGCCACCGAAGCCCGGAAAGACGGTCATCAAGAGCAGAAGATCGACGTCGCTAAGAAACGGTGCCACCGCCGCGAAGGGAGTGTCCGGGTTCGCGGCCAAGCCCACACGAAGTCCCAACGACCGCAAGTCCTCGATCAGTGACGCCGTTCCGCCAATTTCGACGTGAACCGTGCAGCCGTTCGCGCCGGCTTGTTGGAAGGCTTCGAGGTAACGTCCCGGCTCGGACATCATCAAATGGCAGTCGAAGAATCGCGAACTGTAGCGGCGCAGTGACGCCACCACCGGCGGGCCGATCGAAACGTTGGGCACGAAATGACCGTCCATCACATCCACGTGCAGCCAGTCGGTCTCGGCGTCGATCCCTTCGATGGCACTACCCAGCCGACCAAAATCCGCAGCCAAAATGGACGGCGCAATGCGAATCTCGCCTGGTGGGCCCGCGTCTATCACCATCACGCGCTCAGCCTAGGGCGCGTCCTGTGGCGTCAGTGCCATTGAAGATCACCCTTCGATTCCCGTAAACCGGCCCACCACGCCTGTGCGCTCATGGACGTTGAACCCTCCGGACGCACCTCTACTAGCGTTGCCGATCCGTCACTCGTTCCCAAAATGACCTCGCCCTCGACCCACGCCAGACTTGCGGGCGACAGCTCGACCTGGGACTCGCGCGCCGACTCAACGCCCACCCGCTTTGACGCGACGAACAGATGCGCCCCGCCGAGTCGCACGGTGCGAAGCACCAACTCAGCCGACATCTCGGGCACGAGGTGCAAGGTCTCCTTCGTGATCTTCTCGGCGTACGTCACTTCACCGACCTGAGCCCGCGGGTGCTCGAGCAGTTCGGGCGACGCGAGAACCTCAAGTAAAGCCGAACCGCCGAGCGCCGCGAGCTCGGCGTCGACCACGCNNGCCGAGCGCCGCGAGCTCGGCGATCAGTGCACGTGCCGTTTTCTCCCCTACTCGGACACTTCGTTCGATGTGTATGGGGCCGGTGTCGAGCGTTGCTTCCAGTGAAATGACCGTGACGCCCGTCTCCTCGTCACCCGCCAGAATCGCTCGCTGGACCGGTGCGGCGCCGCGCCAACGCGGCAACCGCGAGAAGTGCACGTTCAACATCGGCACCATTGCCAACAGAGCTTCAGGGACTATTTTGCCGTAGGCCACGACCACGGCTCGCTCTATCTCGAGATCGGCGAGATCGGCGAGACGATGGCTCACCGGAAGACCGAGCGCCATCGCAGCGCGCTTGACCGGGCTCGGCGCGAGCTCACCGCCGCGACCACGACGGCGATCGGGTCGAGTGATGACGAGATCGACGTCGTAACCGGCGTTCACTAAAGCGTCGAGCGACGGTACGGCGGCCTCGGGAGTACCGAGAAAGGCGAGACCCATCTACTCGCCAAGCAGTTGGCGAAACCCATCGTTATTGCTTCTTGAAACCTCAAGGCGGCGCTCTCGCAACGCAATCTTCGCCTCTCGTCGCTGGTCGTCGTTCAAGCGATCGATGAGCAGCANNCATCCCGTCGAGGTGATCGACTTCGTGTTGAAAGATGCGTCCCTCGAGCTCTTGGGCTTCGATGTCGAGTTCCTTCCCATCGAGGTCGTAACCCTTGAGATGAACGGCGTTCGGCCGCACGATCTCCCAACTAAGTCCCGGCACCGAGAGACATCCTTCCTCATAGAGCCATTCGCCCGACGTCTCCACGATGATCGGATTAACGACCACCCGAGGGCCGTCGCCCTTGTCGTAGACGAAGAGTCTCTTTTGCACGCCGATCTGATTGGCCGCGAGCCCCACTCCGGGCGCCTCGTTCATGGTCTCGATCATGGTATTCGCGAGAGCCACGATCTTCTCGTCAACCAGATCAATCTCGGTAGTGACCGCGGTCAAAACGAGGTCGCCGTAGGTCCGAATGGGTAACGTGCTCACCCCTCCAGGCTACCGTGCGTGACACGCGGCTCCAGGTTCGCAGCCCTTCGTACGTCGCTCGTTTGTGCGATGCGACTTGCCATCACTACTCCACGGCCACTCGAAACCTCTCTGTTGGGCGATCGACAGATCGAAGGGCACTCGTCAGCGTCGCGACGTCGACTGCGCGCACGATATAGCCCTCGGGCGTGGCACGCACACTGACCGGAGCGTCGACCAGTCCGGCGACGAAAGCGCTCGAACCCGGACCCGTCACGTCGGCACTCGCCGCGTAGGGACCGAGGGACAGGAGTTCCGCCGTGGCCACGTCTTCTGCAATGATGTCGTCGAAATTAGCGTCGACCAGGGCACGAACCACGGCGTCGTCGCCACGGCGAGTCTGGAGAAACACCTGTCCGCGGCCCTCGCGGCGCGAGCCCACCAGACGTCCCGCTTTTCCAACCGCCATGATCGCGGCGCGCCGGGCCGACGCTCGCGGCGCCAACAAGTACTGGTCAAAGTCCGCGAAGATCACTACGCCGCTTCGTCGAACGCGTTGCCAGGTCGCCTCGGTGCCCACCACGACACGCTCGAGGGTCGCTGCGGGGGCGAGCGACGCAGTGATCTCACTGACCGGTTGACCCAGTTGCGCACTCACGTCACGAGCCAGAGTGGTCACGCCCACACGTACTCGCTTCAAATTGGTCGATCCACAGTGCTGACAGAATCGAGCGCGATGTTGGTGACGCTCGGCGCAACTCAACATCTCACCGACCTCTTCTTCCGCCTGGGCGCACTGGGCGCACCGAGCGAGTTCTCCACATTTCACGCACGCCAAGAGTCGCCCCGAGCCCAAGCGCTGCAAGATCACCGCGACGGCGATCGATTCGTCTCCGTCCAGGGCCCGACGAGCGGCCTCCAGGGCCGCGCTCGTCAAGACGCCCTCGCGGGGATCGCTAAAGCGTCGATCGGCCACCGAGACGAGGGGCCAACCTCCGACCAGACCGTCGCTCTTTTGATACGTCCCACGATCTAAAAGGGCGGGCGACGGGATCATGGACGTGCACCATAGGGGTGCCCCATCGCGTCGACACCGTTCGCGCAACATCGCCACGGCCTCCCACGTGGGCACGGCGCTCGAGCGAAATGATTCGTCATCGGCGTCAATGACCACGGCCCCCGACACTCGTGGCACCGGCGCTAGCGCGACCCCCCGAGCGCCGACGACAACCGGCCAGCCGGCACGCATCCGGTCCCACTGATCCTCGCCCGAGGCGACCGCACAACCACGCTGTTCGAGCCGGCCGCGAAGTCGACTGGCCCACGCTTCGCCCTCNNGCTTCGCCCGGTACCAGTACGAGTAGCGATCCATCGGCGTCTCGGGTCGCGTCGTACGCGCCCAGTACCAACGCCAACGGGTCTGTGGTCGGAGCGAGTTGCACGACGCCCGGCGCCGTTATCCACGCGGACTCTCGCACCGCCGTCGAGAGCGCGGACGATGGAGGAGGATCGGGCAGTGAGTGAATGATTCGTTTGGGCGAAGCACTCAAGAGAAACCGTGACCACGAGCTGTACCAACGCCCACTGGCCCACTGCAACAACGCCAACATGGACGGCGGCGGACCGAAACCCAGCCACTTCTTTATCGTCTTAAGTTCAGAAGAGACCACGGCCTCGTCGATCACCCACCCGCGCACCGAGCGGTGGTTAAAGTCCACGCGGACCCGATCACCGAGCCCGATCGGATCGGCCGAGTCATCGAGCGCGTAGTCAAAGGGCCGGTCAACCGCGGCGACCTCGGTGATGATACGTACCGCGCGCGCCGCCACTAGCGCAGTGACAGTTCCCGGCGCAGATCGTCGAGCCGGGGGGTCAACTCCCAGGTGAAACCCTGATCACTTCGCCCGAAGTGACCGTACGCCGCGGTTCGCTGGTATATCGGACGGCGCAGATCGAGATCTCGGATAATGGCGGCCGGACGAAGGTCGAACAGGGCATCGACGGCC
>PKWA01000014.1 GCA_003131665.1 Acidimicrobiaceae bacterium
CGACCTCGACGGTCACCGTGACGCTGCTCGACGCGAGTAACAACCCGGTCTCGGGCAAGACTGTCACCCTCGGTCAGGGCGCCGGTAGTTCCGTGATCTCGGCGGCGTCGGGGCCTTCTGACTTGAATGGCCAAGTGACCTTCACGGTCACTGACGCCTTCGCCGAGGCCGTCACGTACACCGCCACCGACGTCACCGACGCGAGTCTCGTCGTCACGCAGACGGGCATGGCAACGTTCGCGCCGCCGCCATCCCCACCACCGGCGGGACCACCGAATGCGCCGGCGCCCGCATCGCCCCCTGGTGTGACGATCTCTTATGGCACGCCTTCGTCGGGATCGGCATCGGATACGGCGACCACGACCGTCACGAGTGGTACGACCGGTGCAGGTGCGGTAAACGAGACCGTCTCGGTACCCGAGGGCGCACTGCCCGCTGGTACGACGGTGTCGGTCTACCCGATCACCGACACCGCGCCGTTGGCGAACATCGTGCCGCCTGGCAACACGTACGTGTTGTCCTTCGCAGTCTCGTGGGAGACACCGACGGACACCTCGCCCGCCTCGACGGCGCCGATTACCCTGACGGTCAACGACCCCAGTATCAAGGCTGGTGACCAGATCTACATGCTGAAATCGGACGGGACTCTGGAACTCGTGGGCACCGCCGCGGTGGACGGCACGGTGACCCTGACGTTCTCCAACGACCCGACGTTCCTCGTGACGTCGCCCCAACTGGTCGCCCAGTCGGCGCTCTCGATCACCTCGCTCAGTGGCGTCCAGGGCACCGCGCTGACGCTCACGACGAGCGGCGGCTCGGGCACCGGGGCGCTCAGCTTCTCGGTCGTCGACGGCACCGCGAGCGGCTGCACCATCACCGGTGACACGCTCACCGCGTCGGATGCGGGGACGTGTGTTGTCACTGCGACGATGGCCGCGGACGCTACCTACACCTCGGTCAGCTCGGCCGCGACGACGGTCACCCTGGCGAAGGCCTCCACCGGTAAGCCGTCGGTGGCCAAGCCCGGGCCGGTCGTTCTGACCTTTGGCTACTACCAGAGTTCTCTCAGTAACGCCACCAAGGACGCCTTGATCAACCTCTCGAGGAAACTCGCGCGCGGAGCTTCGGTCACCATCACGGGCTACGGACTGAAGGACTTGGCCGTTGCCAAGGCTCGGGCCAAGGCCGTGGAGGTGTACCTAGTTGCACTGAAGAAGGTCCACGTGACCCTCAAGTACGTGACCAACCAGCCCATCCGCAAAGTGAAGGTCGTCACGACCTCGGTATAGGATGCCATTAACGAGTTAGTCGTGCGAGGTCGTTACCACTTCGGTGGTAGCGACCTCGTCGTTGGTGGCCTCGACCGCCACGTGGGGCACGACGCGATTGAGCCACTTCGGCATCCACCAGTTGGCCCGACCGATGAAGTGCATGAGGGCGGGCACGAGCACCGTTCGTAGCACGAAAGCGTCGATCAACACCGCGCCACCCAGGCCGATGCCGAACTCGGCGATGACGCGTTGGCCGCCAAAGGAGAACGAGAAGAAGACACAGATCATCACGAGCGCCGCCGCGGTGATGACGCGTCCGGTGTTGGCCTGACCGCGGATGATTGCTTGCTCGTTGTCATTCGTGTTCAGCCACTCCTCGTGCATGCGCGAGACCAAAAAGACCTGGTAGTCCATCGAGAGCCCAAAGAGGATGGCGATCATGATGATCGGCAGGAACGACTCAATTGGCCCGGTGCCCGCTCGAATAAGGCTGCTGCCCCAACCCCACTGAAAGACCGCCACCACCAGGCCAAAGGACGCGCCGACCGCCAGCAGGTTCATTACCGCGGCGACCAGTGGTACCAAGACGCTTCGAAAGGCCACCATCAACAACAGACAGCCCAAGAACACGATGACGCCCACGAAGAGCGGCAACTTGCTTGTCAGCACGCTCGCGAAGTCAACGAAGATCGCCGTGATCCCGCCTACGTAGATGGTGGTGTGCGACGTGGCCGTGGCGCCCGGGATGTAGTCGTCGCGAATAGAAGCGAGCAACGTCGCGGTCGTGGCGTCGTCGGGGCTGCTAGCCGGCACGACGTTGATGATGCCGACGGTGCCCGCCGGGTTGGTGATCAGCGGCGTGACAGCCGCGACGTCGGGCTTCGTGACGAGTGAGTGGTCGAGGCTCTCCATCGACGTTCGATCGGCGGGGTTGTTAATCGCGCCGACAATGGCGAGGGGCCCATTGAAGCCCGGTCCGAAGCCCTCGGCCAATAGGTCGTAGGCCTGACGCGTGGTGGAGCCAGGCGGGTCCGTTCCCTGATCGGAACTGCCGAGGTGCAGTGAGAAGAAGGGCACGATGAAGACAATGATGATGAGAAACGCGCCGAGCGAGAGCAGTCGCGGGTGACGTGAGACGTACTGGGCCCAACGCTGCCACGGGCCTGAGACCATGACCGGACCGGGACCGTGCTCTCTCATCGCGCGCCGCTCGCGCCGACTGAGCACGCGGCGCTTTTGAAAGGCCAACAAAGAGGGCAATAGCGTCACCGAGGCGAGCATCGTGATGAGCACGGTGACCGAGGCGGTGACGGCGACGCCGTTCAAGAATGAGAGTCGCAGGATCAACATGCCCAGCAGCGCGATACAGACCGTCGTGCCCGCGAAGAGCACGGCGCGCCCCGAGGTGTTCAGCGCCGTCGTCACCGCCTCTTCGACGTCGGCGCCACGTTTGAGTTCTTGTCGGGCCCGCGTCACGATAAAGAGGGCGTAGTCGATCCCGACACCCAGTCCGATCAAGGATCCGAGGATCGGCGCGAACTGAGCGATGGCGAGCACGTGACTTAAGAGGATGCCCATGGCGAGGGAGATCCCGAGGGCGAACAGGGCCGTGCCGAGGGGCAGCAACATCGCAAAGAAGGACCCGAAGGCCAAGATCAACACGATGGCGGTGGCGAGCAGACCGAAGATCTCACCGGGACTGCCACTGGGCGAGTTCGCTTGGCCAAAGGCGTTCCCGCCGAACTCGACCTCCAATGAGTTCGAGCGAATGCTCGCCCCGACTGTCTCGACGGCCTTGATCTGGGCGATCTTCAGATGAAAGGCGATCGAGGAGAAGTGCACGATGGCGTAGGCGATGGTGCCGTCCTTGGAGAGCTGCGTCGCGCCCAGACAGGAGCCGTTGGGTAGGGTCTCACTCGTCGCGAAAGGGCCAGTGCAAAACGGTGAGGTGACGGTGGCGACCTTGGCCAGGCCCTCGACTTTGACCAGCATGGCCTGAATGGTGGCTTCGTGTGAGGTGATAGGTCCGTTGATCGAGCGAAAGACGATCTGGTCGGCGTCCCCGGACTCACCCGAGAAGCCCTTGGCGAGCAGTGCTTCGGCTCTCGTGGAGTTGGTGCCGGGCAGGCTGAACTCGTTCGAGTAGGCCGAGCCGAGCGACTGAGAGATGACGTTGATGAGAATGAAGAGCGCGATCCACGCCCCCAGCACGTACCAGCGACGTCGGACACAGTATCGGGCGAGAGATTTCAAGGGGGCTATTTCTGATGGAGGGGCGCTTAACGCTACGGTGAGAACGTCAAAAGCACGATCAGTCTAGAGGAACCACGATGACGCCAACGAGCGAGCGGCCCGAACGCTTCGCGGGTCACCGCTTCCCCCAGGTCATTCCCGAGCCCGGCGATGTGCAACCCGGCGCGCCGGCGCCGTGGGCCGCGCTTCGCGCGTCCGAGCGGTCCGGATTTACGCTCAAGGCACTGGAGTCGGCTCTTCGAGGTGCCCATCGTCTCTTGGCGGAAAATCCACCGCCCGATCAACCTGAAGAGCTCTTCATTGTCGCCGACGCCTTACCGACACCGATCACGCGGCGCTCTGCTGTTCTCGTCGCGCTCTTTGAAGAAGGGGGTGAGGTGCACGTCATCCTCACTCGGCGTTCGTTGTCGCTGCGCAACCATGGTGGTGAGATCTCGCTGCCCGGGGGACGAAGCGAAGAAGAAGAGTCCGCCATCGCAACGGCCCTTCGAGAGACGCACGAGGAGATCGGTCTCAATCCCGCGCTGGTCTCGCCAGTCGCCTGGCTGAGCCCGATCGTGACTTTCGCGTCGGGCTCGTCGATCTGGCCGATCGTCGGGTTCTTGTCCGAGCGGCCAGAACTGCGTATCAATCCTGCTGAAGTGGATCGGGTCTTTAGCGTCACCTTGAGAGAACTCGCGGCGGACGGTGCCTTCGTCGAAGAACGGTGGCACCGTAACGTGCCTCGGCCCGGCATGGACGAGGAGGGTTACTTTCCGATCTACTTCTTTCGGGTGCCTGATGACGTCGTCTGGGGCGCGACCGCCCGAGTGCTCGCAGAGTTGATCTGTCTCGCGCTGGGCGTCGCTCGAGCGGGCGATCGGGGGTTCTTGGACCCCTCGTCCCAGTAGATTGGTAGAAACACACCTTCACTTTGTGGGGTGTTTCATCGGAGGACTTCATGGCGGAAGTTGAGATCGGCATCTTCAAATCGGCTCGTCAGGCCTACGGCTTTGACGACATCGCGATCGTGCCCTC
>PKWA01000129.1 GCA_003131665.1 Acidimicrobiaceae bacterium
GGGAATCGAACCCGCGTCCTCCAGCACCTTGGTAGGCCTTCTCCGAGCGCAGCCGACGAGAGGTTGTCGGGATCGTCCTGCCGTCGGCGACTGGATTCTCCGTATCCGATAAAGATTTCCTCGTAGACCGACCGGAACGGTCTATCGAGTAAGCCCCACTAGATGACGCCCGTGATCGGCCTGTGGGGCTAAGACCGGACGAACGTCGCTACCTTTTAAGCAGCGAGCGCGAGCTGAGGCTCGGCGTTTGTTTTTGGTTCCGGCTCTTTAACGTGGCTCCGGAGACCACGGCTCGCTTCTTTCACTTTGACGACTGTCGTCGAAACCAATCACCCCCTCGTCACTGCGCGACCAAGATGGCCGTTAGATAAGTGTACCGTCGAGGGTTCGAGGAGCATCCGGGCGGCCAGTGACTGGCCCGAGTCAGCCGTACTTTTCGACGTTACGAATCGCCCTCGCGATTTCTCGCTCGGCGTCTCGTTTGGCCAGAGCTTGACGACGGTCTTGTTGTTTGCGCCCTTTGGCGAGGGCCAACTCCACCTTGGCCCTTCCCTCCTTGAAGTACAGCTTGAGTGGCACCATCGCGAGAGACTCGGTTTCAACCTTCAATCTCCACTGATCGATCTCACGTCGATGTACCAGGAGTTTTCGACGACGGTCCGGATCGTGACTGCCGAAACCGACGGCGTAGCTCCACGGAGGGATGTGCATCTGAAAGATCCAGAGCTCGTTGTCGTCGACTCGGGCGTAGCTCTCGGCAATCTGGGCCTTTCCATCTCGCAACGATTTGACTTCCGAGCCGCTCAAAACGATGCCGCATTCGAGAGTCTCGATGATCTCGTAGTCATGTCGCGCGCGGCGATTCGTGGCGACCACCCGGTCGCTGCCCTCGGCGCTCTCACGTTTCTTCGCCCGGCGCCCTTGAATCTGCTTGGCTCGTGCCACGCAGTAAGCGTAGTGAAGCGATCACGACGGATTGATCGGCGCTCGCTAGGGTAACTGCGTGCTTACTCTTAGCTCAGCGCACCACGACACCATTGTGGCGACGTGCATTCGCGCTTTGCCTAATGAGGGTTGTGGGCTGCTGCTCGGCACGCCCAGCGGTGTCGTTGTTGACGTCGTGGCCAGCGCGAACGTTGCCGACTCGGCCAAGATCTACGAGATCGACCCCGGAGTGTTGCTGCGCGCCTATCGCCGGGCCGACGACGAAGGTCTCGAGGTGCTGGGTGTGTTTCACTCGCACACCCACAGCGAGGCCTATCCGAGCCCCACGGACATTAACCAGGCCCCCGACCCCGCGTGGCACTACGTGATCGTCTCCTTGCGCGACGTGCCGGTCGAACTGTGCAGTTTTCGCGTTCTCGATGGCGAAGTAACCCACGAACTGGTCGAGGTCGTGGACTGATTCGAAGGTGCAGAGGTTTTTGGACACGGCGTGGCCCCCAGCCGATAATGTTGACTCAGCAGGTCAGGAATTAGCCCCCAGAGTCGAAAGAGGTGTTATGTCGGCGGTACTACGAGTCCCCACCGTTCTTCGTCCCGCCATGGGCGGCGCGACGGTCATCGCCGTCGAAGGTTCGACGGTGGGCGAGGTTCTCTTCAAGTTGACCACGACGTATCCGGCGGTAAAGGGACAACTCCTGAACGATGACGGAACCCTGCACCGTTTCTTGAACGTCTACGTCAATGACGACGACGTTCGTTACCTCGGCGGCGTGGACGCCTTGATCGCCAACGATGACGAGATCACGCTGCTGCCCGCGGTCGCGGGAGGCCTCTGGTAGTGACGCGTTATGCCTCAGTGCTCGACCTGATCGGTAACACGCCGGTGGTAGACGTGAGTGCGCTGTCACCCAAGCCTGGCGTGACGATTCTCGCCAAGCTCGAGGGGCGTAATCCGGCGGGCTCGGTCAAAGATCGCGTCGCTCTATCGATGGTGGACGCGGCCGAGCGAAACGGCCGTTTGATTCCCGGCCAAGACGGCCAGACGCTCCTCGAACCCTCCTCCGGCAATACCGGCATTGCCCTGGCCATGGTCTGTCGATTACGGGGGTACCACCTCAAGGTCGTGCTGCCCACCAACGTCTCGCCGGAGCGACGACAACTGCTCGTGGCCTTTGGCGCCGAGATCATCGATTCACCGGGCAACGAGGGATCGAACGGCGCGGTGCGCCTTGCCCAGTCCTTAAGTACCGATCACCCCGAGTGGATCTTTCTCTACCAGTACGCCAATCCGGCCAACCCTCTCGTGCACTACACGACGACGGGGCCCGAGATCTTGGCCGACGTTCCCGAGATCACGCACTTCGTCGCCGGTCTCGGTACGTCGGGGACGTTGATGGGGGTCGGACGGTACTTGAAAGAGCAGCGGCCCGGGATCCAGATCTGGGCCGTCGAGCCACCGAGCGGCGAGACCGTCGACGGACTGCGTAACCTCGACGACGGCTACGTGCCGCCGATCTTTAGCGACAACGACGGCGAGAAGTTGCTCGACCGCCGGGTCATCATCCGTCCTCGAGAGTCGATTGAGTGGACGCGGCGACTGACCGAAGTCGGACTCTTTAGTGGACTCTCTGCGGGCGCGGTCGTGGCCGGCGCCGCCAAGTGCGCCGCGAGCATCGAGGATGGGCAGTCGGCGACCATCGTGGCGCTGATCGCCGACGACGGTTGGAAGTACCTGTCCACCGGGGCGTGGAGCGACGACCTCGACGAGGTCGTCGAGCGTGCCAAGGCGACCATCTACTTCTAAAGGTCAGTGGGGAGGAAATCTCTACTACCGTTAGCACGCACTCTTCGTACGACTGAAGGAGAAACATGTCCATACTTCGAGCCGACGGGCGCGCCGTTGACGAAGCCCGACCTCTGAGCTTTGAGCGGGACTACACCGAAATGGCCGCCGGATCGGTCCTCGTGAGCTTCGGACGAACGCGCGTGCTCTGTACCGCGTCGGTCGACAGTGACGTGCCTCGCTGGTTGAAGGGGAAGGGTCGAGGCTGGGTGACCGCGGAGTATTCGATGTTGCCGGGATCGACGCCCGAACGCGCGAATCGCGAAGCCGC
This sequence comes from Acidimicrobiaceae bacterium, assembly GCA_003131665.1. GTDB lineage: Bacteria > Actinomycetota > Acidimicrobiia > Acidimicrobiales > RAAP-2 > RAAP-2. Next base: position 3,060 of record PKWA01000129.1, read on the forward strand.
CAAGGGAAAGCAGTCTGGGCGAACCCAGGAGATCCAACGACTGATCGGTCGCTCGCTTCGAAGCGTCACGCGTCTTGAACTGCTGCCCGACGTACAGATCGTGGTGGACTGTGACGTGCTCCAAGCCGACGGGGGCACCCGCACGGCGTCGATCTGCGGGGGGTACGTGGCACTGCACGATGCCTTGACGCGATTGGTACTCGAGGGTGTCGTACGCGAGCACGCCCTGAGTGACCTCGTGGCGGCGGTCTCGGTGGGCATCGTCGAGGGCGTGGCGATGCTCGATCTTCCCTACGAAGAGGACGTGCGAGCCGACACTGACATGAACGTCGTGATGACCGGGACCGGTCGCTTCGTCGAGGTCCAGGGCACCGCCGAGCATCAAGCCTTCGATCGCGAGGAACTCACCCAGCTCTTGGACTTGGCGACACTCGGTATCGGGCGGATCAACGACGCCCAACGGGCCCTTCTCGCGACCCCGCCCTCGCCTCGGACGAAGTGAAGGCCTTCGTCTTAGCCACGAAGAACCCGCACAAGGTCGAGGAGATGCGCGCCATTCTCGCCCCGTACGACGTCCAACTTCGTCCCCGACCCGACGAGGTGCCCGACGTCGATGAGATCGAAGACACGCTCGAAGGCAATGCGCTGTTAAAGGCGCGCGCACTGGCGAACGCGACGGGCGAGGCGGCGATCGCCGACGACACCGGTCTATTCATCGACGCGCTGTCCGGTCGACCCGGCGTGCACAGCGCGCGCTACGCCGGCGACGGGGTCAACTTTGAAGAGAACGTCAACAAGGTGTTGCGAGAACTTGACGGAGTGGACGTCGCCGATCGCGGTGCCCACTTTCGCACCGTCATCGCCGTCGCGTACCCGAGCGGAGCGTCGTGGTGGGTCGACGGCGTGCTCGAAGGTTCGATCCTCTCGGAGGCGAAAGGTCAGGGGGGCTTTGGCTACGATCCCATCTTTGCCCCCGCTGACGAGGGCGGTAGGTCGTTAGCCGAGTTGACGCTCGAGGAGAAGAACGAGCGCTCGCACCGGGGCCGCGCTCTGCGTTCGTTCGTCGTGGCGCTGGAAAATTCGTAGTTCGCTCACGAAGTGTTCACCCGTAGGCTGAGCACGTGATGAATCGCGAGCTGGCCATGTTCCCCTTGGGGATGGTGGTATTTCCGCACCAAACGGTCGGCCTGTGTGTGTTTGAACCGCGCTATCACCGCTTACTCGCCGACGTCGAAGCTGAGCAACGCTTCGGCACCTGTCTGATCGAGCGAGGCTCGGACGTGGGGGGCCACGACGAGCGCACGTCGGTGGGCACCTTGGTGGAGATTCTCGGTTCGCACCACCTGTCGAACGGTCAGATATTGATCGTGATTGAGGGCATCGAGTGCTTCGAAGTCGCCGAGTGGCTGGCGGACGATCCCTATCCCCGGGCCCGAGTGGGCGAGCGGTGCTGTGACGACGTGACCATTGAACTGGATTTACTCAAGTCCACCGAGTCCGCGGTTCGCGCGTTGCGATCGCTACAGAGTGAGATCGTGACCGATCAGTGCCTGCAACGGGACTTCGCCATGGACGAGGACGCCAAGGTCCGTGGTTGGCAACTCTGCTCACTGACCCCGATGTCGATTCTCGACCAGTTCAAGGTGTTGAGTTTGAGCAATCCCAACGATCGGCTGCGCTTGGTGGCCGAGATCTGCTGCGAACGATACGGTGACTATCAGCGCATGCTCGTGGTGGACGAGCTTCGCACCACGTAGTTAGCGAAGTTCCAACAAATCAACGACAAAAATTAACGTCTCGTTCGGCGCGATCACGCCACCGGCGCCGCGTTCTCCGTACCCGAGGTGTGAGGGAATAACGAGTCGACGTCGTCCGCCGACTCTCATGCCCACCACACCCTCGTCCCAGCCCTTAATAACGTGACCGGCCCCCAGCGTAAAGTCGAAGGGCTCGCCTCGGTTCCATGAGGCGTCGAACTCTGCACCGCTCGACGCGCTCACGCCCACGTAGTGCACGACGGCCGTCTGGCCGGTCTTGGCTTCCTCACCTTCGCCGAGCGTGAGGTCCTCAATGACGAGGACCTCCGGCGCTGGTCCAAGATGTGGTTCGACGATTGGCCGCTCAGACATGGCGAGGCTCCCTAGTGACGCCGAGGGCGTCCCGGGCTGACGGCGCGAACGTTCTTCGCCTCGCGACCCTTGGGACCATGCGCCTCTTCGAAAGTGATCTTCTGACCTTGAGTGAGCGATTTGAAACCGTCACCCACGATGTTCGAGAAGTGAATGAAGAGGTCGTCGCCCTTGTCGTCGCTGGCGAAGCCAAAACCTTTGGAGTCGTTGAAGAAACTCACGACGGCTTCGCTTCCGCGAGCGCGACTCGAACTTTCGCCACGGGCAACGGGCGCCTCGCGACGCTCAAAGCCTCGTACCGGGCGAGGAGAACTCTCGCTCGAACGACGGGGGTGCCGAGTGGTGGTGGCGCGCTCTCTTGATTCGCGAGGTGCGAAGTTCCTTGAGCCGCGCTCTCTGGCCCGAGGGGCCGAGGACTCGACGCGACGCTTGGGCGTGCGATCGTCCAACCGTTCGGCGGCCACCGCGTCGTCGACGGCGCCTAAACGAATCGCGTTGGCGTCCTCTTGAGACTCGATGGACTGCTCTAAGCCGAGTGCGCGCTGGAGGCGCTTCACCTGGCCCATGACGTCTTCGCCGACGAGTGAGATGACCGCGCCCGTCGCTCCCGCTCGCCCGGTACGACCGGATCGGTGCAGATAGTCCGTGGCCTGCGCCGGGGGGTCGTAGTGCACCACGACGGGCAAGAGTTCAATATGTAGACCGCGCGCGGCGACGTCGGTCGCGACGAGGACCTTTATCTGACCGCTCTTCACGCTGCGCAGGGCGCGCTCGCGTTGGGCCTGGGAGCGGTCACCGTGCAGCGCGACGGCGGAGATTCCCCGTTCGCCCAGTTGGCGAACCAAGCGATCGGCGCCGTGCTTGGTGCGCGTAAAGATGAGCGCGCGCTCGTACTTCTCGACGATGTCGGCCGTGATGTCGGGACGGCGATCGCGCGCGACGCGCCAGAAGTAGTGGTCGACGTCGTTCGGCGCTTCGTCACCCACCACGTCATGAATCGCGGCGTTGTGAGTGAACTCACGCACCAACGACGAGACGTCGGGGCCCATCGTGGCCGAGAACAGCATGACGTGACGCTGCGGTGCGGTGGCCGCCACGAGGCGACGCACCGCGGGCAAAAAGCCCATGTCGGCCATCCGGTCAGCTTCGTCAACGACCACGGTCGTCACCGAACCTAGGTCGAGGGCCCCTTGTTCGAGCATGTCCTCGAGACGCCCGGGGCAGGCCACGACCACGTCGACGCCGAAGTTGAGGGCCTTGCGCGCGACGTTGTACGAGGTACCGCCGTAAATGGAGATCACGCGACGACCTCGGTCGTCGGTCAGCTGTGCGATCTCTTTTTGCACTTGGGCCGCGAGTTCGCGCGTGGGCACGAGTACCAGGGCGACCGGCTTGCGGGCACGGGCCTTGGCCAAACGAGCCATGAGGGGCAGGGCGAAGGCGAGGGTCTTGCCCGATCCGGTGATGGCTTTACCCACCACGTCGCGCCCTTGGAGGGCGTCGGGGATAGAGGCCTCTTGGATCGGGAAGGCCTCGGTGATGCCTCGCGCGTTGAGGCGCTCCACGAGACGTGGGGGGACGCCGAGGTCGGCAAAGGACGTGGACATGGAACTCCTACGAGTTGAAATGAGCCCAACTCGCAGAAATCAGTCGAATCGGTCTCCATCGCGAGATGCGATGAAACAGCGTTTTCCATGTTAGCAGACGCCGGCGCGACACCGTGCGCACGCGGTTTGACCTAGACCCCGTTTGC
>PKWA01000124.1 GCA_003131665.1 Acidimicrobiaceae bacterium
TCGAGGGTTCGACCACGACACCACGAGCCCGACGAGCGGCGCGCCGATGGGCGTCGTGCCCAGAAACGCGATGGAGTACAGGCTCATCACGCGTCCGCGCATGTGCTCCTTCGAGTTCAACTGCAGCAACGAATTGGCCGTGGCGACCAGCGCGATTGAGAATGCGCCGGTGGGAATCATCGCGATCTCGGCCCACAGGACCGTCGGTGAGAAGGCGGCCAGGGACATGAACAGTCCAAACCCCAACATCAAAAACGCGAGCATCTCGGGAGTCGGACGGGATCGGCGCGCCACCAAGAGCCCCCCGATAACCGCGCCGAGTCCCATCGCGCCCATCAAGATCCCGTAGTGGGCCGCCGAGGTCTCGTGAAAGGTCTTCGTCGCGAGCAGCGGCAGGGTGACCGTGAAGTTATACGCGAAGGTGCCCACGACCGCTACCGCGATGATCACGTTGCGCAACATGGGAGTACTGAACGCGTACTTAATACCGAGACGGAGCTGACCCTTCTCGCGCTCGACGGTGCGCATTCGCAGGAAAGCGTCACCCTTCATCATCATCAGCGCGATCAACACCGCAACGAACGAACCGGCGTTGGCGAAGAAGCAGGCCGCCGTGCCCACCAGAGCGATGAGCCCGGCCGCGATGCCCGGACCGATCAAGCGCCCCGCGTTCATCAACACCGAGTTCAAACTGACGGCGTTGGCGATCAGTTCACGCCCGACCATCTCTTGGACGAAGGCCTGACGGGCCGGAACGTCAAAGAGGTTGACGACTCCTAGGCCCAACGCGATCACGTAGACGGTCAACACGGTCACGTGATGCGTACTGACCAAAATCCCCAACAACAGCGCCAGTAGTCCGGCCGACGACTGGGTGAAGTACAAGATGCGGCGTTTTTCGTGGCGATCGGCGACGAGCCCGCCGTAAGAACCCGCGAGCAGCATCGGCACGTACTGCAACGCGATGGCGATGCCCAAGTCCACCGACGAGCCAGTAATTTGCAACACCAGCCAGCCTTGAGCCAGCGACTGCATCCAGGTGCCCGAGACCGAGATCAACTGTCCAATGAAGTAGAGGCGAAAGTTGCGAACCCGTAGCGCCGCGAACGTGCGCGACGTACCTCGAGTGGTCGAGCTCATTCGTCCTCCAACAGCACTTCAAGAAAGGACACCAACTCCGCAGCCCGGCGTTGATCGTGGGGAGAGAGCGCGAGAAGCTTTCGCTCGAGAAATTCGGTCTTTCGTTGGCGAATGGCGTTGAGGTCTCGTCGCCCCTGCGCCGTGAGGCGTACTCGCGTGCTACGTCGGTCAATCGGATCGGACGCCGAGCTCAGAAGTCCGGCCTTCATCAAGTCCTTCACGAGCCGCGTGACTGACGGCGGCTGAATCTGCTCGGCCTCCGCGAGGTCCCCGAGCGAAGGGCTTTCGAGCTTGTCGATCGACGCCAGCATCGACGCCTGGGCCGGCGTCACGCCGCCCAGCGCGGAGTAGCGAAGTTTTCGATTGAGACGCGTGATTGCCCGACGTAAACGTGCCGCGGTTTCGCTTGTCGTCTTATCCATTAGTTCACCTAACTAAATAATAGCGGAGAGACTGCCGTCGCGCAAGAAGGGGGCCGTACTTGACTTTTCGGCCCCAGTGGTCAAGGATGGTTGTAGTTCCTGCGTCCAATTTCTGGTCCACCGAACTTCTAATTTGGGGGAAAATATGAGCGAATCCGGTTCCATCGAACGCCACCACCACATCACCTTGTGCGTCGGCACGGCTCAAGAAGACTACGACTTCCACACCAAGGTTCTTGGTCTAAAGAGCGTGAAAAAGACCGCACTGTACGACGGTGAGGTTCCTATCTATCACCTCTACTACGGCAACGACGTGGGTCTTGAATCGACGCTCGTGACCACCTTTCCTATGCGTCAATCGGGGCGAATGGGCAAGCAGGGCACGAACCAGACCAAGGTCCTGATGCTGTCGATCAACGAAGGATCTCTCGGGTACTGGAACGATCGTCTCACGAGCCATGGCTTTGACGTCAAAGAGCACGAACTCTTTGGGGAGAAGCGCCTGCGATTCTCACACCCGTGCGGCATCGAGTACGACCTCGTCGGCGTCGCTAACGATGATCGCCTGCCCCACACGAACGGGCCAGTCCCGGTCGAACACGGGATTCACGGTACGCACGGTATTACGGTGTCGGTGCTCGATCTAGATCTTTCCGCCGACTTCATGAACGCCGGATGGAACGGGCGCTTGACCAAAGAAGACGACGACAATGCTCGCTTCGAGGTTGGAAACGGAGGCACCGGCGCCATCGTCGACTTCGTGGCCGAACCTCGTCGCAACCAGGCCGGCTGGATGTACGGCGAGGGCATCGTCCACCACACGGCGTTCCAGGTGGCCGACTACGACGTGCAAGACACGGTCAAGAACAGCTTGGTCGGCATGGGCTTCACCGACGTGTCCGACCGCAAGGACCGTGGCTACTTCGACTCGGTCTACGTGCGTACGCCGGGGGGTGCAATGTTTGAAGCGTCGGTGTCGAAGCCCACGGGATTCACGATCGACGAACCTTACGAGGAGTTGGGCAAGAACTTCCAGATCCCGCCGGTGTTTGAAGACAAGCGTGACTTTCTCATCGGCTACTTGGAGCCCCTGCAGTACTCATAGGTATCGCCGCAACACATCACTCGGTGTCTGACTTTCGATTCCGAACTGTGCTGAACTTTCAATCGCGTTCGATGCGCGCCGAGGAGTAGCCATTCCCGCTGAGACCAACCCCCATCGTTCGATTCCGCTCGTCTCATTTGGCGCTCCACTCCCTGACGCCCCCCTGGCGGTCGTTGCGGTGCACGGGCGAACACTTGATCCCGCGTACATGATCGCCCACGCCCTCGAGCCCCTCGCTCGAACGGATCTCTCGTACGTTCTGCCCGGAGCCGAGGGGGGCACCTGGTACCCCAACTCGTTCCTTTCACCAGTTGCGGACAATCAGCCGAGGCTCGATTTTGCTCTCGAGCGAATGGGCGATGCCCGCCAGCTCCTCAACGACGCGGGGGTTGAGGACGGCCGGATTGTCTGGCTGGACTTCTCGCAAGGCGCCTGCCTCGTCACCGAGTATCTCGCCAGGTCCCAGCAGAGATTCGCTGGCCTCATCTGCTTTACCGGGGGCTTGATCGGACCAACGTTGGCCTCGCTCACCCGCCCGAAGGCGGCGTCGGGACTGCCGACGTTCATCACGGTCTCTGACCACGACGAGTGGATCCCCCTACATCGCGCCGAAGAGACCGCGGGCATCTTTCGAGACGCGGGAGCGCACGTCGAGTTTGTCGTCACCGCCAACACGCCGCACGAAATCGTCGCCGACGCCATCGAACGAGCTCGTCAACTTCTTCAAGAGTTGAGCCCCGCGAACGAGTAAACGTGCGTGAAATGCTCACCGCCGGCTGGGTTACCCCAGCCGGCGGTGAAAAAATCCGTGCTGCTTCAAAGTCGACGTTACAAAAGCGCCGGGTCGTTGAGCGGCAGTGGGTCATAAAAGACACCCAGGTTGAAGCCGTACAGCAGGTGCCACAGGTACACGGCGAATACCAACTTCCATCCCCCGTAGTGAATGCCACCAAAGCCCACGCCGTAACCCTTGAAGTAGACGTAGGGCACGAGGAAGGCTGCCGATATCGTCGCCAACACCATTCCAAAGCCGATTGCCTTGGCCAAGTTCATCGCGGGCGTTACCACTTTCCCCATGAGCGGAAAGAGGAAGATCGCGAAGATAAGGGCGAAGATGATGCAGTCCAGTCCGTGAAAGAACTCACCCAACACGAATTGAACCGGGAATGATCCCTTCGCATCAATCGTCGCACCCGTGGCCTGGGGCCAGTCGAGCGCCGGTAGTCCGACACCGGGAAACCAGATTCCCCACAACGTGGTTATCTGGCCCGCGACAACACCGGCCCAAACTGCGGCACCCACGGGATGTTTGGTTACCCAAACTCTCCACGCCTTATGGCTGTTAAGGCCGCCTAATTGATTGCTCATTTAGTAATTCCCCCCATTGTTGATTGATCAAGTGCGCATGCCGTTCGGCACGCCACTGTGCACAACAGACGTCATCTTTCACTCAAAAAGTTCCTCTGTCAAGTCTTGTTCGCTGCGAGTGGTGAAGCCATCAACTCACGGGGCCACTCCGGGCAACAGAGAATCGAGCACCACATTAAAGGTCGCTCTGCCCCCATTCATATCAATAATTAGACTCTCGCGCACTCCAAACACCGCGTCTCGACCAAGATGAGGGGAATCGGCATCAAAGGCGTGAGTAATCAAGGTCTTGTACCCGGGACAACTGACCATGAAGTGCGTATGCGCGGGGCGCCACGCGTGACGGCCCGTCGAACGAAGCATCTTGCCCACCGGTCCATCGGTAGGAATCTCGTAATCGACGGGACGGGTGGCGTGGATCTCAAATGTGCCGTCGGCTCCGGTTTCAAAGACGCCCCGGTAACTCATCGGAGGACTGGCCGGGTCTTGCACGTCGTAGAGCCCATTGGGTGCCACCTGCCACACGTCGAGGCGCGCGCCTTCAAGGGGTGCCCCCTTCGCGTCTCGAACCGTCCCCGAAAAGACCAGCGGCTCGCCGTTGTTACCCTCTGGGGCGATCGAAGAGCCCATCGCCAACTCCGGAGCCCCCGGAACGTGGAAGGGGCCGAAAACGGTGGGGTCCGTCGCGACGTCGGAGGGCATTTGATTCAACATCTCGACCAACATCGACACGCCGAGCGTGTCCGAGAGAAGGATGAACTCCTGGCGAACATCGTCGCACTTTTGACCAACGGCAGTAAGGAATTCAATTCCCGCCGCCCACTCCTCGCGAGTCAACTTCGTCTCTTCTACAAAGGCGTAGATATGCGTAAGCGCCGATCGCATGATCTCGACGAGTCGAGGATTCGATGCCGCGTCGAAACTGGCCTGGGCCTCGTGCAAATGATCTTCGAGAGTGATTTTCTTCGTCATGATGTTTTCATTTCTAATCGCTATCGTGCTGGCTTAGCGATCGGTTGCTCTAAGTGCCGAGACCTCACGATGGTCGGGCGCCTTCAACGCAGCTTGAGAGAAACTCAATGGCCTGTGCTTCATTGATCGAGCGAACATTGGACGCTGACGCCGCCACGACGAGGGGCGCCGCACGCTGCACTCCTTCAAGGGGCATTCCCAGCTCGAGAAGACTCGAGGGCGTGTCGAGGGTCCGGGCCAGGTCGTACAGCTCGCCGGCGGCGTCACCACCGAGTACGGAACTCAGGCGCTGGTAGGCCTCGGGAATGGCGCTCTCGTTGAACGCCAAAGCGTGGGGCAAGACGACCGCGTTCATTTGACCGTGATCGAGGCCGTAGAGACCGCCGAGCACGTGGCACGTCTTGTGATGGAGTGCGGTACCGACCACCGCGAGCACCGCGCCGGCCAGGTACGCACCGTAAAGTACCTGCGAACGTTCTTCGATTGACGTCGGCGAAACCTTCATGAGCGGCAGGTGCGTTGCCAACACACGAACCGATTCAAGCGCGATAGCCGACATCACCGGGTTCGCCCCGGGTCCGTAGAGTCCCTCGACCGCGTGGGCGAGCGCGTTCATGGCGCTCGGTCCGGCAATGGAGATGGGTAGCCCGAGCGTGAGTTCCGGATCGTAAATGACGGACCTCGGCAGGACTCGCAAATCACGGCCGGTCTCTTTGACTTCGCCGCTCGACGTGCCCCAAATGGGCGTGAGTTCAGAGCCGGCGTACGTCGTGGGAATACAGACCTGCGGCAGTTCGTGGGTCAGGGCGACCGCCTTGCCAAAGCCAGTCGCCGACCCTCCCCCCAGAGTGACCGTCGCGTCCGCATCGCTCGACGTGGCGAGAGCTCGTACTTTTTGCGCGAGCATCATCGGCACGTGTTGGGCGACTTCGGTGAAGATTCCCACACAGCGTTCACCCAACACCGTCACTACTTGATCAATCGTTTCTTGGTCGTGGGCGTCGGCAATCAGCAAGACCCGTGTCGCGTGCAATCGGTCAACTTCCTCACCTACTTCGCTTCTTCGACCAACGCCAAATATCACGCGTCCCGGCAGCGCGTCATAGTCAAATGGTTCCACGAGTTATCCCTCCACGAATCGACGAAGGGCGCTCAGTTCCTCATCGGTGGGCGCCTGAGTGACTTCTACCCGGGGCGCCTGACGTAACGTCCAGCCGGTCGCCGCCGCCACTTCCGCGACGTCCACTCCCGGATGCACGCTGACCAGTATGAACTCCGAGGACTCTGGATCACAGCGAAGAACTCCGAGGTCGGTGATGATGGCTTGCGGACCGGTTCCAGGAAGCCCCATTCGCTGACGGTAGTCGTGCCCGTCACCGTGACCGACCGAGGTGATGAAGTCCAACTTCTCCACCATGGCGCGCGAACTGTGACGAAGGGTGATGATCACTTTGGAACACGACGTCGCGATCTCAGGCGCACCTCCCGCCCCTGGCAGACGAACTTTTGGTTGGGCGTACTCGCCCACCACGGTGGTATTGATGTTGCCGTATCGATCGAC
>PKWA01000017.1 GCA_003131665.1 Acidimicrobiaceae bacterium
TGGTCGTGCCCGAAGTGAACGCCCACGCACTGCTCAGTATCGCCAAGGGCATCGTGGCCAATCCCAACTGCACGACGATGACCGCCATGCCGGTCTTAAAGCCCTTGCACCTGGCGGCCGGACTGACCACGATGATCGTCTCGACGTATCAAGCGGTGAGCGGGGCCGGTCGCGACGGCGTCGAAGAACTCGCCCGCCAACTCGAGAAGTCGGGTAGTGATGACGTACGAGTGCTGGCCTTTGATGGTGCGGCGTTCCCACTCGACGAAGGCGTCAAATTTCCCGTGACCATCGCTCATAACGTGATACCGCTTGCGGGCAACCTCGTGGACGACGGGTCACTCGAGACCGNNAGAGCCGCAAGATTCTCGAGATCGCGAATCTTCAGGTGAGCGCCACCTGCGTTCGCGTGCCAGTCTTCACCGGTCACTCGCTCTCGCTCACGTTGAGTTTTCAGCGTCCCCTCTCGCCCGAAGAAGCGACGGAGATACTTGCTGGGGCGCCGGGCGTCGTTCTGCACGATCTGCCCACGCCGCGACTGGTGACGGGCAAGGACCCCAGTTACGTTGGTCGGATCCGCCGGGCCGAGACGCTCACGAACGGGCTGTCACTCTTTGTCAGTGGCGACAATCTTCGCAAGGGTGCCGCGCTCAACGCCGTGCAGATCGCCGAGGCGTTGCTCGAACTTCGCTAGTCGGCGCCGGCACGCCCGACTTGGCGACGCGCCAGGTTCACGCAGTGATCTCCAAATCGTTCGTAGAAGCGAGCCATGAGCGCGACCTCCACGGCGACCGGGACGCTCATCGAGCCCGACGTCAACTCCGCCGTCAACGAGATGTGCAGATCATCGAGCTCGTCGTCGATCTCTTCGATCACACCCAGAGCCTCAGCCTTGCCGTCGATGATCACGTCGGTGGCCTCGCGCCAGATGGTCGAGGCCACTTCGCCCATCCGTTCGATGAGACCACGCGAGCGTGGTGACATTTCGCTGCCCAAGCCGCGCGCGGCGCGGCGCGCCACGTGTTCGGCCAGGTCGCCGTTTCGCTCGATCTCGGGCAGGATTCGCAGCAGTATGAGTAGCTCGCGCCGGCCCTCGACGTCGAGCCCGTCACTCTCGAGCAGTCGCGCTTCCGCGGTGAAGACCAGTTCATTGACCAGAGTGTCGATCACGATGTCCTGTTCGACCACGCGCTTGGCCAACTCTCGATCGTTCGAGAGCAGCGCGTGCGTCGCGCCCGCCATCGCCTCACCCACTAACGCGAAGATCCGTACTGTTTGAGGTCGAAGATCGTCGCTCAAAGGCGTTTCGGGCTCGGCGCTCTCTTCGTCAGGGGTGACCAGACGAAAGAGCCGACGCATGGAAGAAAGGTTAGTGGCTCNNTCTAGGGTGGAGACAGTCGATCGAAGGGAAAGAACATGGTCGCGACTCTCGCTGGTGTCATCGGACTCGTCGTCGGGGGCGTCATCGCCTGGTCGCTCGCCACTCGTCGTGCGCAGCATCACCGCGACGCCCTCGTACAGGCCAACGCCGATCTCGCCGTTCGTGAGTCCGAACTGTCCGCGGCGAAGTCCAACCTCGAGCGAACCCGCGACGAATACGACGCGGCTCTTAAGAATATGGAGGGCGTCTTTGAGAATCTCTCCAATCGCGTGCTGGCTCAAACGGTCCTTCAATTCAATCAGTCCCAAGAGCAGGTCATGAAGGAGCGTGAGACGACGCTCGATCGAACACTCAAGCCGCTGGCTGACCTGCTCGATGAGTACAAAAGAAATCTCGCGGAGTTCGACAAACAACACGTCGGTGTGCTCGGCGAAGTGAAGAGTCGGGCCGACGAACTACTGACCGAGCAACGTCGCAGTCAAGAAGAGACCCGCCGGCTCAACCAGCTCTTGGGTCGAAGCGATCACCGTGGTCGGTGGGGCGAAATTCAACTCGCCAACGTCCTCGAGGCGTCGGGATTGAAACAACACATCGACTATGAACTACAGGTGTCCTCGACCAGTGAGTCGGGCAAAGCCCAGCGGCCCGACTGCGTCGTGAACATGCCCAACGGGTCGCGCGTCGCGATCGACGCGAAGTTCCCCTTCGACGCCTTTGAGGCCGCGCTTGGCGCGGAGGACGTCGACGAGCGTAAGGCGCTGGAGGTCAAGCACGCGAAGGACCTGCGCGCACACGTCAAGACCCTGCGAGAGAAGGCGTACTGGGAGTCGATCTCGCCGGCGCCGGAGTTCGTTGCCTGCTTCGTGCCCAGCGACGTCGCGGTCAGTGTCGCCTTCGACGCCGACCCCGAACTGCTCACGTACGCCGCCAAGGAGCGGGTCCTTATCGTCGGTCCGACCAATCTGTTGTCGCTTCTGTGGTCGGTGGTGATGGTGGTGCGTCAACAGAAACTGGCGATGAACGCTGAGGAGATCTACAAAGTCGCCGAAACCATCTTCGATCGGATCCGATTGGTGGCCGAACCGGTGGCGCGAATGGGCAAGGCCCTCGACGCGCAGGTGAAGGAGTACAACAGCATGATCACCTCGTTCGAGACGCGCCTGATCGTGAGCGCCCGCGGTTTGCAGAATCTCGGTGGTGCCGCGCACGCCAAGGAGTTGCCCGAGTTGGGCCAGGTCGAACGACTGGCTGCCCGACTGGATGAAATGAAGTGGGGCGTGGACGCCGAGCATCCGTTGCCCGAGGGGGCATCGGAGATCATTGAGCTTGAGGGCTTCGAGGAGCCGAACTAAAAATCTCCGACGAGTAAGTTCTCTCAACGTGGCTCGAACTCGCGCGCAACGTCGCCGACGTACGTTGCTGATCGTGCTCGCTCTCGCGGCGACCTTGCTGGTCCTGCTCTTCGCGCGCGACGTCTCCAGGTCCGCGCACGGTTCCGCGACGTCGCGGCGCAGCGAAGACCGGAGTTTTGGCGCCGTCGCCAACTCGCTGATTGAGAGCGAGAACAACTTCGACGGTCGTCTCGTACTCCTTCTGTCCCACGGGGGCACGCTGTCGCGAAGCGTGTTCGCAGCACGTCTGGGTCAACTCAACCAAGAGTTGCCGAGTTGGGCCACGACGGCCGACCTTCTTCGCCGCCCAGTGTTAGTTCACAACGTCAACGAGACGCTCGATCAGTTGACTCAAGAGCGGGTCGCGGCGTATCAGACCCTTCTTCGTTACGTCGCGCACGCCCTCACCTTGCCGTGGAGCGCGGGACCCTCGCAGATCGTTGCCGATCCCGCGGCGTCGCTGGTGACGACGGCGCAAAGTTGGAACACCGAGCGTCTCTCATTGGCTCAAGAACCCGGCCGTGTGCACTTACTCGCGACGAGCTCGTCGAGCGCGGCCTACTTCGCGCAACACGGCGTCGCGGCGCTCGTGAACTCGCCCTCACTCACGTTGAACCGTGGAATCGGTATCGCCGCGCTGCAGGTATACCCTTCGCCGTTGCCCGCCGGTGCGGGCGTCTTGCTCTTGCCGCCGGTGACCTCCGTGCAGTTTGGCGTCTCGGTGCTGAACGCGAGTTACGCCGATCAACCGGTAACTTTGACGCTGCGCGTGACGCCGGTGAACAAGCGGGGTGCGAACTTTACCCAGACGCTTCGCACCACACTCGGACCACAGCAGGCCTACGGCTTCGTGCCAGGAGTGCTGCGCACCGCGGCGAGCGAACGAGCCCGCGTCGTCATCACGATCTCCGGGGCCCCGGCCGCGTCGGGCATGGTCATCTCCGAGACCTACCAGTTGGAAATGTCACCCTCGGGACACTCATAGGGAGATTGGGTTACTGGGCAGTTCGCCTACGATGGACACGCAACCAAAATTGAATCGAGGAACCGTGACGCAGTCCATTACCGTCACCGACAATCGCAACGGTGAATCCCTAGAGATTCCTATTGAACACGGCGGCGTGGCCGCCAGTGAGTTTTCCAAGATCTTGCCCGGAGTCTGGTTCTACGACCCGGGCTTTATGTCGACAGCCATGGCGGAGTCGTCCATTACCTTCATCGACGGCGACGCCGGGATACTGCGCTATCGCGGGTACCCCATCGAACAACTCGCGGAGCATTCGACGTACGTCGAGGTCGCCTACCTCTTGTTGCACGGGGAACTGCCGAACGCTCAACAGGCCTCGGACTGGCAGAAGGAGATCACGTACCACACGTACATTCACGAAAACGTCCGCAAGCGTTTCTTGGAGGGTTTCAACTACGACGCCCACCCGATGGGTATGTTGGTCTCGGCGGTCGCGGCGCTCTCGACGTACTACAAGGACGCCAAGATTCTCTCGGACACCGAGATCCTGCACAAGCAGATCGTGCGACTCATCGCCAAGATGCCCACGCTGGCCGCCGCCGCGCACCGCTTCTCGGTGGGGATGCCCTTCGTCTACCCCGACAACTCCATGGGCTACGCCCAAAACTTCCTTTCGATGATGTGGAAAGTGGCCGAGCCTCGTTACGAGCCCGATCCGGTGCTGGCCCACGCGCTCGACGTGCTCTTTATCCTGCACGCCGATCACGAACAGAACTGTGGGACCACCGCGATGCGGGTCGTGGCCTCGTCGCACGCCGACCCGTACTCGGCGACCGCCGCCGCGACGGCGGCGCTCTATGGACCGCGCCACGGCGGCGCCAACGAAGCAGTGATCAAGATGCTGAACAAGATCGGCAGCATGGAGAACGTACCCGCGTACGTCAACACCGTGAAGGAAGGCAAGGCCCTGCTCGAGGGCTTCGGCCACCGGGTCTACAAGAATTTCGATCCTCGCGCGACGATCATCAAGAGGGTTGCGGACGAGGTCTTCGCGGTCACCGGCAGAAATCCGCTGCTCGACATCGCCTTGAAACTCGAAGAGGTCGCGCTCGCTGACGACTACTTCATCTCACGGCGCCTCTATCCCAACGTGGACTTCTACTCGGGACTCATCTATCAGGCGATGGGCTTTCCCATGGAGATGTTCACCGTGCTCTTCGCCATCCCGCGCACGTCGGGCTGGCTGGCCCACTTCCAAGAGCTGCTCCAACAAGACACCAAGATCGCCCGACCGCGCCAGCTCTACATCGGCTCGGACGCGCGCGACTTCGTGCCGATGAAAAAGCGTCCCTGACTCTTAGGAGTTGAGTGTCTCGCGTAGCTGCGCGGCGTACTCGAGCGGGTGCTCAACGTAGTTGGTGAGCCAGGTGACCAGGGTGTAGCGACCCGTCTCGGCGTGTTCGGCGAATCGCAGAAGATCCTCGTCGCTCAGGCGCACCAAGAGATCGAGGGCGCATTGACGAAGAGCTCGAAAGAGCGCGAGGGCGTGTTCGATGGCGAGATCGTCGTAACCGGTGATCGGCGAACTCGCCCACGCCGCGTCGTCGTAACTCTGAATCGACGATCCGTCCGGCTCCGCCAGTAGTCGTACCAGGCGCACGTAGCCCTGGGCCTGGGCGTCGGTCAGATAGCGCACGAGTTGGCGCGGGCTCTTGGCGCCCGCAAGATGGCGATCGAGGGTGTCGGGCGTGATCAAAGCGGCGGCGCGAAGGAATTCGTCGGTCGCCGCTTCGTACTCGCGGGCCCAACCTTGCGCGTCCACGCTTATCCTTTGGCTGCCGCCGGCTTGACGATGCGAGTCAGTCCCTCTTGGACCAACGAGACCTTCAGTTCGCCGTCTTGAGAGAACAAGAAGCCTCGAGCCAGTCCCCGTCCACCAAAGGCGATGGGCGACTCGGTGTCGTACAACAGCCACTCGTCGGCACGCAGGTCGTGGTGGAACCACATGCAGTGATCGAGGCTCGCGCCCATGAAGCTGCCGTTATCCCACTGGATCGAATGCGGCTTGAGTATCGCGTCAAAGAGACTCATGTCGCTGGCGTAGGTGACGACGCAGGCGTGCAGGAGTGGGTCGTCGGGCAGCGGGCCATCGGCCTTGATCCAGAGCCGCTGGTGGGGGTCTTTCGAGCGGTTCTTACTCCAGGGGAGTTCCCCAATAAAACGTTGGTCGATGGGGTGTTGACGGTTGTACCACTCGTCCACCTCGCCGAACTCATCCTGGACCCGGTCGAACAGTGATGCGATGGTCTCGGGTCCGGGGACGTCGGGCATGGCCACCTGGTGGCTGATACTCACCTCGTCGGAGTGAAAGCTCGCCTGCATGTTGTAAATGGCGCGCCCGTGTTGGATAGCCACCACGCGCCTCGTCGTGAAACTCTTGCCGTCACGGATCCGGTCGACTTCGTAGAGGATTGGCGTGGTGGGATCGCCCGGACGAAGAAAGTACGAATGCAGCGAATGAACGCGGCCGTGAGCGACCGTTCGTCCCGCCGCCATCAGCGATTGGGCGGCCACTTGGCCACCAAAGGTGCGCTGGCGCTCTTCCTTTGGATGGATTCCCCGATAAACGTTTACTTCGATCGGCTCGAGGTCTAGAAGATGAACGAGGAACTCCAGGGCTTCAGACATGTGACCATTGTTGCACTTGACGTCACGTCGCCAAAGAGTGCGTACCCGGTAGACTCGACTCGATGATTCAACGACTGCGCTCTTTTGTTTTGTGGTCGCACACCCACCATGGCAAGAAAATGGTTCGCTATGTTCTGGGCTCGGTCATCACGACCGCCGTGTCATTTTCTTCCATCGCGATTCTCTACGGCTTTCGCGTTATCCCCGGTGTGATTTGGGCCACGTTGGCCGGTAATTTGATCGCGACCCTGCCCGCGTATTACTTGAACCGCACGTGGACCTGGGGCAAGCGGGGTCGAAGTCACTTTCGCCGCGAGATCGTGCCGTTTTGGACGATGTCCTTTCTCGGCATCTCTTTTTCAATGCTCGGCGCGTTTTGGGCCCGGTCCGAAGTGCACTCGCACGCCTGGAGTCGCTTGGCCGATACGGCCCTGGTCACCGGGACCAACGTGGCGTGCTTTGCCGTCTTCTTTCTCTTGAAGCTGATGGTCTTTAACCGGATCTTTCACGTGAACAAACTCGAACAACTCGATGAGCACCTCAACTTAGAAGAGACGACCGCGAGTTAGGCGACCCCTCGGCCCGTAGGACGAGCGCAGTAAGTTGGACTCGATGAAACACTCCATTCGCTCGCTGGTGGCGTGGTCGCACACCCACCAGGGCAAGAAAGTGGTTCGCTACACGCTCTCTTCGGGCATCACGACCGCGATCTCCTTTAGCGCCGTCGCCGCACTCTACGGTTTTCGAATTATTCCGAGCGTCATATGGGCAACGCTGGCCGGCAACGTCATCGGTACGGTGCCGGCGTACAACCTGAACCGTCGTTGGACGTGGAACAAGCGCGGTCGCAGCAGTCTTCGCTACGAACTGGCCCCCTTTCTCGCGATGACGACGTTGGGCATCGCGTTCTCCCAGCTCGGCGCGTGGTGGGCCAAGCACGAAGTGAACGCTCATCACTGGAGCCATTTCACCAATACCGTTCTCGTGGCCGGCGCCAATCTCGTGTGCTTTGGAATCTTCTGGGTGCTCAAGTTGATGGTCTTCAATCGAATCTTTCACGTCAAGCGCTTAGAAGAGATCGATCGCCACCTCACGTTGGAGGAGAAGGCCGCGAGTTAGTCGCGAAAGTTGGTGAACTGCAGGGGCACCGCGAGGTCGGCCTCTTTGAGTTTCGACATGGCGTGCTGTAGGTCGTCGCGTTGTTTGCCGGTGACGCGTACGTGATCGCCCTGGATCGAGGAACTGAGGCTCTTCGCGCCCATGTCCTTGATGAGTTTGTTGATCTGCTTACCGACGTCCTGGCTGATGCCGGCGACGAGGGCCACCTTTTGGCGCGCACTGTTGTGGCTGGCCTCTTCGATCTTGCCGGCGTCGAGGGTCTTGAGTGAGACCGAACGCTTGATCAACTTCTCTATGAGCAGTTGGTACAACGCGCGAAGTCGGTCCTCGGTGGTGGCGCTCAGGGCCAACTCCTTTTCGGAAAACACGATGAGCGCGTCAGTCCCCTTGAAGTCAAAGCGGGTCGTGGCCTCTCGATTGGCTTGGTCGACCGCGTTGCGGACCTCTTGGAGGTCAATTTCCGATACGACGTCAAAACTCGGCATAGCCCGATGGTAGAGCGTCGGGCGTTTGGTAGTCGGGTGGGCGCTCGCAGTAGAATTCTCGACGGGTCAGTGCCCGAGTGGCCAATGGGATCTGGCTGTAAACCAGACGGCTTAGCCTACGGGGGTTCAAATCCCTCCTGGCCCACCAAGGTCAATTCCTCGTTGAGGATTGGCCGTGCCGAACGGCGCGTCGGCAGATGAGCGAAGTACGGTGTCACTTGTCGAAGAGGAGTGGCGTGGGTCGAATGAATTCGGGGGCCAGCGCGGTGCGACGCACGTACGAACGGGTGGCCACCCAATTCGAGTCCGGCGTCCAACTGCTCGAACATCGCTACACGCCACTCGGTCGTTTCTCGCCGGGCCCGTTTGAGGGCTGGAGCTTTCTTTGGCAGCCCGCCGTCTTGGGTTTTGTCGCCTTGACGTCGATTCTCGCGGGCGCATCGTTCACCAACTCACCCTTCAAACTCAATCAGGCCAACACGTGGTTCTTCGGCGAGCCCTCGGCCAGCCAAGCGGGAGCTCCGAGCGTGACCAAGTTCATTCTCTCGGTGGTGCTGGTCTATGGCGGACTGTTGTTGTTGATGCGGGTGTGGCTGCGGTTGGCCGAGATCATGAAGCTCCACGCCGGCGTCGCGTTGAAGAAGTTGTGGTGGATGCTGGCGCTGTGGTCGGTGCCGATGATCGTCGCGCCGCCACTGTTCTCTCGCGACGTCTTTAGCTACGCCGCCCAGGGCGAGATGACGAGTTATCACCTCAGCCCGTATCTCTACGGGCCCTACACCCTGGGGTCGAGTCCCTTTGTCCCGCCCGTTGACCCGCTCTGGATCAACAGCCCCGCGCCGTATGGGCCGCTCTTTCTCTTTCTCGACGGCTCGATCGACAAGTTGGCGCGTCACCACGAGCTCTACACCGTGGTGGGACTGCGTCTGCTCGAAGTACTCGCCGTCGCACTGATTGGCTACGGCGTGGTCCTGCTCGCCAAGGGCCTCGGTCGCGACCCCGGCGAGGCGTTCGTTCTGAGCGCGATGAATCCTCTCGTGCTGTTGACCTTGATCGGCGGCGCGCACAACGACGCGATCATGGCCGGGTTCCTCGTCGTCGGGCTCGCGCTCGCCGTCCAGCGACATCCGGTCTGGGCGCTGTTCTTTTGTTCCGTGGCGACCGCCATTAAGGCGCCGGCGGCGATCGGTCTGGCCTTTGTGGCGTGGAACTGGCTCGGTCCTCACGTGTCGTTGCGAAGAAAGATTCGCCCCTTCCTGATCGGCGGCGTGGTGGCCGGTGCGACGCTCGGCGTGTCGACCTGGATCGCGGGCTTTGGCTTCGGGTGGGTGAAGAACTTACTCAGCAACGGCACCGTTCGATCGTGGGCTGCGCCGGCGACCGGCGTTGGTATGGCGCTTGGCAACATCTTTCACGCCGTGGGTCTGCACTCGATCACGATCTCCTCGGTGCTCTCAGTGACCCGTTTTTGTGGACTCCTCGCCGCGGCTGGCTTCTCGATTTGGCTCTTGTGGCACTCTTCCGAGCGCGGTTGGGTACGTTCGCTCGGGCTGTCGCTCATCCTCTTTGTTGAACTCGGGCCCGTGGTGCAGCCGTGGTACCTGGCCTGGGGGCTCGTGGTGCTGGCCGCGAGTTACCAGGGCCGTGAGCACTTTTGGCTGCTCCTTCTCTCGATCACCGGTCCTTTTATCGGCCTGCCCGGTGGACGTCAACTCCTCAGTGGACTGGTGCACTCCAATCCACTGTTGATCGCCCTGGCCGTGGCGATTCTTGGAGGGGTGTTGTTGTTGCCCATGGGACGCTGGACCCAGTGGTCGTGGGCGCAGAGAGAACTCGAACCGGCCGGCTACCTCGGCGAGTCGACAACGAACTGATACTCCACCACGTCGAGCCAGCGCCCGTGCTTGCGTCCGACTTCAATCTCGGTGCCCACCAGGGTGAAGCCACACTTTTCGTGCAGGCGGATGGAGCCGGCGTTCTCTCCCACGATGCGAGCGATGACCGAGTGAAAGCCCGACTCATTGGCCGTTCTGAGCAGTTCCTTTAGCAAAACCTCACCGACACCACGTTCTCTCGCCGCTCGAAACACGTACACCGAGTTCTCCACCGTCGTGGCGTACGCCGGACGCTCACGAAAGGGCGAGACCGACGCGAAACCGAGTATTCGCTCGCCCCTCGCCCCACGTTCGCCCAGCTCGTCCTCCTCGTTCACCGCGACGATGCAGGGGTGGGTCGCTTGGTGCAAAAGGATCCACTGGCGCTGTTCTTCGAGCGATTTGGGCACGAGGTCGAATGAGACGCTGGTCTCGACGACCTCGGGGTTCAAGATGTTCATGAGCGCCCCGGCGTCGTCAAGTTCGACCAGGCGCGTCCTCATTAGCGTCAAGGGTACCGCGACGGGGTTGGAAGAAAGGGGCCCGGAGGTAGTACAATTCACCCTCGCGACTTTTTTATCGCGGATGCCCTCTTAGCTCAGTGGTAGAGCACTTCCATGGTAAGGAAGGGGTCGTCGGTTCAATCCCGACAGAGGGCTCGCCAGGCGGCGTAGCTCAGGTGGTCAGAGCACACGGCTCATAATCGTGTTGTCGCGGGTTCGAGTCCCGCCGCCGCTACCAGGCCCGGCGGGCGCAGTGAACGCAGTGTTTATAAAGGAGAGAACGATGGCAAAGAATGAGAAGCGCGTACAGGTCACCCTGGCCTGTGAGGAGTGCAAGCGCCGCAACTACATCACCAAGAAGAACAAGGTCAACGATCGCGAGCGTATCGAGATGTCCAAGTACTGCCAGTGGGAGCGCAAGCACACCCTGCATAAGGAGACCCGCTAGAGGACGTGGCCCGAGGGGGTGGTAACATTTACCTTCCCTACGGCCACTCACCGGGTTTTGGTGGCGGCACGAAGGGCAGTGGCTCAATTGGTAGAGCACCGGTCTCCAAAACCGGCGGTTGGGGGTTCGAGTCCCTCCTGCCCTGCTCGAAGATGGTTTTCGATGGACGTAACGAAGTACAAACGAGAGACGTGAGATGAACCGCGAACAGAAGCGCATGATGCAGCGACAGGGACAGGTGGGCGCCGACGGCGCCGCGGCGCGCCGCTCCACGCCCCAGGACGTCCAGCGTCGTCGCGGCCAGTGCGCCAGTGTGCCCCAGTTCTTCCGCGAGGTCCGCGAAGAGATGCGCCAGGTCGCCTGGCCGACGCGACCCGAACTCATCAACTACACCACCATCGTGCTCTTCGTGCTCATCTTCATGACGTCGCTCATCTTCGGCCTGGGCTTCGGATTCTCGAAGTTCGTTACGTTCCTGTTCACCAAGTAAGGCATGTATGAGCGACATTGAAACTTCCGACACCGACCACGACATTGACGCCACCGACGAGATCCTCGACGTCACCATCCTCGAAGACGGCCTCGACGAAGAGCCGGTCATTGAGAGCGCATTCGACCGTCCCGGTCGCTGGTACATCGTGCACACCTTCGCCGGACACGAGCAGAAGGTCATCGGCGCGCTCAACAACATCATCAAGAGCCGCGAGCTCAGCGAGTCGATCTACGAGATCTACCTGCCCGAAGAGGACGTCACCGAGTTCAAGTCCGGCAAGAAGGTCACGGTCTCCAAGCGCATGTTCCCGAGCTACCTCTTGATTCGCTGCGAGCCGGACCCCGAGATCTTCTACGTGATCGGTTCCACGCCGGGCGTGACGGGCTTCGTCGGTGCGGAAAAGACCAAGCCGACGGCGCTGACTCGCCGCGAGGTCGACAACATCATTCGTCCGCACGTCGAAGGCGTCGAGCAGCCCACTGCCAAGCGACGCATGCCGACCCACGAGTTCGACGTCAACGACACCGTGCAGATCAAGACCGGGCCCTTCGCCACCTTCTCGGGCCACGTGGCCGAGATCAACGAAGACCAGTTGAAGGTCAAGGTGTTGGTCGACATCTTTGGACGTGAGACCCCCGTGGAGCTCGACTTCACGCAGGTCACGAAACTCTAGAGAGCACGAAGGAGAACGGCCATGGCCAAGAACGTTGTCGCAATCGTCAAGATTCAACTCGAAGCGGGTGGCGCCACGCCCGCACCGCCCGTGGGCACCGCGCTTGGGCCCCACGGCGTGCAGACGATGGAGTTCTGCAAGCAGTACAACGCGGCCACCGAGTCGATGCGTGGCACGGTGATTCCGGTGGAGATATCGATTTACGATGACCGCACGTTCACGTTCATCTTGAAAACGACGCCGACGCCCGTGCTGTTGCGCCAGGCCGCCGGAGTCGCCAAGGGAGCACGACTGGCGGGACGCGAAGTCGTCGCCACCGTCACGATGGACCAGGTCGAAGAGATCG
>PKWA01000086.1 GCA_003131665.1 Acidimicrobiaceae bacterium
GAGAAGAGATCGAAGCGGGCGAACGCCCAGAGTTCGCCTTCGTCAATTAAGTCATCGCCAGTCACGCGAGGGCGTCGTCGCGCCCAAGTCGAGCGGCTCCACCGCCTCCGCCACGAGCGTGAGCGTTCCTTGACCGCGTTCGAGTGAGCCTCGAATCACCAGGGCGGGCGTTGTTCGCGCCACACTCGACCAGCGAGCCCACGCGCCCTTAGAGAAGATCACGTTCACGTGGCCGGTCTCGTCTTCGAGGTTGACAAAGACCGCGCCCTTGGCCGTCTCGGGGTGTTGACGGTGCGTCACCACCCCCGCCACGACGACGCGCTTGCTCTCGGCGCCCACGAGCGCGCTCGCGCGCGTCACGCCGCGCGCGTCGAGCATCTCGCGCACGAGCGCCATCGCCGTCGCCTCGGTCGTTAGACCCATCGACCACAGATCGTCCGCCACGCGTTCCATCTCGCTCACCGACGGCAGCGCCGGCGCGAGCAAACCCGTCACGACGCCATCCAGGCGATCGGGCAGCGCCTGGGCGGCCGCGCCGGCCGACCAGGCCAGTGCGCGTCGGCTCGGTCCAAAGACGTCGAGCGCGCCGGCGGCGGCGAGCGCCTCGAGGTGGTGCTGTTGGAGACCGGCGCGACGAACGAGATCGGTGCTGCAGGTCCACGGCGCGCCCGCCACGACACGCTCGGCGAGATCGGCCCCGATCGAGCGCACGTCGCCCAAGCCGAGTCGCACCAGCGGACTCTCGGGGGTGCCTTCTAACGCGGCCGCGCTTCGCGAGGCGTTCACGTCGGGGCGCAACACGACCACGCCGTGACGCGTCGCGTCGGCGACCAGGCTCTGCGGTGACCAAAAGCCCATGGGCTGAGCATTGAGCAACGAGACCAGAAACGCCGCCGGGTAGTGCACCTTGATCCACGCCGAGCAGTACACCAGATGGGCGAAGGAGACCGAGTGCGACTCGGGAAAGCCGAAGTTCGCAAAGGCCGCCAGCGCGTCGAAGAGTTGGTCGGCCGCGCTGCCGGTGATGCCGTTCTCCTTCATGCCGGCGTAGAAGCGGCTCTTGAGTTTCATCATGCGCAGCTCCGAGCGTTTGGCGGCCATGGCCTGGCGCAGTTCGTCGGCCTCGGCCGGCGAGAAACCCGCGACCGCGACGGCCATCTCCATCAACTGCTCTTGAAAGAGCGGCACGCCGAGCGTGCGATGAAGGATCGGTTCGAGTCGAGGGTGCAGGTAGGTCACGGGCTCGTCGCCGCGGCGCCGGCGGATGTAGGGATTCACCGCGTGACCTTGAATGGGCCCGGGGCGAATCAGGGCGACCTCGATCACGAGGTCGTAGAAGCAGCGTGGGCGCACGCGCGGCAACGTCGCCATCTGGGCGCGTGACTCCACCTGAAACACCCCCACGGTGTCGGCTTCGCACAGCAGGTCATAGACCGCGTCCTCTTGGGGCAAGGTACTGAGATCGACCTCGACCCCGTGAAAGGCCTCCACGGAATCGACCGCGCGGTGCAGCGCTTCAAGCATGCCCAGTCCTAAGAGATCGAACTTCACGAGACCGATCGCCGCGCAGTCGTCCTTATCCCACTGCAGGACGCTGCGCCCGGGCATACGTCCCCACTCGATGGGACAGACCTCGAGCACCGGACGATCGCACAGCACCATGCCGGCCGAGTGAATGCCGAGGTGTCGGGGTCGGTCCAAGAGCTCCGCGGCCATTCTCGTCACGAGTTCGGGGACCTGAGGGTCGTTCGAACTCATGGCGCCGCGATCGACGTGGTCGCGAATGTAGTTGGCCTCCTCCTCGCTGTGACCGAAGGCCCGGGCCACGTCACGTAGCGCCGAGCGCGATCGATAGGTGATGACCGCGGCGACCTGGGCGGCGTGGTGACGTCCGTAGCGCGCGTAGACGTACTGAATCACCTCTTCACGACGGCCCGACTCGATGTCGACGTCAATGTCGGGCGGACCGTCGCGCGCCGGCGAGAGGAAGCGCTCAAAGAAGAGGTTCAGCGCCACGGCGTCGGCGTTGGTGATGCCCANNCGACAGAACTCGGTGATGTCCCAGACGGTGAGAAAGTACCCGGCGAAACCCAGCGTCTTAATAACGCTGAGCTCGTGATCGATCTGGCGCCACGCGCCCGCCACGCGCTCGGCGTCGCGCGTACCGTAGCGTTGCGTCGCGCCCTGAGCGACAATCTCTTCTAAGTAGGTCTGCTCATCACAACCCGAGGGCGTCACGAAGGCGGGCAGATTAGGCGCCACGAGTCGAAGGTCAAAGGCCAGCTCGCGCACGAGTTCACCGGCCCGGTCCACGACCCCGGGCCAGCGCGCGAAGCGTCGGCGCTGCTCGGCGTCGCTTCGAAGGTGCGCGCTCGGCGACGCGCTGAGCCAACCCTCCATCTCCTCGAGACTCTGACGGGCCCGAATCGCGGCGAGCACGTTGGCCCGGGGAAAGTCCCGCGGCGTGGCGTAGTGCACGTTATTCGTCGCCACGAGCGCCACGTCGGCGCGCACGGCCAGTTCGCACAAGACGTCGTTGCGCGCGACGTCGTCGGGCGCACCGTGATCCCAGATCTCCACCGCCACGTTCTCGCGCCCGAAGCGCTCAATCAGTCGCGCGAGCGCGCGGCGAGCGGCGAGGGGGCCCTCGTCCAACAACGCCCTCGTCAGGGGCCCCTTGCGACACCCCGTCAACACCAGCCACTCCTGCGCCGAGTTCGCCACCTCGTCGAGCGTGAAGCGCGGCGCGCCCTTCTCTCCACGCTCGAGGTGCGCGAGCGCGAGCATCCGCGAGAGTCGCGCGTAGCCCGCGGGTGAGCGCGCCAGCACCACCAGGTGCTCGCCCGAAGGGTCGGCCACGCCCACGCGATCGTCACTGGCGCCCAGCGTGACTTCACTGCCAAAGACGGTCGCGAGCCCGAGTGCGCGCGCCGCCTCNNTCCCCGACAGTCCCAGGCGTGTCGCTTCCACGACCAACTCCTCAGGGTCGCTCGCGCCGTCTAAGAAACTAAAGCCCGAGTGCGCGTGCAGTTCTCCATACGTCGCCATCAGTCATAGATTCCAACGAGCCACCACCGACTCGACTCCGCCACCACCAACAACGCCTCACCACTGGCGAGCACCATCTGAAGGTGCGCGCGACGAGAGTGACGCGACCACCAACGTTCCACCAAGGGCCACGGTCCGGCGTACCAGACGATCTCGCGGCGAAGTGGCGAGGAGAAGATCACCGCGGTCGGCTCGGCACTCAAGGTGCCACGCCCGCCCATCACCACGGGACGATCCGCCGCGTCGCGCAGTTGCAACGGCACCGGATGGGCCAAGGTGGTCGCCGGCGAAGGTGCCGTGAGTTGTCCGGGCCACGGCGCGAGGTCGCGCGCACTCACCGAGGGCGAACCCCAGGGCACGAGCGTGGCCCGGTCCTCGGGCGCGCGCCCGCCGCGAAGGCTCGCCACCACGATGGCGTCGGCCCCGAGACGTCGACGCACGCGGTGCGCGGCGGCCTCGGCTCGGTCGTCACCGGCCCCGCGCTGACCGAAGAAGCCCCGCTGCTCTTCGACGAGATCCTCCTCGCCTCGCAGTTGGGCGAGACGTCGCGCGAGGCGAACGTCGCGTTGACCCTCCATCTCGGAGAGTTCGCCACGCGCCACGCGATGCAGAGCGAGCGCGTGCTTGTTAAAGCGCTCCGCCACGCGCGCGCGCTCGAGATCGGCGAAGGCGCCCAGCGTGTGCAGCCCCAGGCGCTGGCACGTGATGGTGAGGTCCTTGCGCCCGAGCACACTGAGTGGTTGCGCGCGACGAAACGCGTCACTCGCACCCAGTGGCACAATCAGAGCGCGACGGGCCGCGAGCTCCGCGCAGAACAGCCCCTCGGCCACACCGAGCAACGGCTCAACGCCCACCACGTCGAGAACGCTCTGGCGCACCGCGCGCAGCACGGCGTCGGAACCTCCGAAGAACCGACTCGGTCCGCGTAGTGGCAACACCCAAAGACCGAGCCGCGCCACCTCAGTAAAGGGGCACAGCGCGCCCAGCGCGTCGAGCAGCGCGAGCGTGTCACGCAGCGTCGAGCCGTCGGGCTGCTCCTGGGCGAGCGGCTCGATCCAAATGGCGAGCAACTGCTCCACTAACGTGCCTCGGCGCGTCCGCGGCGATTGGGCACCACCACCACGTGCTCGCCGCCCTGGGCCGCCTCCCCGCGACCACTCACGCGCACGGTGAGATAGCGCGCGTCGAGTCGGGACGAAGCGACCCATTCGGCCTGGGTGACGCGAAAGAAGAGATCGGCCGGCAGTGGCCAGGGGGTGCGGGGCTCACTGAGCGCGATCAAGACGGTGCCGCGTTCACGCACCCGGTCCATCAAGCGACGCGCGGCGCCGTGCGCGGCGCGCGAGGGTGCACGCACGAGCAAGAGATCGACGCCGTCGAGCAGATCACTCGCCGACTCGGCCCACGCGCCCCTCGGGCGCGGCACGAAGAGCACGCGACGTAGATCAACGCCGAGCTCGGCCATCGCTACGACACCGGGATCGTCCACCCCCACCACGGCCGCCCAGTGACCCTGCGTGCTCGCCTCGCTCACGAGACTCAGCGCGAGACTCAGTCCACCCAGACCCACCGGCGCCTCGACCACGACCGTGGAACCGCGGCGCAGCCCCGCGCCGGGAACGAGCGCGCGCCACGGTTCACCGAGGGGCAGCGTACGGCTCTTCGCGAGCGACACCGGGCGCAACGTCGCGAGGAGTTCCGGGGAGAGTGAGGGGCGCGGTGGCGAAAAAGCGAACATACGTTCGTAAGAGTAGCCACTCGTCGTCACACGCGCCAACGGCGTTGGGCGAGGCAGACTGGACCCATGTGTGGCCGTATCGCCCTCTTTAGCCCGCCGGCCCGACTGGCCCGATTCCTCGACGCGGCCCTGGCCGCGGGCCTCGACCCCGAGGGCCACCCCAGCTGGAACGTCGGACCCCAGCGCCGGCTCTTTGGCGTCGCCGAGCACGACGGCGCGCGCGTGCTCGATCGCTATCGCTGGGGACTGGTGCCGAGTTGGGCCAAGGACGACAAAATCGGCAACCGTCTCTTTAACGCGCGCGGCGAAACGGTCGCCGAGAAACCCTCGTTTCGTAGCGCCTTCGCCAAACGGCCCTGCGTAATCCCCGTCGACGGTTTTTACGAGTGGGATCATCGTCCCGGTCGTAATCGTCAGCCCCACTTCTTCACGCGCGAAGACGAAGAACCTCTCCTGCTCGCCGGACTCTACGAACACTGGCGCAACCCTGAGGAGCTCGGGGGCGAACCTCTCGCGACGTGCACCGTTATCACGACCACGCCCAACGCCGACATGGACGAGATTCACGACCGCATGCCGGTCGTGCTCGCGCGCAACGACTTCGAGACGTGGCTCAACGTCGCCGAGCACGGACCCGAGGAGCGAATGCTGCTTTTGCGTCCGGCGCCCCCCGGCACGCTCAGCCACTACGGCGTCAGCACGGCCGTTGGTTCAGTGAAGAACGACGGACCCGAACTCACCGAACCCGTCGAGTCCCAGCCGCTGTTTTGATACCTCACTTCCACATGGGTGATCGGGTCGTCATTCGTGATGTTCTCAACGGCCAGGTATGGACGGTCCGTCCCGTCACGATTCTTGAAGATAGCGATGCCCAGGTGGTGTCGTGTGCTCGTCTTTACTTCGGCGAATAGTCACGCGACCGTTAACCTGAGGCGGTGCCGCTACAACTACGCCCCTACCGCGCTGAGGATGAACGAGACGCTCTCGCCGCGAACGAAGCGTTACGCGCCGACGAGTTCGAATTTCTGCTGGGGTGGGATCCCGCGTTGACGTGGTCGGAATTTCTTACCGCGTTGGAGAAACAGCGATTGGGTCGCAACCTCAGCGACGACCAGGTTCGAGCGGTGCAACTCGTCGCGGACGTTGAGGGTGAGTTCGTGGGACGGGTGTCCATTCGTTTTTCACTGAACGACTTCCTCGCCCTGCGGGGCGGTCACGTTGGTTACGCCGTCGTGCCCGCACAACGCAGAAAGGGCTACGCCACGGAGATCTTGCGCCAAGCGCTGGAGATTCTTCGCGCTGAAGGTATCGAAAAGGTTCTGGTGACCTGCGACGAGATCAACGAGGGGTCCATCGCGGTGATCGAGGGATGTGGCGGCGTCTTTGAGTCCATCGTCCCGGCTCGTGACGGAGGGACTGGCATTCGCCGGTACTGGATTGGTGAATCGCCATCGTGAGGATTTGAGCCCAGACAGCCGAAAACCCCGAGTGACCAGTGAGCCGAAGCTCACCCGCCCCTCGGGGTTTCCGAGGCACGCCAACTCTGTTCCGTGTCGGACAGAACATCTTTGACGGCAGGCACTTCACGCCATTTGCCTGTTCCAAACAGCGGACCGAACTCCGCTGCCCGTTTAGGAGGATTCCGTTCCTCTTGCGAGGCCCCTCTTCCCCCTACTTCCTTCTCCCCTTGCGGCTCGAAGAATTGTGGCAGGTACTGCGTGAACTACGTGAGACACTGTGCCAGAGATTTCCCCCCTAATAGGGCCCTGAGGGCGAAATCACAAACTTTTGCCCAGTCTGGCGCCACTTATCCACCATTTTCTCTCCGGTGCCACC
This sequence comes from Acidimicrobiaceae bacterium, assembly GCA_003131665.1. Classification (GTDB taxonomy): domain Bacteria; phylum Actinomycetota; class Acidimicrobiia; order Acidimicrobiales; family RAAP-2; genus RAAP-2. Next base: position 6,623 of record PKWA01000086.1, read on the forward strand.
ACATTCCAACGACTTAGTCGCACGTTTTGCACAGTTCGACGGTCTTTCTGGAGGCCGACGTCGAGCTTTTCGCGAGTCGATTCGATCGTCCACCCCACCCGTTGCCCGAATCAACGAAAACTACGGAGTTGTGATTTGCTCCAGCCAGCGTCCGTGCGCGTGACACCAGCCCCAACGCCGTGGCGAGGACCCCGGTCGGGTCAGCACGATCTGCGAAGCCCCTCGATGACGGGCCGCGTCGTCGACTTCGATGCCGGGCCACTTCGTCAACGGCGACTCGACCGATATCCACGCGACGTTTTCCTCGAGGCACCGTCGTGAAAGTTTGTCAAAGTAGTCGCTACGTTCTTCATCGCTGAAGTAGAAGGCCACCCACGTGTTCATCACGACCGTCATCGCCGTCGGATCGGTCAGCTCGAACGCGTCGTCCAGGCGCTCGGTCGCGCGTCCCGTCAACACGGTCGCCGCGGGCCACGACGCACGCGCCGCGACAATCGCGTCAAAGCGCTCGTGGCGTCGACTCTCTTCGGGCCACAGACAGGCCTTCAGCCACAGTCGATCGTCGATGCGTTCAAGGTCCAAGGGATTCGGATCGATCCCCACGCGAGCGAGTACTCGCGGCAAGGCTTTCGATCGATCGATCGGCGTGAGGTCCTCACAGACCAACGTCAAGGGGTTACCGTCATCGCGTTCGTGAACCGGGAACTGGTCGAAGCAGAGATTAATACCGGCCGAGGTGCCGACATCGATGACGTTGATGGACGACGCCGATCCCAGGGCCAGGTCACCAATCACCGCCTGGAGAACCGCGCTGCGCCCTGGCTCATTGGTCTGAGTCGAGCGCCATAGCTCGCCACCGACTAACTCAGGTGAACGGTGCATCACCTCGAGGACGACGCGCGAGGCGCCGTCGGGATCTTCGAGCTGGCCGTGACGCGCGGACCAATAGATCGGCCCGAGCTCTTCGTGGCCGTGCAGCGCCGCCAGATGCAGCGCCGCCAAGATGAGCATCGGATTTCGTTGTTCGACGCGCACGCGCGCGAGCAGTTCCAGCGCGAGCGAGTCGTCTTCGAGCAGGGCGAGCAGGGCCGAGTAGAACGGCAGACGCTCGTAATCTTCGGGCGCCAGTGCAAAGTGATAGCGCTTTCGCGCGTCGTCGAGGTCAAGTTCGGGCATGCCGGTCCTTCAATCTTAGATTCCTCTCGAGATCTAGCGCCGAAGTTGAGTTACATGCGACCGGTGCGGGGCCGGCCCGTGGCGCCGCTCGACAAGGCGTCGCTAGCTCGTGACGGGCGACGCACTGACCAGTTGGCTATAGACCACCACGTTGGATTCGTAGTGTCCGGTGGCGTGGTCGAACGCCCCACCGCACGTCACCAACTGGAGCGACTGGGTGCCGTGTGAGCCGTAGACCTGTTGATCGGGAAACGTCGTCTTGGAGTACTCCACCACTTTGGTCACGGCAAAGCTGGTCACGGCCCCGTCGGCCAGTACCAGATTGATGCGGTCACCGGGCTCGAGCGTCTTGAGCAGAAAGAAGACCCCCGGGCCCAAGTACGAGTCCACGTGCCCGAGGATGACGGCCGAACCAATCTGACCAGGTGCCGCGCCGTCGATGTACCAACCGACCGTCGTCGTGTTCGTGGGCACCATGACTTGGTCATCCGCCTGGAGGCCCAGCGTGCCGACGCTCGTCGTGACGCCGATCGCGGGAATCGTCAGTTGGACCGGACGCGACCGCGTCAACGCCGGAATGGCGATAACCCGAGGTGCGGTGCGCTTGGTGGCCGGTGCCTTAGCGAGCACGACCACTTTCGGTGCAACTGGCGCGCTCGTTGGCAACAGGCCAACGAGCGACACCACACTGATAATCAACGCTGTCGCGGCGATGAGCCACCACGTCAGCTGGCGATACGAGCGCCTATCACGAACCACTTGTGTGGCCACCAGATGAGGCACGGCCACGCTGGCGACGAGAGCGCAGGGCAACCGACCCGGCGGCGAGGGCTACGGCGAGGGCGCTGAAGCCAATCAATCCCTTGGGCAGACCAGATCCCGCCGCGCCGCCTTCGCCAGTCGCCGGTGCTCCTATGGGAACCACCGTAGAAGTCGTTGTGGCGTGATGGGTCGTCGTGGTGTGCTTAAGAGTTGTCGTCGTGGGCGCGACGGTCGTCGTCGTCGTGGGCGCGACGGTGGTCGTCGTGGTGGGGACAGCGGAGCAGGTGGGCACGGTGACGGTGTTACCGTCGAGGGTCACTGCGCCGGTCTGAGCGAACACGCCGCCATTAACCGTTGCACCGGTGTCCAGCGTGGCCGACGCCAGGGCCAGAATCGTACCGTTGAACGTCGTGGTGGTGCCAAGCGTGGCGGACGAGCCCACTTGCCAGAAGACGTTGCACGCCTNNGCGCCGCCGGTGAGCACCACCGAACTACCAGACGCCGTCGTCAGGGTCGAACCAGCTTGAAAGATGAACACGGCGCTCGAATTACCGCCAGCGTCCAGCGTGACGGTACCGTTTAGGGCCAATGAACTCCCCGAGGTATACACCCCAGGGGTGTACGTAGTGCCTAGGATGCCCCCGGCCACGGTCGCAGTGGACGTCTGTCCCGCCACGTTGAGGTAGGCCGCCGTCGCGGCATTCTGGGCCGCAAGTGACGTCGCGTCGGCAGCGTCGGTGGTACCTGAAATGGTGCCAGGCGGAAATCCGGTAATAGCGGAGCCGGGCGACAGCCCCACGTCACCGGTGATTACGGAAGATCCGGTGTTGGTAATGGTAGAGCCGGCGATCACCGCGTACGGCGCCGCGGCGCCCAAGGTCGGTGCGGTCGCGGCGAAAGCGGGCGAGCCACCTAAGGCGAGCAACGTCACGAAACTGAGTGTGGCCACTCCAAATGCTCCCAAGCCGACGCGCGCGCCGGTAAAGGAGGTCGGGCGGCGATGCGATCCACGCACTTTCCAGAAATTCATGTGGGAAGTGGGACCGTGTACAGGGGGGTTGGTACGCATACTCGACACTGCTCTCGGGAACGAATTAAGTTCAACGTCAACGAGGTTGAAAACCGATTCCTAGGGGTAAACGTTACCGTGACTCGCCATTTTTAGCGAAATTTTTTCTTACAGATGACTTAGAGGTCACACGGCCAGCGCCCAGACGTCAATGAACGTTGGACAATACGGCGTATACATTATTTCAGCGCGAGGGTCCGGGGTGGCAAAGAAGTGCTCAATAAGTACGTAATTATTTTGTGAACTCAGCACCGTTGGTTGACGGACAAGTCTGAACATTTGTCGACGTCCAACCAAAGAACAGCGAACGAACACACCTCANNCAAACTTCACGGACGGCGGGGAGCGTTCTCTGCTCCTTGGGCGTCCTAGCGCTCGTCGTCGCCCATTGCGACGCCGCTCTCATTCGCTGATTTACGTCGTTGACGTCGCATGTTGAGACGCAGCTGCACCACGCGGCTCACACCTACGGCGAGCACGACAATCGCACCGGCTAACGCCGCGGCGAGTAGCGCCACGGCTCCGGGCATCCGACTACTTACCGTAAAGAAGTGGACGCGCACGTCATGGGTGTTCTGAGCAATGAAATCCACTAAGGCGATGCCGAACAGGACGGCGACAAAGACCGCCACCCACGCCGCAGAGATTCGAGTGTGGCGGAACTGCTCGTTGTCACGGCGTCTACGCCGCGATCCACCCGTCGGCGTCGCCCTCTCTCCAACCACTGGCGCCACGTCTTGGCTCGAGGGCGACTCATGCTTGGCCGTGGTTTCACCTTCAGAGCCATTACTGATCTCGCTCATGTCTTCACCAGCTTTTTCTCCGTGGGCGTTCGGCAAAAAAGAACTGACCCGCCTTGAACCTTACCGACGAGCCACAGTCACGGGTGGAGGTGATGGGATTCGA
>PKWA01000090.1 GCA_003131665.1 Acidimicrobiaceae bacterium
AGCAACTCCCCTTCCAAAGTGGACCGGCGTGACCGAAGTCAATTTGAGAGACGAACCTTAGGAACCCGATCGACTTGGACTCGCCAGAAACTTGCGGGAACGCCGAAACCGAGCAAGATTTTGTCTCTCCGACACTCAACCGCACCACCGTTCACGTCTCCACTCCGAGATTGTGTCGGTCGCTCCCAGTCGTGAACCCACACTCTCGGAGTAGTAGCTGTACGAACGCCCTTGCNNAGACCAGCAATGAGTACGACATTCTCAGATTTATGTATTCCTTCTCGTGGATGACTATCCGCTTGACCGATGGACTCATCACTGATTGGAACGCGCTAATTCGTGTTGGCTCGAATCACCGTGCGTGCAAGGATGCCCAGCGTGGCCCGCAACGACGCCTCGGGTATCACGGGGAAGTTGATGCGCGCTCGGTGCACTTCAGGCACGTTCGACCAGTCGTAGTACGAGATCACCAGAGTTCCTGATTCGACCGGCTCGAGAAGATATCCATAGACGTGGCCCATTGGTGGATCGATCATGGGATGCTCGATCGTCCAAGCGATCTCGCGGTCCATTGAGAACGCCGTGATCCGGATCGACACGCTGTACAGCCCGAGGGGAACGTCGTTGAGCGCTTCGCGGTCCATGTGCACGAGGAAGGTGTCCCCGACCTGGGTCACCGGAGCACCCTCGGCGCTCATCAACATGCCCGAGGCGTCGATCTGGACGTGCCCGTCGGGATCGCACAAGAGCGAAAAGATCGCGCTCGCTGGGACGGGGATGGTTCGTTGAACTTCAATACGCTGTTCACTCATCCTCTCATCTTGTCACCTGGCATACCTTCGACGCTCTTGGAGATCTCGCTCGTCTCCTTAATCGCCAAGGCGTCGTTGCCGAATGGCTGCGCCGGGTCACCGGCACCTGGGCGATGACCAAGATATGCCAGTGACGTTCGCGAACACCCTGTTGACGTCTATCGTTCAACTCTGATGACAATGGTGAGGACGTTCAATAATGATCGCTCGTAACTTCAGGTTCGCTTTGTCTCGAGCGGCGATCGGAGTTCTGCCACTATTTGCTTCAGCCGGAATACTCTCGTCTACTGAGCCGTCCGCCGCGCAAGGCTTGACAGCGATTCCCACCTGCTCTTCCAGCCAACTCACGGTGGCGACCGATAACGGAGCCGGTGCGTACTCCGCCGCTGGCAACCAGGGCCTGGCCTTCCTCATCGTCAACATCAGCCATAGGACCTGCAGCCTTGAGGGCTATCCCAAGTTGCGCATTTACCCTTCGATTTACAAAGGCAGGTCGACCAAAGTGACCGAGAACGGCGGGGGCCAGATATTCGTCGCCGCAGCGCCGCGACTGGTCGTGATCGAGCCCGGCGCCACGGCCTCCTTTGGACTCAACTGGGGCGATGCGTATAACCAAGGAGACCCCTACGCCGGTCCCTGCATGACCCAGAGCGCCACGGCGTTGCTCCCGGTGCGTCCGCACCCGTATTCCGTTCCGTTCAACACGACGGTGAACATCAATTTCTGTTTCGCAGATTTCCATTTCGGCGTGACGTCCATTCAGCGAGGGCCAGTTCCCAAACAGCGTTAGGTCGACGATGATGGGCCGGGAGCCCCACGACGCCAACTTCGCACGTCATTACCAAGTGCTCGGCACGCGAACACCTACGACACCCCGCGCTCGGCCCCTTAGTTCAGCGTGAGTTGAAGGCCGGCCTTCGCTCCCATGAACTCCAGTTGCGGCGCAGCGCCTCGGGCGATCTCAAGGCGAGCCTCGGTGCTTGCCCCCGGCGGCACGTGGGTGATCAGTGTCGTACGGGCCGACAACTCACACGCCACGGCCGCGGCCTCGGCGGCGTCCAGATGGAAGACTGAGTCCTCAGGCTGGCGCCTCTCCAACGTGCACTCCACCAACGCGAGATCGGCTCCGACGAAGTTCGTCGGCACCGCCCACGAGGGCCCGGTGTCCGAGGAGTACACGACTCGGCGATGTCCGCTCGACACGCTCGTGGCCAGCGTCGGCATCTGGTGCGTGGTCTGTGAAAACTCCATCACAAAGTTGGCCACGTCCGTTCGACCGCCAACTCTCACCACAACCAGAATGTCGTCGACGAGTTCGACGGGTGCACGCACGATTGAGGCCATTGTCTCTTCGGACGCGAGGAGTCGAGGTCTCTCTCGCCAGATTTCCGTCGAGCTCATGAACGCTTCGAGGTCGGCCACGTGGTCAGCGTGAGCGTGACTAACGAATATGGCGTCAAGTCGGGCCTCCGGCGCCAGTTCCTGGAGCGACACAAACGACCCGTGGCCGCAGTCGAGCAGCAGTGCGGCGCCATCGGATTCGACGAGATAGCTCGAACACGGTTGGCGCAAGGTTTGGTCGAACGAGGAGCCAACACAACCGAGCACCGTCACTCGGACCTTGACGTCAGTGGTACTGGCCACGAGTCAAGGTGAGTTTCGATCAGCGCTCGGTCCGAGTCGCGTCAACATCTCGTCGAATCGATCGCGCAACTCGGGATGGGTTCTGCGCTTGATGTCCAGTCCATCGCCCAACGCGCGCGGCACGAGGTGAAAGTGGACGTGAAAGACGTCTTGTTGAGCGTCGATGCCCGAACTGTTCATGATTTGAAGGTTGCGCAGACCAAGCTTTGACTCAAACAACGTAACCACCGTCTTGATAGTTCGAGCGACCTGCAACAGTGTTGCCTCGGGCATGGCAAACACGTCGGCGTAGTGTTCCTTCGGCACGACGAGTGTGTGGTACTCGCTCACCGGATCGATATCGAAAAAGGCGTACGTACTGTCGTCTTCGAAGACCTTCCACGACTCAACGCGACCCTGAACAACGTCGCAAAAGATACAGTCATTCATGTGGTTACTGTACAGAACAGTTCACGAGGGGTTGCCCCACGGCGCGATGTCTAGCGCTGCCAAACTCTGATCTGGAAAGGCACGAACATTCTGGTCCAGCCATTTCGAGCATTTTTGAGAAACGAGCCAGACTTCGGTCGCCGGCTTCGTTACGACGCGCTCGGTCGGCGACCTTTCGCCGCCGTACTGGCGCTCCTCCTTCTCCTGTTGTCCGGCGGCGAACTCTCTTTCGACGCCCCCGCGGCGGCGGCGGTCTCGATCTTGCCCACCGTGGCCGCCTTCGGCGCCACGTTCCTGGGCGCTCCGGAGGCGACGAGTCCCGCGGTCGTCGCCATTGCCGCGACCACCGACGGCTCGGGCTACCTCGTCCTTCGCTCGAACGGCGAGGTCGAGGCGTTTGGCGCGACCAACTACGGCTCGCTCGCGCTCGGCAGCTTGCCCAACGGCATCACGGCTACCGGCATCGCGATCGACTCCAAGACCGGCGGCTACTGGATCGTCACCTCGAGCGGAGTCGTCCGTGGCTTTAACGCGCCGTACTTAGGCGAGCACCGCATCCACGCGGGTGGATGGGGCCAGTACCCGGCTGCTGTCGGAATCGCCAGTGCGCCCGACGGCGCCGGCTATTACGTCCTACGCGCCAACGGTTCCATCAACTGCTTCGGTGTACCCTTTCGCGGATCGCTCGCCGGTCACCTGCACTACGGCGCCACCGCCCCGGTGGTGGCCGTCGGTATTGCTGTCGACCCCACGACCGGCGGCTACTGGATCGCGACCTCGATCGGCGGCGTGGCGAACTTTGGTGCGCCCTTTCACGGCTCGCCGCTCGCCACGGACCACGGCTCGTACTTTGGCAATCCGGTGAGCGCCATCGCGAGCGCCGCGACGATTGATGGACCTGGGTACTACGTGTTGCGCGCGAATGGCGCCGTCAACAACTTCGCCGCTACCTCGCATGGCTCGCTCGCCATCTCTCACGCGCTGCCCATAGGGGGAAGTGCCGTCGGGATCGCCGTGGACCAAGTGACCGGCGGCTACTACGAGGCGGTCGACGCGACGCCGCTCGACGGCTACCTCAACCCCCTGCGAGGAATTACCTCGTTGGTCCCTCAGGAGATCGACCAGGGCGTCGACTACTGCGGATCGGGGCCGATCTACGCATTGGGCGACGGCGTCGTAAAGAACGTCTATAGCAATCAGTGGCCGAGCGGCGTGTTCATCTCGTACCAGTTGAGCAACGGACCGGCGAAGGGTCTGTTCGTCTACGTGGCCGAGGACGTCACGCCCGAAGTCCATGTCGGTGAAACGCTGACGCCAACGACCGAGGTCGCAGTTTTGAATGACGCGAAGACCTGTCTCGAGACGGGCTGGGCGGACCCGCCCGCGTCACCGGAACGTGCCGCGGCCCACGCGGAGTACAACGGGGTGAATTCGACCGCCTACGGCTTGAACTTCAGCGCCCTGCTCGAGGTCCTCGGCGCACGTCCGGGCCTCCCTCAACCCGACGGTCCGCCCGGCCCCCTTGCGCCAGGGTGGCCGACGTGGTGATGATCATCAACAAGTGCATAGCGAAGAGTCTCAATCACACGAAATGAAAAGTGAAGGCTGCATCACCGATACTCAGTGATTGAAGATACAGAAATTGAAACGGAGGTATTGCCGTCTCGGCGACCGTTGAGAGTCGAGACGGTTCGAGAGATCATCAAGATGCTTGAGGATGACGGCTGGTTTCTGAGTCGACAGCGAGGAAGTCATCGGCAGTTTCATCATCGCTCGAAGCCACGATGCGTGACAGTACCAAGTCACCTGTCCGACGACGTTCCAAGAGGAACCCTCGCTGACATCGTGAGACAAGCCGGATTGAGGAGGCGAAATCAATGACCGAGTACACGATTGTGATTGAGGACGCTGGTACAAACTTTGCAGCGTACGCAAGTGGACTTGATGGAGTCATCACGACAGGGAAAACTATCGACGAGGTAGTCGAAAATATGCGTGAGGCGATTCCGTTACATCTCGAGGGCATGCGCCTAAACGGTGATGAACTGCTCGAGCCGATGCCCATCGTCAAGACAATCCAAGTTGCCCCTCAGTTGTAGGGCCTCCATCAATGCGCGATAGCCCAACGTGTATCGATTCTTGATAGAACCAAGAACTGCGAGGACCGTTGGGTTAGGTGAAGACGAAACGCTTGTATGACAAATCGTGGTACATTCACCTTATGGCCAAAGCCGTCTCCGTTCGACTTGACGAAGAAACCCAGCGAGCGCTCGCCATTCTGGAAGCGTCGGGCCTCAGTCGCTCCGAGGCAATTCGAGAAGCCATCTTGAGTGCCGCGGCGCACGCTCGCCGCCGCCAAGCACTTCGCAAAGAAGTGGCGGCCCTCGAGGCCGACAAAGACGATCGCCGAGAGATGCTCGAAATTGCCGCATTTATGGAGTCGCTCCGTGCTGAGGGGTGACGTGGTTGAACTTCGACTTCCCAAAGGCGTCGGGCACGAACGGCGCGGTCCGCGTTACGGGGTCGTGGTGCAGTCTGATGTGATGCTGCCCCGGTCCGTAGTCCTCGTTGCCCCAACATCAACCAGTGCGAAGGATTCAACGTTCCGTCCGGAAGTTGAGATCCTGGGCGAACGAACCAAAATTCTTGTCGAACAACTCACCGCATTGGATGTGAGCAGGCTGGGCAAACGCGTGGCCCATCTTCACGGCGAATCAATGTGGGGCGTCGATGATGCACTTAGCACCGTTTTAGGACTCCGTTGAGACTTGGCGACCAATAGACAACTGTCTCGCCACTGCACGCACCAAGGCGAAGTACCAACGTAGGATTTTCACAAAATGCAGGGACTCTTAGACACGAGGTCCTTTTGCCGCCCAGTTCGTCCAGCACTAGCATCGTTTTTGTGTTGGTAATTGAAGCCGCAATCCTCCTATCCCAGTCATTATCGAGCCATTCCGCTCAAGATCGACACGCGGGACTGGCCCAACGATGAGCATCGCGAGCGCTTCCTATTCGGTGACCATGAGGGTCGGACTGGACAATGCCTCGGCGATTGGCGAAGTGGCGACCGCGGTCAGTGACGTGGGCGGCGTGGTGACCGCGCTCGACGTCGTCGAACCCAACGGGCGACACATGGTCGTCGACATCACCTGTAACGCCATTGACGATGAACACGCGGAAATACTGAAGGCCGAAGTCGAATTGGTGGAGGGTGCGCACGTCCAAGCCATCAGCGACCGAACATTCCTCATGCACTTAGGGGGCACCATCGCGGTCGAGCCCAAGGTCCCGCTGAAGACTCGCGACGACCTCTCGATGGCGTACACCCCGGGCGTGGCGCGCATTTCGATGGCGATCGCCAAAGATCCGACGTTGGTGCGAAAGCTGACGATAAAGCGCAACGCCGTGGCCGTGGTGACCGACGGCTCCGCGGTGCTCGGCCTGGGCAACATCGGGCCCGCGGCCGCGCTGCCCGTGATGGAGGGAAAGGCGCTGCTCTTCAAGCGATTCGCCGGCATCGACGCGTGGCCGGTCTGTCTCGACACGCAGAACGTCGACGAGATTGTTCGCATCGTGGAGTGCATCGCGCCGGTCTATGGCGGCATCAACTTAGAGGACATCTCCGCTCCGCGCTGCTTCGAAGTCGAATCACGCCTGCGCGAGCTGTTGGACATCCCGGTCTTTCACGACGATCAACACGGCACCGCGACCGTCGTCTACGCCGCGCTGTTCAACGCGCTGCGCGTGGTAGGTAAACCGATGAAGGACGTGCGCGTGGTCGTGCTCGGCCCTGGCGCCGCCGGCGTAGCGATCAGCAAGTTGCTCCTCGCCGAGAGTGTTGGTGATGTCATCGCCGTCAACCGCCGAGGGATCTTGGCCGAGAACGACGCACAACTCGACGAGCCTCGCCGATGGCTCGCCGCGCACACCAACGTGGAGAAGCGCACGGGCTCGCTCGAAGATGCGATGGCCGGCGCAGACGTGTTGATCGGCGTCTCGGGACCGAACGTCGTGGGCGAAGAGCACCTCAAGGTAATGGCCAAGGATTCAATCGTCTTCGCCCTCGCGAACCCCAACCCCGAAGTAGACCCGGCGGTGGCTCGACGCTTCGCCGCGATCGTGGCGACGGGAAGAAGTGACGAGCCGAACCAGATCAACAACGTTCTCGCCTTCCCGGGCATCTTTCGCGGGCTGCTCGACGCCGGCGCGCGCAAGATTACCGAGAACATTGAGATTGCGGCCGGTCGGGCGATCGCTGACGTCGTGAAGCCCACCGAGCTCTCGCCGGACTACATCGTGCCAACGGTCTTCAATCCCAACGTCGTCACCGCCGTGGCCGCCGCCGTGGCTGCCGTGGTGAGTACCACCACGCCGTAGACCAACTAATGGCGACGGTGACGTCTGTTAGTTCATCAGTCGAAATCCACCAACACCGCGGCGCCACTAAATCGTTCGTGGGCGAGATCGGCGAGTGCCTGGTCGGCATGTTCAAACGGGTAGGGATTGACGGTGGCCTTCATTCCGATGCGAGCGGCGATCTCGAGGAAGTCGCGACCGTCTTGGCGCGTATTGGCGGTGACACTACGTAACGTTCGCTCTTGAAAGAGGTCACGCTCGTAGTTGAGCGAGGGGATGTCACTCAAGTAGATCCCGGCGATGGCGAGCGTGCCGCCTCGATCCAGCGAATCGAGCGCCGTGGTGACGATGTCGCCCACCGGGGCAAAAAGGATCGCGGCGTCCAGTAGCTCGGGCGGTGGGTCGTTAGTGTCGCCCACGCTCGCGACTCCCAACGAGAGGGCGAGCTCGCGCGACTCGGGTGAGCGCGACATGACGTGGACCCTCGCCCCCTCGGCGATCGCGATCTGGGCGGTCAGATGGGCCGAGCCTCCGAAGCCGTAGATACCGAGACGCCCACCCTTGGGCAGTTCGGCCCGTCGCAACGCCCGGTAGCCAATGATCCCCGCGCAGAGCAGCGGCGCCACGTCGAGGTCACTGAAGCCTTCGGGTAGCTGATAGGCGTACGCCTCGTTGACGAGCACGAACTGTGCGTAGCCGCCGTCGACGTCCCAGCCGGTGAACGTCGGAGCGAGACACAAGTTCTCTTGCTCGGCGAGACAGAACCGACAGGTTCCGCAGGTTTTCGCCAGCCACGCCGCCCCCACCCGATCGCCGAGAGCGAAGAGCGTCGTCGTGGGACCGAGTTCATCAACCACGCCGACGATCTCGTGGCCCGGCACCACCAAGGGTCGGCGCGGTACCAAGTCCCCTTCGGAGAGATGAAGATCGGTGCGACAGACTCCACAGGTCGTCACGCGAAGTCGAATCTGACCGGGTCCCGGAACGGGAACGTCGCGCTCGATTTGAACGAGCGGTGCTGAGTCGATGGGACCGGGGGTCTTGACGGCCCACGCGCGCATCGTTGAACTCACTGGTCGCCTCGCTTCGAAGTCACTCGTCACTTCCTACTCTCTTAGGGTCAGCTACCCACGACAAGATCTGCCTAGCCCATAGCGGGCAATTTTCCGAGTGCGTCATCTACTCTGGCCTCGGAACGACGACGGAGTATTTCGACAACCGTCTCGAGGGCGCTCTGAGCTGAGGTGTCCAGCCAAAGCCCAATCTTGGGGATCGTTCCTAAAAATCCATCGAGCTCTTCGATAGTGACACCGCCCTCTCGATAAGCGACCTTGCCGATGGCCCGAAGCCGACCCTCTTCTCTTTGACGTACGACCTCAATCGATGGCCGTAACACGACGAGATGTCGGGGCCGAGCGTGCACGCGTTGCAACCACGCCACGACGTCTTCTCCGTAGAGATTGTCCTGCACGACGGTGGTGAACCCTTCGGCGCAGTATTCGTCAGCGACCTGCGCCGAAAGCCGGTAGCGAAGATCGAGATGGCGACGAGCTTCGCTTCGTCGCTCATCGTCGTGATGAGCCCATCCACGTACCCCCCAACGGTAGAACTCACCCCCGCGCACGTGAACCCCGAGTTCAAACTGTCGAGCCAGGAGATCAGCGGTCGTGGACTTTCCAGCCGCTTGGACGCCGACGACGAGCCAGATTTCACCACTCATTGGTCCATTCTCACCCATCGACGCGACGGAAAGATCCATGCACGGCGAGTGAGACCCGGCGGCGACCATCGCGTTGGCTACCTTGGAAAAGATGCCAGAGGCTTCCGCTCCGAGACTCATCCTCATCTGTGGCTTGCCGGGCGCGGGCAAGCCCACGCTGGCGCGTCGACTCGCGCTCGATCACCCGGCCCTGGTTCTCGGCGCGGACGATTGGATGAACCAACTCGGCGTCGATCTCTTCGACGAAGGGGCGCGAGCTCACCTAGAAGCACTCCAGTGGCAGACGGCCCAAGCACTTTTGAATCTGGGCCGTAGCGTCATCTTGGAGTTCGGCTTCTGGCTGCGCGCCGAACGAGACGAGAAGCGCCTGGGCGCGAGGTCACTCGGGGCCGAGGTGGCGCTCTACGTGCTCGACGTCTCGCTCGAGGAACGTTGGCAACGAATTAAGACGCGAAACGCTGTTCGAACAGTGAGCGAAGGGCGCATCACTCGAAACCAACTCGAAGAGTACGACCACTATTTTGAGACTCCGAGTGCCGAAGAGATGGCCTTATTCGACCCGCACTAGATCGACACCGCGTGGACGTCACCGTGACGAACTCCACAGCACCATTGAGCATCTATCGTCGTTCCATGGAAGTCGTACGCTGCGCCACGCCCGAGGAGTTCCTCGCGGCGACCATCACCTATCGAGGCCTCGATCCGATTCGCACGAACCTGCTCGGTTCCATCGCCGTCGCGGTCGCTAGCGGGGGTCGATTGTACGACGCCTACTGGTGGTGGTTAATCAAAGACGACGAAGGAGCCGTCGTGGGCGCGGCGCTGCGAACGGCGCCCTTTGGCCTGTCACTCGGGCCCATGCCCCTTGAGGCCGCAGCACGCTTGGCCGACGCCGTGGCCCGCGACGACGACCAGTTCCCGTGGATAGGTGGCAACGAAGAGATCGTCCAAGAATTCCTCAGGGCCTACCGAGAGCACCAGTCACCGGGCTCTCGTCGAACTGCCGAGCGGGGACGCCGAAGCGTGATCTATGAACTCACGGATCTCCGCGTTCCCGAAGTTGAGGGAGCGAGTCGTGTCGCCACGCTCGAGGACTTTGATTTGGTCGAGCAGTGGAACCGAGACTTCCATAAATTCATCGATGGCGAAGCTACTACGCCCAGCGAGAACGATCGCGCCGCGCTCGTCGCCAAATTGAAGTCCGGCACGATGTACCTGTGGTGCGTAAACAATGTCGCCGTCGCCATGGCGGGACACCTCTCGCCAGTCGAAACGCCGACTGGTCTTGTCACCCGAATAGGTCCGGTATTCACGCCCGCGCAACATCGCGGTCACGGATACGCGTCGGCGGTGACCGCCTCACTCAGCGCCACCTTGTTGCGCCACGGTTCTCGAGTCATGCTCTATACAGACTCCACCAACCCCACCAGTAATGGCGTCTACCAAAGGCTGGGTTACGTACGTTTGGACCAGGTTGCGCAGTTCAATCTTGCGAAAGTCGATTGAAGGAGCGAGGAACAAACAAGGTTTTAATTCCGGGACACCGTAAAACGCCGCCCCAGGCCATTGTTTTCCTAAAGTATAGACCCATATCCTAAAGTATCAAGTCGTATACTTAAGAATAATGAACCTAACTGACCCTTCTATGACTGTCGCCCCCTCCTTGGATGGTCCGGTCTTGGTCGCATTGGCCAACGCCGGCAAACCTCTTACGGTCTCCGAAGTCGCGAGTAAGTCAGTACGCGGTTCCGAGATCGGAATCCGAAAATCGTTGGGGCGCCTCGTGGTTCAAGGCATCGTTACGGCTACCGAACTGGGAAAGTCGCGCGTCTACAACTTGAATAGAGACCATGTTGCAGCCGCCATCGCCATTGAGATGGCAGGCCTACGGTCAGAACTTTGGCGAAGAACTGCCCGTGAGGTTGAAGGATGGAATGTCCGACCGTTGTACGCGTGCATTTTTGGATCAGCGGCGCGCCAGGATGGAGATTCCAGCAGCGACATCGATCTGTTACTGGTTCGTCCACCCACGGTCGCCGAAATCAGTGAGGCTCAAATGAGAAAGTCAGTCCTTGCGTCGTTCGGAATGTGGGCTACTGCAATAACACAGAGAATGTTGTCTGACGCTCAGGTTAAAAAATGGAATGCAAATGCGGACAAAATGCACGAACTAGTTCGACGATGGACTGGCAATCCACTTCAAATAGTCAACCTCTCGGCAATTGAGTGGTCCGAACATCGCCGCATGAACAGCAAGATCTATCAAAACATCCGGAAAGATGAAGTTCGTTTGTACGATGAACTCGGTCCGCTGGTCTACAAGTACCCGAAGGGACTCCCTTCATAATGGAGTCGCCGACACGAACCACCGCTTGTAACCGACGCGAAGCCACACAGCGGCTTCGGTCAGCGCGGGCGTACCTGGAGGTCGCCGATTTAATCCTCGCCGACGATCGAGAGGAGTTCGCGGGAGTGGCGGCAGGCAATGCTGTCTTGGCTGGGATAGCTGCAGCGGATGCCATCTGTTGCAAAGGATTGGGAAGGTGCTTTCGCGGAGAAGCCCATCGCCAGGCCGCAGAATTGCTTCGGACCGCGTCAGACAAAGGACTTCAACACAAGAAGCTTTTACTTCGACTGTTGGACCTAAAAGATGCAGCACACTACGGCTTTTCTGGATTTTCTAAGACCGACGCCAAAAAGGCTGTCAAGATTGCCCGCGAGATGGTTGACAACGCCGATGCATTCTTCCAGCGATAAACGTCGTCGTCAATGTATCGCGCCGAAGTAGTTCCGAACCTGACGACTGGTCTTTAGCTCAACTAAATCAAACTGCCCCTCGTGACGAGCGAGCGCCTCATCGAGTCGAGGTCGAGCGTCATAGGGAAAACGCCAGAGCCAATGTAGGAATTCGAAATCAATGTGCTCGGGGCAACCGGGCGCTTGCACGTCTGTGTGCCAGTTCGTCACCATTCGCCACAACACGCGGCGGATACATACCCGCCGTGGAAGGGCTAGGACGATGACGGTGTCCGCGCGGGCGAAGCGGATCTCGAACTCCTTGCCGTAGTTGCCGTCAATGATCCACTCTTTACGGGCCGCAACTTCAAGCTGCATGCTTCGCCACTCATCCTCGGGGGGCGCTACCCAACCCGGCCGCCAGTGCAGTTGATCGAGGTGATACAGCGGTAGCCCAGTCACTTCGTGTAACTGTTTGGCAAAGGTTGACTTTCCGGCGCCGCCGCAGCCAACGACCGCTACTCGTTTCACTTCGCCAGGGTACTTTCGCGGAGTTCCTCTGCATTGGATGCGAATGGTCGCAGCGTTTTACTCCTTTTGGGCGACACCCAGACTGAAGTAACTCCACGGCTTGGGACCTTTGCCCGGTCCTTCTTGGCTCCATACCAACTCAAAACCCGCCGTGGCTATCAGCGAAAGTGGTTGACGAGTCAAGTGACAGCCGCCGGCGATACGGTGCTGAAACGGATCGAACAGGCGTTGAGTAAAGGCGAGTGATCGGCCCGGTGCCAAGCCGTGTTCGAGAAAGTGGAGTTGTCCACCGGGTTTCAACACGCGCCAAAGCTCGCGCAGGGCTAACTCGGGATTGGGCACGGTGCACAACGTGAAGGTCGACAACGCCGCGTCACAGGACTCGTTAGCGAGGGGAATCGCCTGACCTTCGAGACCTATGAGTTGAATCGATACGAAGGCGCTCTTCATTCGCTTGTCCGCGAGCTTGACGGCGAGCGAGCTCGGTTCAACGGCGTAGACGACGTCGATGTCCGAGGGATAGTAGGGCACGTTGTGGCCCGATCCAAAACCAATCTCCACCACCGCACCGCTCAGTCCCTCGCAGACTTTCTGGCGCCACGGCGCCAGAGCCCGCTCGCCGCAGGCGAAATTGATGAGTCGAGGCAGGACCTTGTCGTTATAGATGGCCACGAAGTGAACCTATCGGCTGACGTCGCGAAAGACGATATTGACAGCACTTTTGCTGTTCGACCGCCCCAAATGTTGAGCGACTGACATAGATTGAACCAATAGCCACCGTCACCAAGCCTCGCTCGCGCCGATCGCCAGTCGGCCGCATCATCGCGGTCGTCGTCGCGGGACTCAGCCTCTACATCTTGCTGCCGGCCCTGGTTCACGTCATCTCGTCGTGGCCGCGACTCTTCACGCTCGATCCGTGGTGGCTACTCGTCGCGCTGCTCTGTGAGATTGCCAGCTTCGTCTGTGCGATGGGGCTGCTTCGTCTCGTGCTGCGAACCAAGAGCTGGTTCGCGGTCGTCACGGCGGGACTGGCTGGCAACGCGGTCACCAATACCCTGCCGGGTGGCGACGCCGTCGGGGCGAGCGTGCAGTATCGAATGCTCGCTGGCAGCGGCATCGACACGGTCCAGGCCGCGGGGGGCCTGGCAGTCTCGTCGATCATTGGCGTGGCCGGACTGTTTTTCTTGCCCATCTTCGCCCTCCCGGTAATCATCGGCGGCGAATCGGTCAGCGCGGGCCTGGTGCACGCCGGTGAACTCGGGGTGATCGGCTTCGTGTTAATAGTGCTCATCGGTGTCGTCTTTTTAACGACCGATAAGACCTTGTTGGTCATTGGTCGCGTATTGCAATGGTTCCTCAACAAGATGCCGCGACACGCCAAAGGCTCGACAGAATTAGGCGCGCGCCTGGTCAACGAGCGTGATCAGGTACGAAGCGACCTCGGGAAGAACTGGTGGAAGGCCCTGTTGCTGGTGGCGGGACGTATCGGCTTGGACTACGCCAGCCTCTTGGCGGTACTGAGGGCCACCGGCACCCGCCCCAATCCCTCGCTCGTCTTGTTGGCCTACGCCGCGACGGCCGTCTTGGCCTTGTTGCCGATCACGCCCGGCGGTCTGGGCATCGTCGAAGCGAGTCTGAGCGGTCTGTTGGTCTTGGCCCACGTGCCCAGCGCCAACGCCGTCGTCGCGACGTTAGCCTTTCGACTCGGCTCCTACTGGTTGCCGACCATGGCCGGAGGAGTCTGCTACGTGCTCTACCGGCGCCGCTACGGCGCGCTGCGCCAAAGCGAGAGCGCGGCGTAAGTTCTCTCTGGCCCGCGCATGGCCGGGGCTAGCGTGATTCGAGGAGTTGGACGAAAGGGGCGTGGCGATGGCAAAGAAGCCGGATCCGGACGAGGACGACCTCAGTACCCGTCGTGCTCAGATCTTTCAGCGAGCCCAACTCAACGATGTCCCGCTCAAGACCATCCTCGTTACCGTGTTCACGGTCGCCGCGGTGTATCTCGCCGGCAAAGTGCTGTATCGACTGCGCGACGTTCTGCTCTTGATGCTCGTGGGCGGTTTCATAGCGATGTTGTTGAACCCGCTCGTTGACTTGATCCAGAAGTGGAAACTGCCCCGGCGTGGTGCCGCCGTCTTCGTCGTCACCTTTGTGGCCGTCCTGGCCTTTGCCGGATTGGCCTTCGCCTTCGGCTATCCCTTAGTGAACTCAACGACCCATCTCGCCCGGGCACTGCCCGCGTATATTCACCGAGCCGAAGAGGGTAAGGGCTGGATTGGTCACCTCCTTCGCCGTTACCACGTTGAGAAGTGGCTGCATAAGAACTCCTCGAAACTCGTCACCTTCGCCAAGGGTCTCTCGAAACCGGCGCTCGCTCTTGGACGTGGGGCCGCGACGGTGATGCTCATACTGGTCACGCTCTTCGCCTTCGTCGTGCTCTTGCTCTTGGAGGGCCCGAAGATTCGCCGGGCCTCGCTGAAGATGATCTCGCCTGAGCAAGGTGCGTGGATTACGAGAGTCAGTCGAGAAGTGAGCCGGTCCGCGCTCGGTTTCATGATCGGCAATCTCACGACGTCCCTCATTGCGGGATTCGTCGTTTTTATCACCCTGTTCTGTCTCTCGGTGCCCTTCGCGCTGTTGTGGGCCCTGTGGGTCGCCCTCGTGGACTTTCTGCCCCAGATCGGCGGCGCGCTCGCCGGAATCCCAACGGTGCTCTTCGCGTTCGTGCACTCCCTCACCGCGGGCATCATCACCGCCGTGGTCTTCTTGATCTACACGCAGATCGAGAATCACGTGCTCTATCCCATCATCATGAGCCGCACCGTCAAAATCAATCCTCTGACCGTGTTCGTCGCGATGATCGTCGGTGCGGTCTTGGGCGCGTGGGTCGACGGCATCTTTGGCGGTTTCGTCGGGGTGATGCTCGCCGTGCCGGGGGCGGCCACCGCTCACGTGTTGTTTCGAGAGATCTGGAACTCGACACGGCCCCCGTCGAGCAACCTCGCCAGCTCTGGTTCTGACCACGACGTCACCGCGCCCGGCTAGGTCCGTAAGCATGGCTCGGCGATGATCGCTTCGAACGATGACGCGGCAGCGTCCGTACTGAGCAACGCTCTCGCGCGAGCCCGTCAGTTGATCGACGCCGCGGCGCCGCGCTCCCGCGAAGATCGCGCCACCCGTCGCCGTTTTCGACGACTCTTTCAAGATCCGAGCGCCGTGGGCGTCACCATCGCCCTCACTGATGAAGTCATGCGATTTCGCTCCGTTCGTGGAGCGTCGAGCGCGCTGCGCACGGCAGTCAAGAGCGCGTCGAGCAAGGGCTTCGGTCTGTTCAACCTGATGGGACTTCGCGCCGTCGCCGGGCTTTCTAAGGTGGCGCCGTCACTGGCGATAGGGATCGTCAACTCGCGCATTCGCACCCTGACCGAGAATCTCATCTTGGACGCCGCACCCGCGTCACTGGGCGAGCGAATCGCGTCGCACGAACGCGAGGGACTTCAATTGAACGTCAACGTCCTGGGCGAAGCGGTGCTCGGTGAGCGAGAGGCGAACCGTCGCCTCGAGCGAGTGCTCGAGATGGTGCGACGCGAGGACGTGAACTACGTCTCGGTGAAGCTCTCGTCGATCGAGAGCCAGCTGTTCACCATTGACCACGCGGGCTCGCTCGAGCGCGTGGCCGCGAAGCTGCGACGTCTCTACACCGAAGCAAACGCGACGGGCACCTTCGTCAATCTGGACATGGAGGAGTACCGCGACCTTCGTCTGACACTGGACGCCTTCACTACGGTCCTGGGGGAACCGGCCTATGCGCACCTTCCAGCCGGCATCGTGCTCCAGGCCTATCTCCCGGAGTCACACGGCGCCCTCGACGAGCTCATCGCCTTCTCCACGGCCCGTCACCAGAACGGCGGCGCTGCGATCAAGGTTCGCCTCGTCAAGGGGGCGAACCTGGCGATGGAGCACGTCGAGTCCGAACTGCACGGTTGGTCAGCCGCTCCGTACGACAACAAGGCCGACGTCGACGCCAGTTACTGCCGGCTGCTGGACGTCGCGCTTCGCGCCGAGAACGCGGGCGCACTTCGAGTCGGCGTGGCCAGCCACAATCTCTTTCACGTGGCGTGGGCGCTCGAACTCGCCGAGTCCCGGGGCGTGGCCGAACAACTCGACGTGGAGATGCTCGAAGGCATGGCCAATCCCGAGGCCCGGGCCCTCGTGGCGAGCGGTCAACCGGTGTTGCTCTACGCGCCGGTGACCCAGCGAGACGATTTCGCCTCGGCCGTGGCGTACCTCGTTCGTCGACTCGACGAGAACACGGCGCCGGAGAACTATTTGCGCGCGGCGCCCTTCATCGCCGAGGACCCGGCCGTCTTCGATGAACAACAAAAACGATTCATCGACGCCCTGACTGCTCGCCACGGCGTGGGCACGCGTCGCAAGCGAACCGACCTCGCCACCTCGACTAACGACTTTGTAAACGAGCCCGACGGCGACCCGACCGACGCCACCTACGCGAAGGACGTCACCGACGCGCTCGAGGAAGTTCGCCAGCGCGTCGACTTCGTGATCGACTCACTCGATCACCTGAGTGAGTCCCAGCCCAAGGAGTTCCGTGACGGCCGGGACCCGAACGACCACGGACGCGTCTGGTACCGATATCGCGCGGCCTCCCTGAGCGAGATCGACGAGGCGCTCGAGTTCGCCAGCGCCGGCTTTGCTACGTGGCACCGCNNCGCCGAGGCCGATCCCGAGGTCAGTGAGGCCATCGATTTCGCCCGGTACTACGCCTCACGCGCTCGAAGCGACCACGACTCGAGCCCGTTGGGCGTAGTGCTCGTCGTGCCGCCGTGGAACTTTCCCTACGCGATTCCCGCCGGTGGCGTACTCGCCTCGCTCGCCGCCGGCAACGCCGTGATCTTGAAGCCGGCGTCCGAAACCGTCGCGGTGGCTCATGAACTGGTGAGCCAACTCTGGGACGCCGGCGTGCCGCGAGAGGTGTTGCAGTTGGTGCCGACCCTGGATCACGAGTGTGGACAGCACCTCGTGACCCACGTCGGGGTCAGCGCGGTCATCCTCACCGGCTCCTTCGACACCGCGAAACTCTTCACGTCCTGGAAGCCCACGCTTCGCCTGCTCGCCGAGACGAGCGGCAAGAACGC
>PKWA01000050.1 GCA_003131665.1 Acidimicrobiaceae bacterium
GCCGCCGCCGCCGCCGCGCATGGGGTGCTGGTCAACCACACCCCGACCGTCGGGGCGGTCGCGGTCTGGAGCGGCGACATGGGGGGTTCGGGCCACGTGGGCATCGTCGAAGCGGTCGGACCGAGCGTCAGTTATGTCGTCATCTCCCAACAGCACATGATCGTTGCCGATGGCTACGACTGGGTGCGCATCTACCCTGGCGGGTCAAAAAATCAGTGGCAGGCGTGGCCCAGCGCATTCATCCACTTCCCACTCGGACCGCTNNCCGACCGGACAAGCCAAGGTCCGCGAGATGAGTGCCGTCACCGCCCGCTTCAGGGCCTGGTCCGCCAAAGCGAGCTGGCTCTAAGGAGCTATCACCGGTAGTAGCAGCGGACGGGCTTGAGGCCACGCCGGCAATGTGGTTGATGGACGATTGTTCTTGGAAATGCTGAGCGCGACGTCAGCCAATGCGAGCGTTCAAGGCACAATCAACATGCGCACGGTGTCGGTGATGGCTTTGCCACCCGAGGACGATCCCGCCATCAACACGATGGGGTCGTCGAACTTGGCCAGACCGACTTTCTTCAGCTGCGTCAGGGCCACCTCACAGAGACTGTCGATGTCGTTGGCCGGTGAAACGAATATCTCTTGTACCCCCCAGGAAGAGCGCAGCTGTCGCGCGGTGGACGCGCTGGGGGTGATGGCGACGATGGGCATCGGTGGGCGAAAACGCGAGATGGCCCGCGCCGTCATGCCCGAACGAGTGCAGGCCACGATCGCCACCGCGTTCTCGTCCATCGCCGCTCGCCACGCGGCCCCGGTGATGGCGGCAGTGACCCTCGACGCCTGGGTACTCGAGGCGGCGAGATGCTGAACGCCCAGGCCCGCGCCCCACTCGGCGTAGGGAAAGGACCGTTCGGCACGTCGCACGATGCGGTCCATGGTGATGACGGTACCCACCGGGTCGTCGCCGATCGCGGTCTCACCACTGAGCATCACCGCGCTCGCCCCGTCGAGCACGGCGTTCGCGACGTCGGTGACTTCAGCTCTGGTCGGCACTTGCGCGTGGGTCATCGATTCGAGCATCTGGGTCGCCACCACGACCGGGCGGGCGTAACGAATCCCGAGGCGCACGATCTCCTTTTGCAGATGGGGCACCTCTTCAATCGGCAGTCGCACTCCGAGGTCACCGCGCGCCACCATGATGGCGTCAGAGTGTTCGATGATCTCGAGGAGATTCTCGATCCCCTCGCCGGTCTCGATCTTGGCCATGATCATGACGTCGTCGCGCGACAACACCGCGCGAACCGAATCGACGTCAAAGCCTTAGCGCACGAACGACACGGCCAAAATCTCAAACTCTTCGTGGCGCAGCGCCTCGAGTCTCGCGCGGTCCTCGTCGGTGGGCAGTCGATCGTTGAGGATTGAAGACGGCAGCGACAGTCCCGGCTTACCCATCACCGCGCCACCGGAAATGACGCGCGCGCTGACGTCTTTCTTGCAGCGCACTATCTCCAGCGACACTCCGCCGTCGCCGATATGGATCCGGTCGCCGGGCTTGAGCTGAGAGAGTACGTTTTCGCGTTCGACCGTTATTCGCCGGGCGGTGGATACTTCGCCCAGGGCCTCCACCAACTCGGTCTCGTCGCCCACGCTCAAGGTGACGGGCAACGTGCCAAAGGAACCTGCGCGAATCTTGGGTCCGGGGATGTCCACCATGATCGCCAGATCCGGCGCAATGGCCCGCACGCGACGCAAGAGTGCAATTCCCGACGCGATGTCGCCGTGAGCGAACGAGATGCGAAAGACGTCCACCCCGGCCAGTACGAGTTCGCGCAACTTCTCGTCGGAGTTAGAGGCCGG
This sequence comes from Acidimicrobiaceae bacterium, assembly GCA_003131665.1. Taxonomy (GTDB): domain Bacteria; phylum Actinomycetota; class Acidimicrobiia; order Acidimicrobiales; family RAAP-2; genus RAAP-2. The sequence continues at coordinate 1,846 of PKWA01000050.1, forward strand.
ACCAATTGTCGCTACGATTCGCGTGCGCCGCACGGGTTTCCCTTCGTGTCTTTGGTTAAGTCTAGGAGATTACAAACGACGCCTTCGCTCGACGGCGCCGCTTCGATCGCGCTACCGCGAAGTAACCGACTCGATGACGCGTCGTGAACGTTCAGTGACGAACCGGGATGACCACGTCCGCGCCGTCGACGTCGACGACGCGAAGGCGCATGCCGTAGCACGCCTCGAGTTCCTCACTGCGCACGACCTCGTCCGAGGGTCCATCCAACACCACCCGTCCGTGATCGAGCAGGACGAGCCGATCGGCGAACTGGCCCGCCAACGTGAGGTCGTGCAGCGTCGCGAGCACCGTGAGACCGCACTCGTGGACCTCCTTTTGGAGTAGTTCGAGGATCGTTATCTGGTGGCGAAGATCGAGTCCGGTGATCGGTTCGTCGAGCACCATCACCATCGTCGACTGGGCCAGTGCGCGCGCCAGCACCATGCGCTGACGTTCGCCGCCCGAGAGGGTGAAGACGTCACGGTGAGAGAACTCCTCGAGTGAGAGGCGAGTCAAGACGGTGTCCACGGTCCGTCGATCAAGCGCACTGGGCGCGCGCAGTAGTCCGTGATACGCGGTGCGTCCGAGCGCGACATAGTCACGCACGCTCATCCCCGCGGGCACGGTGGGGTGCTGGGGCACCAGCGCCACTCGCTTGGCCCGTTCCCGTTCGCTCATCGAACCCACGGGTTCTCCCGAGATCGACACCGACCCCTTCCAGGGTCGGCGAAGACCCGCGGCCGTCTCGACGAGAGTGGTCTTACCGGCGCCGTTAGGTCCAATGATCGTGCACCACGTTCCCGCCTCGACGTCGAGCGAGACGTCACTGATTAGCGTGGTCGATCCCGCGCGCACGCTGAGATTGTGAAGTTCGACGGTACTCACGTGACCATCTGACGGCGCAGACTCAAGACGATGACAAAGACCGGCGCGCCCACGATGGCGGTGACCACGCCGAGCGGCAGTTCCGAAGGCGCCATCACGGTGCGTGCGATTGTGTCGGCGAAGACCAAGAACGCGGCGCCAAAGGCCACCGAGATCGGCAAAATTCGTCGGTACGACGTGCCCACGAGCAGCCGGACGATATGGGGCACGATGATGCCCACGAAACCGATGAGTCCGACGGCCGAGACGATCGCCGCGGTGCCCAGAGACGACGCCGCGATGACGATGAGTCGCACGCGTCGCACCGGCAGACCGAGAGAGCGCGACTCGTCCTCGCCCACGCTCATAACGTCGAGCGCCTGACCGGCCGCGACACAGATCACGACGCACACGAGCACGTAAGGCAACACCAACTCCACCGAGCTCCAGCTCGCACTGGCGAGTGATCCCAGCAACCAGATGTACACGCGCGCGATCGAATTGGGAGAGGACTGTTGTAACAGAAACGTTTGGGAACTCGTGAACAGCGCCGCGACCGCCACGCCGGCCAAGATCAACGTCGAGGTGCTCGATCGCAGACCTCGCCCCCCGATCACCCAGGTCACCACCACGGCCACCATGGCGCCCCCGAAGGCCAGCAGCGGTGTCCAACTCGGCGTATTGAGTCCTCCGCCCAAGTCAACGATGGCGACGGTTGCGCCAAGTCCCGCCCCTGCGGCGACGCCCAACAGATACGGGTCGGCCAGGGGGTTGCGAAAGACGCCCTGATACGTCGCGCCAGCGACGGCGAGCATCGCACCGGCCAACAGGCCCAGTACCATTCTCGGCGCCCGTAGCTGCCAGATGATCGTCGACTGCAGCGGCGTGAGCGTGCTGCGCCCGAGACCAAGATGTGAAACGACGTCACCCAGTACGCGCGCGGCGCCGATGGGCGTGGGCCCGATCACCAACCCACAGACCACCGCCGCCGCGAGCGCGGCCAGCGTCACGATAGTGACGAGCGCCACTCGGCGTCCGGTCGGTGGATGGGCGTTCAACCTATTTCTTCCAGAGCGCCGCGTCGGCCAGTACGCCCTTCACGCCGGCCGTCAGGTCATTCATCAAAATTCCCAGCCGAGGTCCCCACCGCGAGGCGATGTCGTCGTTCAAACCGATGACGTGATGGTGCACGACCGCGCTGACGTTGTCGAATCCGCTGCGCTTGGCGACGGCCGCCTCGTTCACGTGACAGCAGATCGTATCGGCGAGAAAGATCAACTTCGGGTTCGCGCTGACAACATACTCAGCGCTCAGTTGGGGGTACCCGTCGTCGCCAGAGGTGGACTTGGCATTGGCGATGTTGACCACGCCGAGCGATTTCAACAGTGAGCCCACGAACGTAGTGCTCGCCAGTGAGTAGTAGGTGGGGTCAAGCTCGTAATAGACGGTAACGACCTTCGTCGGGTGCGCCGGCACCGAGGCCACGTCCCTGGCGATCGTGGACTTCAGTGAGGTCACGATCGACGCGGCCTTGCCCGCGTGGCCGGTGAGTTGACCCAGTTGGTTGATCTCTTGGTACGCACCACTCAACGTCGCCGGTGGACCTTGGAGCACCACTTTGATGCCCAGTCCCGTCAACTTCTGTTGGATGTCGTCGGCATTGTACGAAATGATCACCAGATCGGGTTTGGTCGAGGGATGCGTTTTGGTGCTCTTGCAGAGCCCGACAATCGCCTCGACGCTCGGGTTGAGGGCGTCAATCCGCTTCGCGGGCAGTCCCGTTGTTGGATAGTCCGAGTCGGAGTCGACCGCTTGGATCTGGGGGCCGGCCCCAATAGCAAAGAGTGTTTCGGTCGCGGCCGGTGAGAGCGACACGACGCACGTGGGCGAACTGGACGCCCCCGCACTCGCGGTACTCAATAGGGGTAGGGCCACGAGGCCCAGGGATAACGCGAGGATTAATCGCAGGGACTTAAACATGGTCTTCTCCTATTCCGTCGAAGTGGTGTGGCGACGGATGGAGATCCGAACAACCGCTCCTTACCTCGAGAGCTGATTTTCACATCTCCTCGCAGCAGGCGACCTGGCTTCGTGGTCCTTGTGGGGCCACTTACAGTTGCGGGACAGCGTTGGAATCGCACCAACTTCGCTGCCGCGAGGCACTCAGCACCTTACTTCAACGCCCGAGCCAGTACCACGCCTCTACCTCACCTCAACTTGCGCGTGGTACCGCCGAGGCGCCCAACGAAAGAGGCCGGCGCCACCTTTCGTGGCGCCGGCCTCTTTTGCTCAATCGTGGTCGCTCGTACGAGCGACGGTGTAGCTAAATGCTGAGTTCGTGTTCGATGGCGGCCAGCTCTTCGGGGGATCCTTGAATCTTTGGACCCTTGAACCACTTGCGTGCCGAGACTGCGTACCAAATACCGGCAAATCCCAACACGGTCAAGACCGCAACCGGTGCGTAGTTGAAGGTGCTGGCGGTGATCGGGCTGAACTGGGGTAGCAACAAGATGATGCAGATGAACACGACCCAGACAATGGCGGTCCAGCCAATGAGTGGTCCCCATTTATTGNNTTATTGAGCTTGAACGGTCCCGGGTGAAACGCTCCACCGTTAATGCGACGCAAGAAGACCGGAATTAGGTAGGCCACGTAGAGCCCGATGACGGCGATTGAAGTGACCGCGCCATAGGCGACGGCACTCCAGAGGTACGGCACGGACAAGATGAAGGCGCCAATCGCGCCGAACCACGCCGAGTGGACCGGCACGTGACTGCGCTTGGAGATGCGGTGCCAGTAGCTCGAAAAGGGCACGGCGCCGTCTCGAGAAAACGCGAAGAGCATTCGCGAGTTTGCCGTGACCGAGGACATGCCACAGTAAAACTGCGCGCCGATGACGATCAAAATCAATATCTCTGCCGTGACCCGACCGGCGGCGAACTCAAAGATTGTCGCCCACGGCACCGTCGCCGTCGCGATGCTCGCGTAGTTCGGAAAGCTTGTGCCGCCAACCACGACCGGGAAGACGTGAGGAATAGCCATGCTCACCCCGAGCAGCAAGATGAATCCCGCCACGAGCGAAATCCAAATGGAGTTCACTATGCCCTTAGGACCAGCGACAGCGGCGTGGAGCGTCTCTTCGGTGACGTGCGCGGACGCGTCATACCCGGTGAAGGTGTACTGCGCGTTCAACAGACCGACGAGGAAGACGTAAAAGGGTATGGAAAGCCCNNTGGAAAGCCCCGAAAGTCCTTCGAAGGCGTGCCAACCGGAACTACCGAAGAGGAAGCCGATCGATTGGTGACTGTGCGACGTGGGCGCGGCGAACAAGATGGCGACGATCAAGGCGACACCAATGAGGTGCCACCACACTGAGATGTTGTTCAGTATCGCGACCAGGCGTATGCCAAAGGTATTCAACAGACCCTGCGCCGCGAGAATGATCGCCAAGATGATGATGGTGTGTCCGCGCGAGAGCCAGTATCCCTGATTCGTGAAGATCGCCAGGAACGCCGACACCGAGAACGCGGCACCGAAACTGATGCCAGCGGTAACGGCCACTTGGCCCAGAAGATTGAACCATCCGGTGAACCACGACCAGATCGGGCCACTCTTGCCGGGCGCTAACTTCGCCGCCCAGTAGTAGAGGCCTCCGGCCGTAGGAAAGGCCGAGCAGATCTCGGCCATCGAGAAGCCGGCGAAGAGGACCAGTACTCCGACAATCAACCAACCCCAGAGCATGGTTGGTGGACCACCGTGTTCTAGACCGAAGCCGTAGAGCGTGAGACAGCCTGAGAGAATCGAAATAATGGTGAACGAGATCGCAAAGTTTGAGAACTTGCTCATCGTGCGATTGAGCTCTTGCGCGTAACCCAGTTGATGCAATTGATCGGTATCACTCATCATCTCGAGTGGTCGATCAAGTCCCTCTGGCATATATTCCCCCTATGTTGATGACAACGAAAACTACGTTTGGCGAGACTATAGTGCTGGCCCGGTCGCAGCGAGAGGTAAACAACTGTCCTTCTGCGTCGTCGACAATCCAGCCGGTAACCGGGCCAATCGATCCGGACAACTTGCGACAAGTCGCGAGTTTCCATGGGTGGCGAATCGCCCCACAATGGCGACTCTCGCGCCGCGATGGAAATTCTGCATCTCGCCTCACGGGGCTACCATTTTGACCACTGCTGAATTGAGGAGACGAGAGTGAGTTCTTCAACCCCGGGTCGGTTGTCGCGCGACGAGTTGTTGCGGCTGATCCACGGCGACGAAATTGACACCGTCATACTGGCGATCACCGACATGCAGGGTCGCCTGCAGGGCAAGCGCCTCGACGCGCGGTTCTTCGCCGACGAAATCGTTGATGGTGCCGTGGAGGGCTGCAGTTACCTCTTGGCCTCAGACGTCGACATGAATACGGTGGACGGCTTTGCCCTAACGTCGTGGGACCGGGGCTACGGCGATCTGGCCTTTAACGCCGATTTTTCAACCATTCGAAGAGTCCCCTGGCACGAAAAGACCGTGATCATCTTCGCCGACGTGGAGACGGTGGCCGGCGAGGCCGTCGCTGTGTCGCCTCGTCAGATCTTGAAGAAGCAAGTGGACCGATTAAGCGAGCACGGCTGGTTGGGTTTCACCGGAACTGAACTGGAGTTCATCGTCTTTGACGACACCTACGAAGAAGCGTGGAACTCTGGGTATCGCCATCTCACGCCCGCCAATCTCTACAACGTTGACTACTCACTCTTAGGCACCTCGCGCGTGGAGCCACTGCTCGGGCGCGTACGCCGCTCGATGCGCGACGCCGGCATGATCGTTGAATCTCTCAAGGGTGAGTGCAACTACGGCCAGCACGAAATCGCCTTCAAGTACGCCGAGCTCGTGGACAAGTGCGATGAGCACGGTTTGTTCAAATTGGGCGCCAAGGAAATCGCCTCACAAGAAGGCTGCAGTCTCACTTTCATGGCCAAGTACAACGAGCGCGAAGGAAATTCCTGTCACATTCACCTCTCGTTGCGTGAGAAGAGCGGCGCGCCTGTGTTCGCGGGCGATAGGGCCAACGGATTCTCTGAGATATTCGAACACTTCTTAGCGGGACAGCTCGCTTACGCCAGAGAGTTCTCGCTCTTCTTAGCGCCGAACATCAACAGTTACAAGCGATTCGTCGAGGGTTCCTTCGCCCCGACCGCGATGTTGTGGGGACTGGACAATCGGACCTGCGCGTTTCGAGTCGTGGGCCACGGCCCTTCGATTCGCGTCGAATGCCGCATCCCGGGCGGCGACGTCAACCCCTACCTCGCGCTCTCCGCGCTCGTGGCGTCGGGGCTGCGCGGGGTCGAAGAGTCGCTAAANNTTCGAGGGTAACGCGTACCACGCGGACGCCTCGCGCGTACCTACGACCTTGCACGACGCGTTAGAACTCTTTGACCAAAGTGACGTGGCGCGCGCGGCCTTTTCCGACGAAGTAGTCGATCACTACGTGCACGCCGCGCGGGTCGAAGTGGCCGCCTATGACGCCGCGGTCACGGACTGGGAGCGCTACCGAGGTTTCGAGCGGATGTGAGTACCGAGTTAGGCATCATCAACCCAGCAACGGAAGAACAAATTGCCTCGGTGGCCGTGCACGACCTCGAGGAGACCAACCGAGCGATCGACCTCGCCACGAAGGTAGCGCCGACTTGGCGCCGCGTCACGCCAGCTGATCGATCTCGCCTGCTTCGTCGCTTCGCTGACGTCGTGGACTCCCATCTCGAAGAGCTCGCTCAACTCGAAGTCGCCAACTCCGGACACACAATCTCGAACGCCCGCTGGGAGGCGGGCAACACCGTGGTCTTGAAGCCCGCCACGTTGACGCCGCTGACGGCCCTGCGGCTGGGCGAACTGGCCCTGGAGGCCGGTGTGCCCGAGGGCGTCTTTCAAGTGGTGACCGGCGACGGCGCCATGGTCGGACGGCGCTTCGTCACCCACCCGGCGATTCGAAAGATCTGTTTCACGGGATCCAACGCCGTGGGTCGCATCATTATGCAGGGCTGCGCCGAGCAGGTGAAGCGAGTCACTTTAGAACTTGGTGGCAAGAGCGCGAACATCATCTTCGCGGACGCCGATCTCGAAAGGGCCGCGGCGAGCGCCCCCTACGCCGTCTTTGACAATGCGGGCCAGGACTGCTGTGCGAGGTCACGACTCCTTGTCGAAGCATCGGCCTACGAGCGGTTCATGACGCTCTTCGAGCCGGCCGTCAAGGCCGTGAAAGTTCTCGACCCTTCCAGCGAACTCAGCGAGATGGGACCTCTGATCACGGCGGCGCAACGTGAGAGCGTGCGCTCGTACGTCGACGAGTCCGAGGTGGCCTTTCGAGGAAGTGCACCCGAAGGACCGGGCTACTGGATGGCGCCGACCGTGCTCGAAACGTCGGATACGAAGAGTCGAGCGTTTCAAGAGGAGATCTTCGGACCCGTGGTCTCGGTCGTTCGATTCAAGGATGAAGACGAAGCGATCGCGATAGCTAACGCGAGTCCCTACGGACTCTCGGGCTCGATCTGGAGTCGCGATATTGGACGCGCCCTTCGAGTCGCTCGCGGCGTCGAGACGGGTGCCCTTTCGGTGAACTCCAACTCCTCGGTGCGTTACTCGACGCCATTTGGAGGATTCAAGCAGTCCGGACTCGGCCGAGAGCTCGGTCCCGACGCGCTCCTTGGTTTCAGTGAAGAGAAGAATGTGTTTATCGCCACAGAGGAGAACTAATGGGACGTCTGGAGAACAAGGTCGCCATCATCACCGGAGCCGCAAGCGGCATCGGTCGCGCGACCGCGTTGCGCTTCGCCGCCGAGGGCGCGAAGGTCGTCGTGGCGGACCTCTCGGAGAAGGAGGGAAACGCACTCGCCACCGAGATCAACGGCACGTTTGCCAAGGTCAACGTGGCCGACGAAGAGAGTGTGAAGGCCATGTACGCCCTCGCGGTGAAGACCTACGGCGGCGTCGACATCCTCTTTAACAACGCCGGTATCTCACCGCCCGACGACGACTCCATCCTCACCACCGACCTCGACGCGTGGCACCGGGTTCAAGAAGTCAATCTCACGTCGGTCTATCTCTGTTGTAAGTACGGGATTCCCCTCCTACTTGAGCGCGGAGGGGGTTCGATCATCAACACCGCTTCGTTCGTCGCGGTGCTCGGTTCGGCCACGTCGCAGATCTCCTACACCGCCTCNNTCTTCGCCAAGGATCCCGAGCGAGCTGCTCGACGGCTCATCCACGTTCCCGTAGGTCGTTTCGCCGAGCCCGAAGAGATCGCCAGCGCCGTGTTGTTTCTCGCAAGCGATGACTCCTCGTTCGTCACCGCCTCGACGTTTCTCGTCGACGGAGGCATCCACGGCGCGTACGTCACGCCCCTTTAGACAACGCGGCTAGCTCTCAGTTCGTCGTCGACACCGCTGGGATGAAGTGTTCGCTGAGGTACTTCTCGCCTTCGTCACAGAGAATCGTCACCACGGTGGCCGAGTCGTTAAGTTCATCTCGAAGTTGTCGCGCGGCGATCATGTTGGCCCCCGAACTCGGCCCCACCAGGAGTCCATGCTCGCGAGCAAGTCGTCGCATCTCGGCGACGGCGTCGTCACTGTGCACGGCGATCACGCGGTCGACCATGGAGGCGTGACGGCGATAGATGGTGGGGATAAAACCATCGGCGATGCCTTCAATCTGGTGAAGTCCGGTATCGCCACACTGAATCGTGCACGATTCGCTGGGCTCAAGCGCCACCACCAGCACGTCCGGGTTCACGTCGCGAAAAGCCTGGCCCACGCCAATCAGTGTCCCGCCCGTACCGACGCCCATGACAAAGGCGTCGGGCATTCGACCCGAGGGTAGTTGACCGAGGATCTCGGGGCCGAGCGACGTGCGATTCTCCTCGACGTTCCACTCCGACTCGAACTGGTGCGGCGCGAAGTACCCCGGTAGGTCGCCCAGTCGACTCGCCTCGTCGAGCGCCTCGTTCACGTGAAACGTGCCCACGGTGAGCATTCGCGCTCCAAAGGCCCGCGAGATCGCGGCCCGCTCGGGGCTGAGTCCTTCGGGCATCACGACGAGCATCTGATAGCCCAACACCGCGGCCACCATGCTCATGGCGTTGCCCGTGTTGCCACTCGAGGCCTCCACGATGGTATCGCCGGGCTTGAGCAGCCCTTCGCGCGCGGCCCGCTCGATGATGTATCGAGCCATTCGCGCCTTGATGGAGCCCGAGGGATTGAGGTACTCGAGCTTCACAAAGATGCCGTCGACTTCAAGGAGGGGCGTGGAGCCAATGGCGTCGAGCACCGTGGCCCCGGCGCGGTACTTAGAGGTCATACCTCATCTCCCCCTCGGCATTTTCCCTTATCCACCCTACGTCGGACCCGCTTTGGCGGCCGATCCAATTCTCGACCCGTGTCGCATCGCGTTCGAGGAGCGATTTCTTCGTGGAAGGCAGTGAAACACCTAAGGGATAAGAAAGTTCGCGAACTGCCACGGATCGTCGCGCTCGAGCTTCCGTCCCGCCCACTGGTCGAACCAGTTCGCGTGCGCGCTTACCGGATCCCAGTCAAGGGGGCCGGACCACATGGATCCAAGGTACGGCACGGCCACTTCGAGTATCTCGCGCCAGGGCAACTCGTCAGGTACGCGTACTCCCGAGCGAGGCGAGTCGAGCAGCCACTGCACCGCGCCGAGGATCGACGCCGCCACTTGAATGGTCGTCGCGTTTTGGTGGGGCGCGAGGTCACGAGCTTCCTCAATGGTGGTGCGTGTGCCGGTCCACCACGACTTATAGGGATGGCCCATCACGAGCACGCCGAGTTCATCACGGCCCGAAATGATCTCATCGTTCATGATGCGCTGGTGAGTGGGAAACGCGTACTCACGGCCTTCGAGTTCGATGAAGCTGGCCCACGCCGCGTCAGAGGGACAGTAGGCGTAGTGCACGGTCGGGCGATAGATGGCGGTGTCGCCGTCCCAGACCGTCAAATGATCACAGATCGTGAAGGCCTCACCGTGGCGAATAACCATGCCCACGATCGGTCCCGAGGGCACCATCGAATGCACCAGGGTTTTGTGCGCCATCTGAGCAAAGCAGATCTGATTTCGCGGTCCGTCACCCTCGTGAGTTCGACCGAGGGCCGGCAACGTGCGCTCGTGGGTTCCCCATCCCACTTCGGCGGGTGCCACCCCTTCTTCATAGAAGCCGTCCACACTCCAGGTATTGACGAACTCTCCTACTTCCTTCGGCCGGTCGGCAATCTGGGTGTCGCGCTCGGCAATGTGGATTGACTTCACATCGAGCAGATGAGCCAACACGTTGTAGCGCTCCGTCGATAGCGAGTCGCGAATCTGCTCATGTCGTTCTGAGAGGAGTCCATCGCGCAGTACGGCGTGAGCGATCTCACTTAAGGCCTGTTTCGTGAAGTGGCTTACCAGGCCGGGGTTGGCGCCGTGCTCTACGACTGCAGAGGGTCCTGTGTTCGAGCCCCAGCCCGCGATTTGGCGACGAAGCGCCATGTGTCGCCAGTAGAGCGTGCGCTCTTGAGGTGACGCGCTCGCGGGGTCGAGAAAGGGGTCCCACACCTCGGTCGAGGTGTTGAGATATCGAACGTTATGAACTCGGCACCAGTCGAGCAGTTCATTGAGTCCGATGTTCCAAGCGAGGTCAATCAGCAAGTCCCCGTCGCCCAGCAATCGCTCCAGCGTCGACTCAAGATTCTCTGGCGTGATCTCCAGGCGTTGGTAGTGAACGCCACGTTCCAGCGACGACGCAATTCTCTCCCGATTGTCTCGACTCTCGAGCACCGTCACCGACGACGGCTCGAAGTTGAAGTGATCAAGCAGCAAGGGAAGTAGACACTGAACGACGGATCCACATCCGAGAATGACCACACGACCGGGCATTGCGTTTTCGCTCAATTACGACCTCTCACGACTGTCAGTGATGGCGATGAGCCACGAGCGAGCCTATCGCTAAATGCTCGATGAACTCGTGCCGGACACACTCCGCGACCCTACGAAACCGTCATACCGCCATCAACGGCGATGTCCGCGCCGGTGATGGCCGATGACGACGGCGAACAGAGCCACGAGATCGACGCCGCCACCTCGAGAGGATCGATCAGTCGTCCGATGGGTTGCTGCGCCGCGAACGACTCTCCGCTCTCGAGTCCGTAGACGCGCGCCGAGGCTTCGAGGATGGCCGTACGCGTTGATCCCGGGCTGACGGCGTTGGCCGTGACGCCGTATTCGGCCAAATCCATCGCCACCGCGCGGATCAGTCCCACGACGGCGTGCTTGGCCGCGGAGTACGCGGCGAGGTGACGCAGACCGAGCGAGCCGGCCGCCGACGCCACCGCCACAATGCGCCCGTGGGCGTTCGGACCATTTTCAATCAAGGTCGGCGCGGCCGCTTCGATGAGTCGACGGGTGCCTAACACGTTGACCGACCAGACCGCGTCCCACGCGCCGTCACTGATCTGCCAGAGCGGCGCGCCCCCGGCCACGACCCCCGCACAGGCGACCACGGCGTCGAGGCGACCAAAGTGGCGCGTTGCGGTCTCGACCGCGAGTTGCATGTCAGTGGCGCTTCTGACGTCACCGACAAGACCGAGCACGGCGTCGCCGTGTCGAGCAACGACGGCGTCGAGGTCGCCGGGTGTCGCCAGAGCGTAGGGCACGTCCACAATGTCGCGACAGCGATCGACCGCGATGACGCGATAGCCCTCGTTGACCAGCACGTCCACGGTGGCGGCGCCGATGCCGCGCGCGGCCCCGGTGACGATCGCGACGCGGCTCATCAACCGAGCTTTCGAAAGAAGTCCGCCGGAGCCACGACGTCGGTGCGATCCAGTTCCTTGACGTCTGACTTAGCGAGTCCGAGCAGCGCCGAATCAATGCCGCCGCGCAGCACGTCGAGCACATTCTCCACGCCGCTTTGACCTGCCGCGGCCAGTCCCCACAGGTACGCGCGTCCGATCATGACCGCGTTCGCGCCAAGAGCCAGCGCCTTGACGACGTCGCTCCCTCGTCTTATACCCCCATCGAGCAGTACTTCAATCTGATCGCCGACCGCATCCACGACTGCTGGCAGCGCTCGAATCGGTGCCGGCGTGCCGTCGAGATTGTTGCCCCCGTGATTCGACACCGACAGCGCGGTGGCGCCTAAGTCCACCACGCGTTTTGCGTCGTCTACACGGCACACTCCTTTGACCATGAAGGGACCCTCCCACTGTGAGCGCAGCCACGCCACGTCGGACCAACTCGGCAACGTGCTCTGCATCCACTCGTGGTACGCGCCAAAGAATGTTGGAGCCTTCTCGCCGGGAGCCGCCATGTTGGGCGTCGTGAGGGAAGGTAAGTGACCGGTCTTGGCGAAGGACCAGAGCCATCGCGGTCGGGCCAGCACGCCCGGCGCCAACTTCGTCACGGCCTTCATATTGATCTTCTCGGGGATCCAGGGACTGCCCCAGTCACGACCGTTGGCGAAGGACCAGTCGAGCGTGAGGATGATCCCCTTCGCCCCCGCGTTCTTCGCCCGTTCGAGTCGTTGTAATAAGGTGTCGCGGCTCCCCGACCAGTACAACTGGAAGAAGACCTGATCGCTGACGGCGCACACGTCTTCAACGGAGTAACTGGCAAATGAACTGAGCCCCATCGCGACCCCTCGATTGGCGGCGGCTCGGGCAACGGCTACTTCGCCACCCGGGTGCACGGCTTGCACACCCGTGGGCGACAGCAGTACCGGCATCGAGACCGATTGGCCCATGACGGTCGTGGCCGTAGAGCGCTCGTTAAAGAGACCCGCGACGTGCGGGGCGAAGCCCAATTGGTCGAAGGACGTCAAGTTGTCGTTCGCCGAGAGCCCTTTTTCGGAGCCCGCCACCAGCGCGCCATAGACGGACTTGGGAAGACGTTTCTCGGCCCGACGTTGCGCGATCGCCACGGTCTCGAACCACGAACTCGCCATCTGTCCCCCGTTAGAACTCACTGCGAGACTACTTGAGCGTCTTTCGAGCTTCCTCAGGCCGAGCGCGCAGAAAGGCCCACCGGCACTCTCTTGGAGTGATCCGGTGACGAGAGCGGGCGGATCGAAACGCGCTTGCTCGCAAGCGCCGTTTCGCCGTGTCCAAAGACGCACTCGGGATCGGGGTCGGACATCTCAAGTCCCGTGAAGAACTTGGCCGCCATGCACCCTCCTCGACATGCGTCGTAGGCGCCGCACGAACCACAGGCCCCCGGGTTTCCCGGTTCGCGCAAGGAACGAAACAGTTCACTCTCGCTCCACACCGCACCAAAGCCGGCGTCGCGAATGTTGCCGGCGAGAAACTCATCGTGGATGACGAACGGACAGGCGTACACGTCGCCCACCGGATCGATCAAACACACGACCCGTCCCGCGCCACAGAGGTTGAGTCCCTCGAGGGGGGGGCCGAGCGCCGAGAGATGAAAGAACGAGTCGCCGGTCAAGACGTTGGGCCGATCTATCAGCCACTTATAGAGCCGTCGATTCTGTTCGAGTGTGGGGTGCAACTCGTTCCACACGTTCGCCCCCCGACCCGAGGGCCGCAGGCGCGTGAGACGAAGCTCGGCTCCATAGGACTGCGCCAGCGCTTCAAATTCGCCCAGTTGCTCGACGCTCTCGCGGGTCATGACGACCGAGATCTTGAACTGGCCAAAGTTCGCGTCGCGCAGGTTGTCCATTGCGCGTCGGGCGATTTCGTAACTACCTTTCCCGCGAATTCGATCGTTGGTCGGGGCGTCCACGCCGTCAATCGAGATCTGTATGTCGAGATAGTCAATGCCAGCCAAGCGTTGGGCGGCTGCTTGGTCAATGCGCGAACCGTTTGTTGAGAATTTCACGCCCACGTGCTGGTCCACCGCGTGTTCGACCAATTCAAAGAAGTCATGTCGAATCATCGGCTCACCCCCACCGATGTTGACGTAAAAGATCTGCATTGCGGCGATTTCGTCAATCAAACTCTTCGCTTCTATCGTCGAAAGTTCTCGCGGGTCACGGCGCCCCGACGACGATAGACAGTGGGTACAAGCCAGATTGCACGCGTAGGTCAACTCCCACGTGAGACAGATCGGCGCGGCCAGACCACGTTCGAAGCGTTGTCGTAAGGACGTATCAGCGCCCATCGAGCAGTCCCGAACGCTGCAGCGAACCGAGCGCTGCCAGGCACCGATCACGTTGTTCGGGCGCAACGAGGGCGCCGATCGCCTCCTCGGCGCTCGCGAATTCGCCGAGACGTCGCACCAGTTCGAGGAGCTCGCGCGACTTTAGAAACACCAGACGGCGTGTGCCGTGATGGTATGCCAGAGCCCCGAACGTTTCGTCGCGCAGCGAGACCTGCGAACTGAGTTGCCAGTACCGCGACGCATCAAAGGCGTCGATACTTACCAGCGACACGATTTAGTACACCCCGCAGAGTCCGTCGATGGAGACTTCTTCCACGAGCAGTTCTTCACTAACTTCCATCTCGTCGGTGTCCTCATCGACGGTCATCGTTTCCGGTGTCACGGTTCCTCCTTGAACGAATCCATTCTGCCTTCCTCGAAGTGCGTCGGGCGGTCAAGCGTGCGAGACTCCCAGCGTGAGTTCTGAGTTACCACTCGCACTGACGCCCGTGGAGGCTCCAATTCCCCAAGGCACCGAGGTCACCTTGGACGAACACGCCACGTTTCTCGATCGAGACCTCGTCAGCGGGGGCAGTCCGTGGCGACTGTTACGCCTCACGGGTGCGTCGCGAACGGTGGCCGCACGCTGGCAACACGGCGGCGTGGTGCAGCCCGGCGAGGAGCGTTTCGCTCGTACCTTGGTCCAACAAGGGCTAGTCCACCCCCGCTTCATGGGCACGCTCAACCTTGAGGCAATTGACGTCATCGTGCCGGTCTTCAACAACATCTCGTCGCTGCGCACACTTTTAGCTCAATTAGTGGGGTTTCACGTCACCGTCGTTGACGACGGCTCCCCTGACACCAACGAGGTCGCCAGATGCGCCGAGGATTTTGGCGCCGCCCTTTTTCGTCTTGATCACAACGAGGGACCGGCACACGCCAGAAACGTCGCTGCCGTAGCTTCCACACGAGAACTTCTGTGGTTCGTGGACGCGGACGTGTCGATGCCGAACGCGCCCGACGTCGCGCGAGGGCTCCAGGTGGCCTTCGCCGATCCCCTCGTCGCCGTGCTGGCGCCGCGCGTACGTGGCGCCGAGGACTCTTCGCTTCGAGACCGGTTCGAACAACACTTCGGTCCCTTGGACATGGGTGACCGTAGTGGCCTCGTCGTGCCGGGTGGTCCGATCGGTTTCGTGCCGAGCGCGTGTCTGATGGTGCGCCGTGAAGCCTTTGGCGAAGGATTTGATGAGACGTTGCGCGTGGGCGAAGACGTGGACTTTGTGTGGCGACTCTTCGATCGAGGTTGGCTCGTGCGTTACGACGCCGAGGTCGTCGTAACCCATCGGGCCCGCGCGACGTGGCGCGGGTGGTGGCTCCAGCGCCAGCACTATGGCGCCTCGAGCGGAGAATTGGCCACGCGTCACGGCAAACGACTCGCGCCGCTTCGCTCCGACCCCTGGACGTTGCTGGCATGGTGTTCGGTGCTCGTCGGTCAACCAGCATGGGGAGCTCGAATCGTCCGTTCGGCTCGCAACCACGCTCGCGATCGGTTCTTCGCTTCCGCCGATGATCCCAACCGTGCCGCGAACGAAGTGGTCGTGCGAAACATGGTGCGCGCGGGTGGTCCACTGTCGCGAGCCCTCGTGCGAACCTTTGGCGCGGTATTGCTGGTCGCGGCGCTTCATCCACGACTTCGTGCCCGTGCGCTCTGCGCCTTTGCCCTCGGCACCGCGTGGCGTTGGCGCCATCACCGCTTTCATGTCACCGACCTTCCACTCGGTATCGCCGACGACCTGGCCTATGGCGTGGGAGTAATAGAAGGGGCCTGGCACACCAAGTCGCTTCGCACGCTGACCCCAGCGGTTACCAAGTCCTCCATGGGGTTTCGTGAGGCTTTCGGACTGACCTCCTCGACCGAGTAGCTCTGCGTCGAAGCGCATCGCCGTTCGAACTGATTAGAGATCTAAACGGGTGCTTTGATCCCTCTGCGGGAGTAGGTGCATCAGCGTGAGTGGATTGATTGGCGAGGAGACAAAGCCGAACTTCTCATAGAAACCCTTCACGTCATCGTCTTTAGCGTGAAACAAGACGATGCGAACGCCGACTCTTTGGCTTACCTCGAATGCTTTGAGCATGAAGTGCTTCAGCAGAGCTTCCGCAAGGCCCTTACCCTGATATGTGATCCCTACCGCCAGGCGTGTTAGCAGGACCGCCGGAAGAACGTCGGGCTGGTTACGTCGATATGGTTTCGGCGAAGACTCTCGAAGAATCGACGAACTGGCTGATGCGTAGTAGGCGACGACGCCAGAACCATCAAGGACCACCCACGTTCTCGAAGCGCCAGAGATTTGATTGGCCAGCGCTCGGTGTTTTAGCCAAGCGTCGAGAGACATCGATCCGCATTGAAAATGCTCAACAACGTGACTCTCGCTTAGCAGTTCGGGACCCGAAAGTGGCAAAGCGAGTAGCTACTCAAGTACTGAGGGAGAGGTGAGCAACTTGACCATCGCCTCGTTAAACGCCACGGGCTTCGCCAACGCGACCTGAATTTGACTCCATTCGTTCTCGTTGGCCACGAACATCCTCAAATCGGACAGGTCTGCCTCCGCAGCTTCAACGGCGTGACGAAGTATGTAGTCATTGGTTGACTCACCTCGCGCTTCTGCCGCGCGTCTGAGCAGGACGTCTTGGGACTCGGTGAGGCGAAGGCTTCGTCGTTCAGACTTAGTGGTCACGCCAGAATTGTACACCAAATGACGTACAGTTCGAGATCGGTGAGATCATCTCTCTCAGAGGGCGAATTGAAAATGGTATCACTTTGGTATCATTACTACATGGCCTTGACACTACGAACTGACGATGAAATGGAACGAGCCCTGAGCGCACTCTCGAGGGCCGAGGGCGCGTCGCGCCAAGAGATTATCCGTCGCGCAATTCTCGAGCGCTACGAACGAGGTGCCCACCACGAACGAGTGGCCGAGGCGACCATTGAGATGATGGAGCGTTGGAGCAAGGTGATCGACCGGCTCGCTACGGCATGAACGAACCGGAGTACCTCACTCTCGAAGACGCGCTGGGCATCATCGAAGTTCTTGGAGTGGGCCCTACTCGTGATCTCGGCCTCCTCGATTCGGCGCTCGCTCGACCGCGCGCCAGTGCCTTTGGCCAGGATGCGTACCAAACATTGGAGTTGAAAGCTTCGGCCCTTCTGCACTCCCTACTCAAGAATCACCCTCTCGTCGACGGGAATAAACGTCTGGTGTGGTTGTGCGCCGTCGTGTTCTTACGACTGAACGGCCTCGAGTCCAACCTGAAGGATGACGACGCCTTTCTCCTGGTATGGGATATCGCCAGTGGAACACTTGAACTCGATGAGATATCCCGACGGCTCTGCGTCCGAGTGAGAAGGAGTTGAGGTGATTAGGACGGTCATGTTTTTCGTGAGTCAACCGAGTGAAGCCGCAGCCTGGTGGGCTCGCGCGATGGCGACCATCGCTCACCACGAAGGCGAGTATTCATTCATTGAAGTTGGAGAGTTGGAGGTTGGCTTTCATCCGAGTGACGACGGACGTAATCCCCAAGGCTCCTCCACCGTGGCCTACTTCAAGACCGACGACCTTGAAGAAAGTCGCGAACACTTTCTCCAACTCGGCTGCACCATGCACCGTGGACCACTCGAGGTCTCGACGACGCGAATGATCGCCCAACTGATGGACCCCTTCGGCAACGTCTTTGGACTCGACGGTCCTTAGGGGGCTTAGAAGCGGACGACACCTCTCAAGTTCTTGCCGGACTCGAGGTCGTCGTAACCCTGCTGCACGCCATCGATCGTGTACTCCTGGGTGATGAGCTCATCGATGTGCAGTTTTCCCTCGTGATGCATGCGCAACAGTCGAGGGACTTGTACGCGGGGACTCTCCGATCCAAAGACCGTTCCGCGCAACTCTTGGTTGAACATCGACAATCCGAAGACATTCAATTCGACGGTCTGTTGGCCGTACGGCGCGACCGAGGTGGCGACGATAACGCCACCCTTTGCGGTAATCTCACGGGACTGTTCAATCAACTCACCGGTCAGTACCCCAACGGTGATGATGACGACGTCACAGTTCTTGCCCATCGTGAGTTCAGGAAGAATCGTAAAAGCTGCGTCCAGGGTGGTGGCGCAACCGTGCGTGGCACCGATCTTCAGTGCCCGGTCGACTTTCGACTGGTTCGTATCAATCGCCACGACCGCGCGAGCACCGGCGTGCACTGCCCCTTGGATCGCGCCCGAGCCCACGCCCCCGCAGCCAATGACGGCCACGGTGTCGCCGGGCTTCGTGCCGCCGCGATTGACAGCCGAGCCAAAGCCGGTGGCGATGCCGCACGAGATGAGCGCCGCCGCTCGCAGGTCGTACCACGGATCGATACGAATCAGCGAGGCCTCGTGCACCACGATGTACTCAGAGAACGTGCCGAGCTGGCACATGCGGTTGAGGTTCTCGTCGCCCAGATGGTGACGCCACGTGCCATCAGAGATCATCGGACCCACCAACGTGTGGGCGCCCAGGTCACATATGTACTGTCGACCGGAGGCGCAGTAGCTACAGCGCCCGCACGATGGGATAAACGACACCGCGACGTGATCGCCGGCCTTGAGCGAAGTCACGTCCGGGCCGACCGACTCAACAACCCCGGCGCCCTCGTGACCGCCAATGAACGGATAGATAGAGCTTCGCCCCGAAAGCATCTCCAAGACCGCGCCGTCGGGCACCATGTCGCCCGTTCGCACGTGCTCGTCCGAGTGACACAATCCGGCGAAGGCCATCTTGACTTTGACCTCACTGGCGTGTGGCTCGTCGATTTCAATCGTTTCGGTGTGCCACTTACCTTGAAGCTCACTGACAATTGACGCCTTGACCTGCATACGTTCTCCCCGGGACTTGAGACGACGTTTCGTCGCCGTTCGTACTTTAATTACATCTGATCGGGCGCGTCGATTCCCAATAGGTCCAGCCCAAGGCGCAAGGTCCTCGCCGTCAGATCGCACAGCGCCAGGCGTTCCTCGCGCAATGCACCCTCCGCCGAGAGCACCGGACAGGCGTCGTAGAAGGAGGTAAAGCGCTGGGCGAGATCAAACAGGTACGTACAGAGCCGGTGAGGCTGAAGGCTCGAAAGCGACGACGAAAGAGCGGGAGGGAGACCGAGCAGGCCCAGCGCCAACGCTCGTGACGCGCCCTCCGCCAGCTCGAAGTGCACGTCTCGGGCTTGCCATGGCTCGCCCAGCCGTCGAAAGATCGAGCTCACCCGCGCGTGCGCGTACTGCAGGTAGGGCCCCGTGTCGCCTTCGAAGGCAACCATCCGCTCGAGATCAAAGACGTAGTCGTGTTGTCGCTCACTCGAAAGGTCGGCGTACTTGATCGCGGCCAGCGCGACCTGTGTGGCGAGGTGAAGCCGGGCTTCGCCGTCCAACTGGCTGCCGCGCTCTTCGAGAATCACGTAGGCGCGCTCAATCGCCTCGTCGAGCAGATCCACCAGCTTGACCGTTTCGCCACTGCGCGACTTCAACATCTTGTGATCGGGACCGAGAACGTTGCCAAAGATCACCTGCTCGCATCGCACCCCGTCGGGCAGCCAACCGGCCAGACGGGCCACCGCAAAGACCATCTCTAAGTGCTGGGCCTGGGGCGCCCCCACGACGTACAACAACTCGTCGCCGTGCAGCACACTCACTCGTTCGCGCAACGCTGCCAAGTCGGTCGCGGCGTAGCCAAAGCCGTCGTCACGCTTGCGCACGATGAGTGGAAGTGGCTCACCCTCACGGTTTTGAAATCCGGGCGGGAATACACACTGGGCGCCCTCACTCTCGACCAGGAGTCCCGCGGTGGCCAAGTCGTTGATAACGCCCTCAAGCATCTCGTTGTAGTGCGACTCACCGACAACGTCGCCCGGCACGAGCGTGACGTCTATCTTCGCGTAGACCTCGCCGAAGTACGAGATCGACTCATCGACTAGCACCCGCCATAGTCGAAGGGTCTCGGAGTCGCCACCTTGCAGCGCCACGACGCGCGAACGGCTGCGGGCCTTGAACGCGTCGTCGTCATCGAACTTGACGCGAGCCTCTTTATAGAACGTGTTGAGATCGCCCATGGAGAAGGTCGCGATCGCCTGCTCCTCGCCGAGGTCCAAGAGATGTTCAATCAACATCCCAAAGGGGGTGCCCCAATCGCCGATGTGGTTGCGCGCGATGACGGTGTGACCGGCGAAGCGATACATCCGGGCCAGGGCGTCACCGATGACGGTGGTCCGGAGGTGTCCGACATGCATCTCCTTGGCCACGTTGGGGCCCGAGTAGTCGACGACGACGTTCTCGGTCCGGGCGGCGCCCACGCCGAGCCGGGAGTCGGCGGCCAGGGTCGAGAGCTGGGCGGCTACGAAGGAGCCCAACAGGGTCAGGTTGATGAACCCGGGGCCCGAGACCTCGATCTTCTCGCAGAGGTCGTCGAGTGAGGCGGCCCCGACTATCTGCTCGGCCAGCTCCCGGGGGTGGCGACCTAGGCGCTTGGCCAGGGCCAGGGCGCCGTTGGCCTGGAAGTCGGCGTGGTCGGACGGGCGCAGCACCGGGTCGGCCCCCGGCTCGACGGCGTCGAAGGCCGACTGCAGACGGATCTCGAGCGCGGTTTTCGTGTCGACCATGGACCATCTTCGCGCCCGCGGCTCACCGTTCCCGCCACCAGCCTCAGATCGGCCCGGAACCGCTACTTGGCGTTGCGCGCCTGCTTCTGGGCGGCCTGCTTTTCGTGCTTGGCCTGGCGCTTCTCTTTGAGCGACTTACCGGGTTTCTTCGGTTCGGCCGTGGGTCGTGATTTCGTTGCCATGGTGGCAGCGTAGGCCCCGGGCCGGGGCCGCGGTGACCAGGACGGCGGTGACGGGGCCGGCGCGGTACCGTCCAGAGCGTGCAGACGCGCCGCCTCGGACGCACGGGACACCAATCGTCGCTCGCTGTCTTCGGCGCCGCCGCCCTGTGGGACTCGGGACCCGAGACAGCCGCCGAGGTCTTCGGGGCCGCCCTCCGGGCGGGCGTCAACCACCTCGACGTGGCTCCCCGCTACGGCCGGGCGCAAGAGCTGCTCGGACCGCTCATCCCGGCCGTGCGGGAGCAGCTCTTCGTGGCCTGCAAGACGCAGCGCCGGGACCCGGACGGCGTGCGGGCGCACCTGGAGGAGTCGTTGCGGGTCCTGCAATGCGACCGGTTCGACCTGTACCAGATGCACGCGGTGACCGACCTGGCCGAGCTCGACGCCCGGGCCGGCGCCGTCGAAGCCATCCTGAGAGCGCGCGACGAAGGGCTGTGCCGTTTCGTGGGAATCACGGGCCACGACCTGACGGCACCGGCCGCCCACACCGAGGCGCTGCGGCGCTACGACCTCGACACGGTGATGTTCCCGGTGAACCCCCGGCTGTGGGCCGACGCCACCTACCGGCGCGACGCCGAGGCCCTCCTGGAGGAGGCCGCCGGACGCGACGTCGGTGTCATGGTCATCAAGGCCGCCGCGGCGCGGCCGTGGGGGGACCGACCCCACACGGCCGGCACCTGGTACGAGCCCTACACGACTCAGGACGAGGTCGAACGCGGCGTGCGCTTCGCCCTGTCGATCCCCGGAGTCCATGCCTTCTGCACCCCGGGGGACACCGCAGTACTCGCCAAAGCACTCGAGGCGGCGGAGAATTTCACACCGATGGACGATGCCGCGCGCGCCGGGGCCCCGGTCGAAGTGGACTTCGAACCGCACATCTTCCCCATGCCCGCCGGCTGAGGCGGCCCGTGCTCCTGCTGTCGTCGCACCCCGAGCTCGACCGCCACGACACCGGTGGCCGGCACCCCGAACGACCGGCCCGTATCGGGGCCGCTCTGGAGGGGATCGACGACGCCGGCCTGCGCGACGCCGTGCGGGAGCTGGCGCCGCGGCGGGCCACTCTCGACGAGCTCGTGCGGGTCCACCCCCTGCGGTATCTGGAGTTGGTGGAGGAATTCTGCCGCCGCGGCAGGGGTTCGCTCGACCCCGACACGATCGTGGGGCCGGGGTCATGGGACACGGCGTTGTTGGCCGCCGGCGGTGTCCTCGCCGCCGTCGACGGGCTGGCCGAGGGTGGGGGCGACACCGCGTTCGTGGCCGCCCGGCCCCCGGGTCATCACGCCCTGGCCGAGCAGTCCATGGGGTTCTGCATGATCAACAACATCGCCGTGGGCGCCGCCGCCCTGGCCGAGCGGGGTGAGCGGGTGCTTATCGTGGACTTCGACGTCCACCACGGCAACGGGACCCAGGCCATCTTCTGGGACGATCCCCGGGTCCTGTACATCTCCACCCACGAATGGCCGCTCTATCCCGGCACCGGACGGGCCGAGGAGACCGGTGGGCCGAACGCCCCCGGGCTCACGATGAACATCCCGCTACCGGCAGGAGCCACGGGTGACGTCGTGCTCAAGGCGGCCGACGGCGCCATGGCCCCGGTGGTGGAGCGCTTCGCCCCCACCTGGGTCCTCGTCTCGGCCGGCTTCGACGCCCACCGTGACGACCCGCTGGCCAACCTGGAGCTGAGCGCGGGGGACTTCGCCGACCTGGCCCGGATCGTCCGCTCCTACGGCTCGTCCAACATCGTCGTGTTCCTGGAGGGCGGCTACAACCTTCCGGCGTTGCTGTCGTCGGTCACGGCGACCCTCGGGGCGTTCCTCGATGCCGACGTGCATCCGGAGAGCCCGACCAGCGGGGGACCGGGCGATGACGCGCTGGACGTGTCGTGGCACGCGTATCAGGACGCGCTCGAATGATGTCGCGCGGGATCGCCCGCTTCGAGGCCAAGCTGCGCGACGAGGACGTCAGCCAGGCCCGCAAGGCCCGGGTGGCGGTGCGGCGGGTCCGGGCCCAGCTGGGCCTGGCCACCGACCGGTTCGACGCCGACTGGGTGTGGCTGTTGCGCCGCGAGCTGCGCTGGGTCGAGCAATCGATCGGCGACGTAGCCGACGCCGACGCGCTCATGTGCTGGGTCAGCCGCCAGGAGCTCGACGACCGCGACGAGAAGGCCCGGTCCGACCTGGTGGCCGAGCTGTCCCGGGAGCGCTCGCGGGCCCATCGCCGGCTCGTCGCGCTCCTCGACTCGGCCCGCTACGAGCGGATGATCCGGGACCTGGCCCGGCCCTTCCACCCCCCGGCCGAGCTGGCCAAGACGGTGCAGCACGAATGGCGGTCGTTGAAGGTGGTCGTCGCGTCCGTCACCGACGCGCCCGGCGATCAGGACCTGCACCGGCTGGCCATGCGGGTCGACCGGGTCCGCCAGGCCGCCGAGCTGGCCAAGGCCGGCGAGCGGTGGGCGGAGCGCCTCGGCGAGCTGCGCGACGCGATCGACGC
>PKWA01000047.1:0-191 GCA_003131665.1 Acidimicrobiaceae bacterium
GCGGATCACGTTGCCGTCGTTCGAAGGCGTCAGTCCCAGATCGGCGTTGCCGATGGCCTTTTCGATCGCGGCGACCGAGCTCTTGTCAAAGGGCGACACCACCAACAGCCGAGGTTCGGGCACTGAGAAGTTGGCCAACTGCTTCAAGGGCGTCTCGGTGCCGTAGTAGTCAACGAGCAGACCCTCAATGC
>PKWA01000047.1:229-5159 GCA_003131665.1 Acidimicrobiaceae bacterium
TCACCAGCGTACCGACGGGGCGCCCGTCGAGGGCACGGCCCAAATTACCATCGGCCATCAGGTCAAAGACGCGTAGCGGCATGTGATTGTCTTTGCAGAAGGTAATCGCGGTCATGTCCATCACTCGCAAGTTGCGCGCGATCACTTCGTCAAAGGAGATCTCGTCGAACTTCACGGCCTTCGGATTGATCCGGGGATCCTCGGAGTAGACCCCGTCGACCCCGCCGTGGGTTCCCTTTAAGANNAGGTCCATGACCCGGAGGTCCTGGTTGACCACGTCCATGAAGGCAAGCTCGTCGTAGCGCCGGGCCGAGGGGTCGAGCTTGGGGTCGGCGTTGTAGACCCCGTCGACTCCCGAATGCGTGCCCTTCAACACGATCTCGGCCTCGATCTCGGCGGCGCGCTGCGCGGCGGGAGTGTCGGTGGTGAAGTAGGGGTTGCCCATGCCGGCCGCGAAGATGACGACCCGTCCCTTTTCCAAGTGACGCACGGCGCGACGGCGAATGTAGGGCTCGGCGACCTGATCCATGTTGATCGCCGACATCACCCGAGTGGGCCGACCGTGATTTTCGATGGCGTCTTGAAGGGCGAGCGCGTTAATAACGGTACCGAGCATGCCCATGAGGTCCGAGTTCGCCCGATTCATCCCGGCCATGGCACCGGTGGCCCCGCGCCAGATGTTCCCGCCGCCCACCACGACGGCCAGTTCCAGACCTCCGCGCTCCATGGCGGCCGCGATCTCGCGGGCCAGAAAGTCCACGGTCGAGGCGTCGATGGTTTCGTCACTCGCGGCTGAAGCGAGCGCCTCACCCGACAGTTTCAAGACCACTCGACGCACGACGATGTCCTATCCCCCGATGACCACTTGAGCGTAGGCGCTCACGGTGGCGCCCTTCAAGAACTGCGCGACAGTCTCTTTTTCGTCTTTCACGTAGGGCTGTTCGAGGAGCACCCGGTCCTTGAACCAGCCGTTCAAGCGGCCCTCGACGATCTTGGGCATCGCCGCCTCGGGCTTGCCCTCGTTGCGAGTGATCTCTTCGATGGTCTGACGCTCGGCGTCGACTTCGCTGGCCGGCACGTCCTCGCGCTTGAGATAGAGCGGCTTGGCGAAGGCGACGTGCACCGCGATCTCGTGGGCCACCTCTTCGTTCGCGCCCTTGACGACCACCGCGACGGCGTTAACGCCACGACCGGATTGGTGGTGGATGTAGGTGTCAACGACCTCGTCGGGACCGGCTTCGAGGCGATAGACGCGACCGATCGAGACGTTCTCTTTGAGCGTCATGAGCAACCGTTCAATCTCGGATTGAAACTCGCTCACGGCTCCTTCGCCCTCGGCGCACACGCGCGCGGCGATCTCGTCGGCCAGTGAGACGAACTCTTCGGACTTTGCGACGAAGTCGGTCTCGCAACGAAGCTCCGCGATGGCGGCCACTGAACCGTTGCGAACGACCGCAACGGCGCCTTCACTGGCGTCGCGAACGCTGCGCTTGGCCGCCGACGCCAGACCCTGCACCCGTAGCCACTGGGTGGCCGCTTGCATGTCGCCGTCGTTGGCTTCGAGCGCCTTCTTCGCGTCCATCATGCCCACGCCCGTCAATTGGCGCAGCGTTTGTACGTCCTTGGCGGTGACGGTCACCTTGGTTCTCCTCTTAGATTCTCGATGGGACTTACGCGCTCGGGGTGGCGCTGACGGTAACCGCCGGACGATTCTGGCGAATATAGCGACCCTCGGTCACCGCGTCGGCCATCAAACGACAGAGCAGCGCACCGGCGCGAATCGCGTCGTCGTTGCCCGGAATCACAAAGTCAATGACGTCCGGGTCACAGTTGGTGTCCACCACGGCCACGACCGGCAAGCCGAGCTTGCGCGCTTCGGTGACGGCGATGTGCTCTTTTTTCGTATCGATCACGAAGATGGCGTCGGGCACCCGCTCGAGATTCGCAATACCACTCAAGTTGCGATCGAGCTTCTCGAGTTCACGGCTGTGTCGAAGCGCCTCGCGCTTGGGCATGTTATTGAAGTCGCCGGCGCGCTCCATGGCGCGCAGTTCGATCAGGCGCTTCACCCGTCCGGCCACGGTGGTGAAGTTGGTCAACATCCCACCCAACCAACGCTGATTCACGAACGGCATGCCGCAGGCCTGGGCGTAGTCCGCGATGGGCCCCTGGGTCTGCTTCTTCGTACCGACGAACAGAACGATCCCGCCCTCGGCGACCAGGTCTCGCACGTAGGCGTAGCTCAGCTCGATGCCCTCGAGGGTCTTGCGTAGGTCGATCAGGTAGATGCCGTTGCGCTCGCCAAGGATGTAGCGACGCATCTTGGGGTTCCAACGTCGGGTCTGGTGCCCGAAGTGCACGCCCGAGTCCAACAGTTCTTGCAATGTGACCAGTGCCACGATCCAATTTCCTTTCGTATGGTTGCTTCAACCCCGGGGAGCACCGTAAACGGCGACCGTACGAAACCACGGGGACAACTCTCGCTCACCCACTCTGGGAGGGCCTGACCATGTTAGTCGCTGGGGCTCGTTAGCCTCGCGGGTGCGTCTGACGGTGAACTTTTTGCAACCGAGATTTTGAGACGTGGGTGTAGATCTGGGTCGTGGTGAGACTCTCGTGGCCGAGGAGTTCTTGGACAACGCGCAAATCGGCGCCGCCCTCGACCAAGTGCGTGGCGTAGGTGTGACGAAGCGCGTGGGGGTGCACGTGACCACGCGCGACTCGGTGATCGAGGATTCTTCGAACGTCTCGCGGACCAAGACGGTGCGCACGGCGATTCAAAAACAGCGCGTCGCGCGGTGAGTCGGCGCGCAGCACTTCATCACGCGCGTCCTCGATCCACAGTCGCAGCGCTTCGAGCCCGCGTCGGTGCAGGGGCACGATGCGCTCCTTTCGGCCCTTGCCGAGCACGCGCAGAAGACCTTGAGCAAAATCGATGTTCGCCAGGTCGAGTCCGCACAGCTCGGACACGCGAAGCCCGGCGCCGTAGAGGACCTCGCAGACGGCCCGATCCAGCGTGGCCCACTCGTCTTCGCCCCAGTCGTCGTCCAGGAGATTCTCCAGCTGTTCTCGCACCACGATCTTGGGCAGCTGCTGGGCCGGACGCGGCGCGAGCAAGCGCGCCGCCGGACTTGCGGCGAGATGCCCGCGTTCGACCAGCCACGCGAAGTAGCTTCGCAGCGACGCTCGACGTCGAATGATCGAAGTTCGCTCGTCCCCGCGCGTGGTCATAAAGAGTAAATAGTCACGCAGGTCCTTCTTGGTGACATCGCCCGGCGATGTCGCGCCGCGCTCGCCCGCCCAGTCCACGAAGGCCCTCGCGTCAGAGGAGTAGGCCCGCTGGGTGGCCGGTGATCGGTCCGCGGCGCGCAGGGTATCGCCGTATCCCTTCAGGCGCCACACGGGCGTGGCCTGATTAGCTTTACGCACAGCCGACACGGGTTAAGGCTAGTGACGCCGGGGTTGTCAACGGTGGCTAACTAGTCTTAGCGGAGATTCCAAAGGAGTTGGGATGCCCCGTATCTTGATCGTCGAAGACGACGACCACATTCGCACTGCTCTACGACTGATGTTCGAGGGCGAAGGTTTTAGCGTCGATGACGCCGCGACGGGCGAACTCGGCGTCGCTCTCTTTTCACGTATGACCTCCGACGTGGCGATCGTCGACATCATGTTGCCCGGTATGACGGGATTTAAAACCTGCGAGGCATTACGGGCGGCGAGCGACCTACCCATCGTCATCGTCTCGGCGCGCGACGACACCGCCGACGTCGTGCTCGGACTTGAATCAGGCGCCGACGACTACGTCACCAAGCCCTTCGTTCCCGAGGAGCTACTCGCTCGGGTAAAAGCGCACCTACGTCGTCGCCCAGATAAGAGCACCAACGCCTTTCAGATGGGAGAACTGCGAGTCGTGCCCGACGAGGGAGTCGTACGCCACCGCGACGGCACCGAGTTGCACCTCACCTCAACCGAGTTCCGCCTGTTAGTCGATTTGGCTTCAGTGAACGGACGGGTGTTATCGCGTGAGGACCTGCTCGAGCGCGTATGGGGATATGACTACTTCGGTGACAGCCGTCTGGTGGACGTGCACATACGACGGCTTCGCATGAAGATCGAGCCCGACCCGGCCAGTCCCACGTACCTAGTGACAGTCCGAGGAACGGGCTACAAGTTGGTTCTCTAATGCGCCAACGGAGTCTTCGACTTCGTCTTCTCATTACCTTCGGACTCGGGGCCCTGGTACTCAGCGGCCTTTTCGCGTCACTGACCTACGTCGGCGTTCACCACATTCTCGTGGACGACGTGCAACAGACCGACCTCAAACAGAGTTACGTCAACGCGGCACTCGTACGCAGCACCCTCTACACCGCGCCCCTTCAATTAGCGAATGAACTCAACTCCATCGAAGGTGCCACGGGCTCAAGCGTCTTAGTACAGACCCACCATCAGTGGCTGTCAAAGAGCCACGGCGCGGCCACCAATGACGTGCCCGTGGACCTGATCGCCCGAGTCGTGCACGGACATCCCACGGCGCAGATTCTCAATTTGCAAGGACAGATCTTTTTTGTGGTCGGGGTGCCGATCCCCGCCGTCGAGACCCAGTTCTTTGAGGTCTACAAACTGAACTCCCTCGAGCACACATTGCGAATCTTGTTGCAGTTCCTAGGAGCGGGTGCGCTGCTCACCTTCCTCATTGGCATCGCCGGCGGACTATGGGTCACTCGGCGCGCGGTGCGCCCCTTGGAGGTCGTCTCGCTCGCCGCCGCGGCCATCGCGGAGGGCAATCTCTCCACTCGCCTCCAGGCGACGCGGGCCGACCGCGAGGTCCAACAACTCACGGAGTCGTTCAATGAAATGGTCAGCCAACTGGTTGACCGATTGGAGAAGGATGCTCGGTTCGCGAGCGACGTCAGCCACGAGCTGCGCT
>PKWA01000075.1 GCA_003131665.1 Acidimicrobiaceae bacterium
CTGCTCGGGCGGGCGCCAGTCGTTTCTGGTCGGCTGTCGCCTAGCCCTCGACGGCGTCATCGACTGCTACGGAGCGTTCATCATGGTCGATCCACCGGCGGAGTTCCCCATGAAGGTCAAAGCCATTGTTGGCGAAGCCAGTAATCTCTCGGCTCCGCTGCTCGGACTCTTTGGCGCCGACGACCAGTTCCCTTCGCCCGAGCAGAACGAACAACTCGCTGCAGTCCTCACCGCCGCGGGCAAGGAGTTCACGTTTCGCACGTTCGATGGCGCGGGACACGCGTTCTTCAGTGTGGATCGACCGAGCTATCGCCCCGAGTCGGCCAACGAAGGCTGGACCGACATCTTTAACTTCCTCGCTCGCACCCTCGCCTAAGGAGTCATCGTGTGCACGTACCAGACTGAACGATTGAGTGTCGAGGCGAGCGCGAAGACGCCGAGTGGTTGGACGAACATGACCCGGGCATCGGTCTACTTCGATCACCCGGTGCACTACCCCGCCGGTCACGCCTTGATGATTGACGTCTTGAATCCCGAAAAGGGTCCCTCGGCTCGTGTGGCGCTCGAACTCAGTCCCGAGAGCGCGCGCGACCTGGCGCACGCGATTCTGCACACGCTCGACACTGT
This sequence comes from Acidimicrobiaceae bacterium, assembly GCA_003131665.1. Classification (GTDB taxonomy): domain Bacteria; phylum Actinomycetota; class Acidimicrobiia; order Acidimicrobiales; family RAAP-2; genus RAAP-2. Next base: position 628 of record PKWA01000075.1, read on the forward strand.
TCCGAGTGAGTTGTTGGACGAANNCTCCAGTGTCGCCGCAACGCGAAAGCTAGAAGTTGACGTCGTCGCGACGTCGAACGCCCACCAATAACGCCACTCGCAGACCCATCGCGGCCAACTCGTTGCGACTGAGCTGCACCCAGGTCGACGTGCCGTCACTGAGTTCGACGGTCACCTGCGCCTCGAAGCCCAGCGAGACGATCGAGGTGATCCGGCCCGTAATTGTGCCCTGGTACACCGAGACGAGTTCGAGGTCGTGAGGGCGCGCCACCTCACCGGCGAAGACGGTCGATGGGCCCAAAAACTCGTGGACGAAGTCGGTCGCCGGCCGCTCGTAGAGCGCCAGGGGATTGCCCGACTGCACGATGTGGCCCGTTCGCATCACGATGAGTTGATCGGCCACTTCCATCGCTTCTTGCTGGTCGTGGGTCACCAACACGGTCGTGACGTGGATCTGTTGGTGGAGCTCTTTTAGCCAGTGGCGCAGTTCCGCGCGTACCACGGCGTCCAAGGCGCCAAAGGGTTCGTCGAGCAGCAGGACCCTCGGCTCAATCGCCAGGGCCCGCGCGAGCGCCATACGCTGGCGTTCCCCACCAGAGAGCTGGGCCGGGTAGTCCTTGGCCTTGTGCTCTAACTTCACCAGCGCCAAGAGCTCTTTCACCCGAGCGTCGATCTCCTTCGGGGAGCGTTTGCGCACCTTGAGCCCAAAACCCACGTTCTTCGAGACGTTCATGTGACGAAAGGGCGCGTAGTGCTGAAAGCAGAACCCGATATCGCGGTGCCGCGGATCGACGTTGGTCACGTCCTCGCCGTCGATGACGACAGTGCCCGCGTCGGGCCGCTCCAGTCCACTGATGAGCTTTAACAGCGTCGACTTACCCGAACCCGAAGGTCCGAGCACCGCCGTCAACGAGCCGTGGACGATCTCGGCGCTGACGTCCTCGACGGCCTGCGTCGAGCCGTAGTGCTTGGAGAGGTGCTTAAGCGAGATCGACACGTAGTCGCCGTTCTCTTCTGCGCAACAGGGCCAGTACCGCGAGCACCGCCATCGACATCATCGCCAGCACCAGCGCGCCCGAGTACGTGCCGAGCACGTCAAAGCGCTGATCCCAACTGTCGTAGATGTAGATCGGCAAGGTCTGGGTCACCCCACTGATGTTGCCCGACACGACGAGCACCGCGCCAAACTCACCGAGCGTGCGCGCCAGGGTCAGCGTGACGCCGTACATCACGGCCCAACGGATGGCGGGCAAGGTGACGTGCCAGAAGATGCGAAGGGGCCCCGCACCCAGCGTGCGCGCGGCCTGCTCTTCATCGATGCCAACTTCGAGCAGCACCGGCACGACGGACCTAAGTACGTACGGCAGCGACACCGCCATCGTTGCCATCACGACGCCCAAGGGTGAAAAGAGCACCATGATGCCCCAGCGAGCGAGCGGCGCGCCGAACCATCCGATGCGCGAATACGCCAGTACCAGCGCCACGCCGATGATGATCGGCGAGATGGCGATCGGCACGTCAAAGATCGTGTCCAACAGACGCTTGCCAAAGAAGTTATGGCGCGCGATCAGTATCGCCGCTCCGACGCCCACGATGGTATTGACCGGCACCGCAATGGCCGCGACTTCCACCGAGAGTTTCAACGCCAAAAGCGCGTCGGGCCGGGTGACCTCGCCCCAGAAAGCGGGCAACCCGTGGCCGAGCGCCTTGATGACGAGAAAGACGACCGGTAGCCCAATGAGGATGCCGAGATAGACCAACACGACGGCGCGCACGGCCCAACGGTTACGGTTCATCAGATGGTCCGCTCTTGGAAGTGACGTGACAACACGTTGGTCGTCACCAAGACCACCAGACTGAGCAGCAACAGCGCGGTCGACACCGCGGCGGCGTCGGTCCACAGAAAGCCCTGGGTGAGGTTATAGACGTAGTTGGACGCCGTCGTCGTTCTTCCCAACCCTCCGGCGATCAATGAGATCGATCCAAACTCACCGATGGCCCGCGCGAAAGCCAGGCCGAAGCCGGCGAGCACCGCGGGCCACAGTGCGGGCAGCACCACGGAGAAAAAGATGCGCACGCCGCCCGCACCGAGGGTCCTCGCGGCGTCCTCACTCTCTCGGTCCAGCGTGGCCAGTACGGGCTGGACCGCTCGTACCGAGAATGGCAAGGTCACAAAGAGCAGCGCCATCATGAGTCCCATCCACGTCTCGAACAGATCCACGTGAATGGGACTGTCGACGCCGTAGATCGCCAACAACACCACGCCCGCCACGATCGTGGGCAACGCGAAGGGCAGATCGATCGACGCCTCGATGAGGCCTTTGCCGATGAAACGGTCGCGCACCAGCACCCACGCAATCGCCACGCCCATCACCGCGTTGATTGCCGCCACACTCAAAGAAAGCCACAACGAGAGAAAGATCGCTTGGCGCGCGCCCGGTACCGTGACCGCGCTCCAAAAGCTCTTCAGGCCAATCGACACGTGCCAGCGCCAGAACGCGAGACCGGCGCCATGGGTCACCACGGACACCGAGAGACCGTGACTGACCAAGGCCGCAATGGGAATCAACACAATGAGTGAGAGGTACCCGACGATCAGCGCTCCGCCGCCGCCCGCGAGCAACCGAGGCGAAAGTCGCGAACGCACCCGTCGCCAGCCGGAACCGGCTGACGACGGAGCGCTCCTTGATGAAAGAGAGTTAACTGGCAAAGCCATGCACGTAGTGGTCCGGCATGATCGTCGCGCGACCCGTTACCGCCAAGATTCTGACCAAGGGTTCAACGGCGAAATGGATGAGTCGAGTTCTCACTAGGGCCTATTACCTTCAAATTCAATGGAAGTAATAGACAATAGCAAACGCGCCCGATAGTGAAACTGCTTTGAGGTCCTCCTTCATGTCCTTGGCGCGAGCACGAACGACGCGCTTCGCCTCGAAGAGGCTGCACTCTCTCGAGTGGAAGGCGGAGAGTATGACCCCTCACCTGCTCCGCACGTCGATCGCGTCAATGGAGAAAACTTGACCTCGGCTCAGCGCGCGTGTCGCCCGCGAGGGACCGGTGCCAACTTGACCAATGAGTAATACGTCACGATCGCGATCGCGACATGCATCCACACCAGGACAACAACCGCTGTTGCGGAAGATCCCTGGTACCAGATATAGACGTCGGGCGCAAACAACACGACCGTCACGACGACGGCCAAGCGCAAAAAGAGCCACCTCGGCGTGGAGCTCAGCCTGGTCACGAGAGGCCAACCGACGCACGCCACGATCACTCCGATGACGGTCAATCGCGAGTAGTCCAAGAACTGGAAATGAACGTAACCCTTCGTCGAAGGAAAGACTCTCGTACCCACTGCCACGAGCAGGATGTCGGCCGCCAGCGATCCGATAAGCGCGACGAGTGAGGCCACGAGCACCATGAGTGTCGACGGTTGACGTCGAGTGGCAAAGTCAATATGCAGCAGTCCCAAGAGAGGTCGGACCGCCCTCGGGAACTGTTCAGCACTCAGATTCATTGATCGAAACTCTCTGACAAAAGCCGCGGGGGAAGATTCAATTCTACGAGGCCCACGGAGCTGCACTCGTTAGGAAGATAAGGCTTTTGGAAGAATCCTCGTCCAGCCAATCAGACACCAACAAAAGCCCAACTGAAAGATGATTTCGGAGTTCAAGAGATACTCAAAGCGCCAATCCGGCAGCGAGAGCGCGCCCAACACTCCGCCGGCTAATTGGATGGAGAATCCAAGAAGTGCCGAGAGCGAACCATAGCGTCGCCATAAGGTGATCGAGATCGCTAACTGGACCAGGGCGCCAATCACCCCCACGGTCATGTGCGACCAGTTGAGAAAGGCACCTCCGCTGTAGGGCGTCACGAGCAGCAGCACCAACACCACGGCCACGACGCGAAGCCCGAACCAGATCAAAGGGTCGAGACCTCCAAGGCGAAAGAGCGTCGAGGTTCGCCACAGACCGATCGCCGCCGCGAGGTAGCCCACGGCGGCAATTACTAACGTACGGTGGTGCACCGCGTAGTACGAGATGCCGTCGTTCTGCGCGGCGTGGTCGTGCACCAAGATCACGCACCACGTGATGGCGCCAAAAAAGAACACCTGAGAAGCGAGGACCAAGCGCAGGGCGCGATCTTGCAGCGACTCGGGAGTCGAAGTCTTCTGTTTCGTCTCTTCGTGACCCGGCATGGACGTTTCCGAAGGGGTGTTACTTAACGAAACGCGTGCGCGACGCGGCGAGCTCTTCGAGCGCTTGGGCCCGACCGACGTAGTTCTCGACCTTCACCCACTTGCCCTCATCTAGGTCCTTGTACACGGTAAAGAAGTGGCCAATTCGATCGAGGACGTCCTTGGGCACGTCGCCAATGTCGGTGGCTGACTTCCACTTGGGGTCGTAGTTAGGTACGGTGACGAGCTTCTCGTCTTTACCGTTCTCATCAGTCATTATGAACATGCCCAGAATCTTGACTTCAATGAGACAGCCCGGGAACGTGGGGAACTCCGTCAAGACGAGCGCGTCGAGGGGGTCGCCGTCGCCGCCCAGCGTGTCGGGAATGAAGCCATACTCCGCGGGGTAGCCCATCGAGACGATGAGGTGACGGTCCAACTTGATCGTGTCGTTCTCATGGTCGTACTCGTACTTGTTCTGACTACCACGCGGGATTTCAACGATGACATTGACCGTATCCATGGTGAGGCTCCTTCAAAGATCGCTTAAGTTGGTGCGACTCGGTTGACGACAATCGTAGTCACCAACTGCACCCGCGACACTTGGCGCACGACTGAGCGCGACGACCTCTCCTAGAGCTTCGACACGGGGTCGGCCTAGACTCAGCCTTCGAGAAGTCGGAACTTCGTTGGATGAGGAGGTCTCCATGGAACCTGTGGGTGTAGTGGGATGCGGTCTTATGGGATCGGGCATCGCCGAGATAGCGGCGCGCGCGGGAGCCCACGTCATGATCGTCGAGCAAGACGCCGAGTCGATGGCCCGCGGCCTTGAGCGAATCGAGAAGTCACTCTCTCGTGCGGTGCTGGCGGGAAAGGTCCCCGAGGACGAAGCCAATCGCGCGCGGGCCAATATGTTTTTTTCGGTGGACTTCGCCGACCTCTGGGATCGAGAGTTGGTCATCGAAGCGGTGGCCGAAAACGAAGAGATCAAACTCGACGTCTTTCNNTCATCGGCATGCACTTTTTCAACCCCGTCCCGGTACTGAAGCTGGTCGAGCTGATCTCCTCGTTGTTGACCAGCCCCGACACGTCGGCGCGCGTTCGCGCCTACGCGACCAATACCTTGAACAAGCGCGTCATCACGTCGCCGGACCGCGCCGGTTTCGTTGTCAACGCCCTCCTTATCCCCTACCTGCTCTCGGCGGTACGCATGCTCGAATCGGGCTTCGNNCCGGCATGGTGGTGGGCTGCGCGCATCCCATGGGACCCTTGGCGCTCACTGACCTGATTGGTCTCGACACCACGCTGGCGGTGGCCCAGTCACTCTACGAAGAGTTCAAAGAACCCCACCTCGCGCCGCCGCCGCTGCTCTCGAGAATGACCCAAGCGGGCCTGCTGGGGCGAAAGACCGGTCAGGGATTCTTCTCGTACAAGTCGTAGGTCCCGAACCTTCCTTGACCGCCCTCAAAAACGGCGGGNNTGAGGCGCAGCTTGATCGGGCGTCCGTCAGGATCGAAAATGAATCGATAGAGGACGTCGGCCCATCGTCGCGCGCCACCGGAGACGGGCTCGACGACGTGGGATCGAACGCGACTCCTCGGACGTGGCCCCACGGCGCCCCCGCTCTTAAAACGTGCGAGCTCACTGGCGCAGTTTTGCCAAAGCTCGCACGAGCCATTCAGATTGAGCAGCTCGGGATCATCGACTGCTCGACCGAGATGCTCAGCCCACAGCGCTAAGCGGAGCTCCCGCGCGAACTTACGGCTGCCGTCACCCAACCCGCCGGGGTCGAGGGGCGCTCGAACGTCGAGTTCACTGTCGATCACCGCGCAGGAGATCTCCGAGTCATGTGTCCACGAACGGCGATTCAAGTTGTCCGAGCCCACGGCTGACCACACGTCGTCAATGACGCAGACCTTGGCGTGAACGTAGATCGGCGAACCGATCTCGTTCTCAACGTCAAATATCCCAACTCGTTCGCCACCGGCGTGTTGGACGATGGCCATCGCGCGGGCCTGAGCCAGTCGGCTCGGCGGACCCGAAAGTTTGCCATCCTTATCCGGGTAGCGCGGGAGCACCACGAGGAGTCGCAGTTCGGGGTGTCGACGGAGGGCCCGGCTGAGGATCTTCGCGATCCGGACTGACCAGAAATATTGATCCTCAATGTAGATAAGGGTGCGGGCCCGCTCGACGGCCTTGATGAACCCACGCGCCACGCTCCGTTCGCCGTCGGGCGCGAAGGGATATCTCGGGCGCCGCGACGGGTACGTGCGAAGTACTTGCACGGCCATGCCACCGTGAGCCGGAGGATCGGCGAGCACTTCTGGGAGCGCACTCGCTAGACGATCTCGCGACGTCACGCGAGAGAAAAGGGCTCTGCTCCAATTAGCGTGATTCAGAGGTGTCGGGTCTTCCCACCGCTCTCGGAACGTGAGATCGAGATCCCCGATCACGGGTCCACGAACTTCGAGCTGCACGTCGTGCCACGCGGGCCGGGGACCGTATCGTTCGTCTAGCTGAATGACCTGAGCGTCGCCGTGGTGGCGAGGTTCGTCTCGACGACCGTGACTGAAGTCGACTCCCCCGACGAAAGCTACGTCGCGCTCGAGGGAGTCTGGATGGCGAAACAGGACCATTTTTTGGTGATGCGATCCACCTCGCCGTACTCTCTCGTCGAGCAGAACCTCCCCACCCGCCTCGGTGACGTTCGAGGCGAAGCGTCGATTCTCCCTCGAACTAAAGGCCAAGCGGTCGCTGTGCGATCGCCAGAGTAAGCCGCGCATGTCGACGCCACGTTGGCACATATCGTCCAAGAGCGCGGCGATCGCGGGCCCCTCATCGGTAAGCAACTCATCGCCGTCACTGCGCCAATCGGTGAAACGTACCTCATCGCCCCGCTCGAGATTCGCCGCGACTTTGGCCAACCTAGCGAAGTAGACGGCGCCGTCGATAAGAAAACTGACGTTGTTGCCCTCGCTCCAGGCAGAGCTCAACGTACGTCGCGAGTCGATAGTGCTATGTGGGTTGCCTCTCTCTTCTGCGAGCAAGAACCAGTCATCGAGGCGCATCAAGTGCCACCGTACTCGACGTTCAACAGGCGACTTTTAATGCGACGTGGACTGCTGGGGACGGGTCAATCGGTCACGTCACGGGGTGGCGAGTCGCAAAGCGAGAATCTTTGAAGCTCTCGGTGTTGATGACGTCCACCAAGCGCTCGACGGCATCAAAGACGTCCACGAAACGCACGTAGAGCGGGGCAAAACCAAAGCGCGCGATGTCGGGATCGCGAAAGTCACCGATGACGCCGNNATGACGCCGTGCTCGATCAGTGATTGGATGACGCCGTAGGCATCGACGTGGCGAAGAGCGACTTGGCTCCCGCGCTTTGCGTGGTCGCGCGGCGTCACGATCTCAAAGACCCCGGGCAGTCGTGCGTCCACCAGTTCTATAAAGAGGTCAGTCAGGGCAAGACTCTTCGCTCGCACCTGTTCCATCGAGACGTGGTCCCACACGTCGAGCGCACCGTCCAATGCGGCCAGGGCGANNTGAATGCCTGCATCCCGTTGGCCGGTGCATAGTCGTACTCAAAGTCAAAGGGCCGGGCGTGTCCCTGCCATCCCGGTAACGGGTTTTCCAAGACGCCCTGCCAAGACTTTCGAACGTAGAGAAAGGCCGGCGCGCCCGGACCCGCGTTGAGGTACTTGTAGGTACAGCCTGCCGCAAAGTCCGCGCCGGCGTCGGTGACGTCAAGCGGCAGTGCGCCCGCCGAGTGCGCCAAGTCCCACAGCATCAACGCGCCCGCGTCGTGTACTTGAGTCGAGATGGCCTTCATATCGAGCGCTTCACCACTTCGAAAATCGACTTGGGTCAACATGACGAGCGCGACGTCCTCACTCAGTTCGCCCTCGAGTTCGCCACGTTCGATGGCCTTGACGCTCACCGGGCGCCCGGCGCGCGCGGCCATCGCCTGGACGATATAGAGATCAGAGTGAAAGTTCGCCACGTCGGTCAACACCACGTGGCGATCCGGACGTTGAGCGAGCGCGCCGCCAATGAGTTTGGCGAGCAGAAGCGTGAGCGTGTCCGCGACGAGTACTTCACCGGCCTTCGCGCCGATCAACGGAGCCAGGCGGTCGCCGAGTCGAACGGGCATCTCCGACCAACCGGCGTCGTTCCAACTGCGCACCAGGCCTCGTCCCCACTCGGCGTTGAGGACTTCATTGACGCGCGCCTTCACAGAGCGTGATACCGGACCGAGAGAGTTGCCGTCAAGGTAGATCTGACCGTCGTTGAGGGAGAACTCCTCACGCTGTGGCGCCAGAACGTCGGAGGCGTCTAAGGCGCCACAGTCCTCACGACTCGCTATCGAAACGACCTCAACCTTTGCCACAACGTGCACCTTAGGTCGAACGCTTCGGCGCGTTAGGAACGAGTGATGGGCTTGTAGCGAAGCCGATGGGGTTGATCGGCGTCAGTGCCGAGTCGCTTGTGGCGATCGGCCTCGTAGTCCGAGAAGTTTCCCTCGAACCAGCGAACGACGGCGTCGTCTTCAAAGGCCAGCACGTGCGTTGCGATTCGGTCCAAGAACCAACGGTCGTGGCTGATGACGACGGCGCACCCGGGAAAGGACAACAGCCCGTCTTCGAGAGCGCGCAGGGTATCGACGTCGAGGTCGTTCGTCGGTTCGTCGAGTAACAACACGTTGCCGGCACTGCGCAGCACTTTGGCCAACTGGACCCGGTTGCGCTCGCCCCCCGAGATCTCGCCTACCTTCTTCTGTTGATCGCTTCCCTTGAAGCCAAAACTCGCGACGTAGGCGCGCGCATGAATCTCGCGAGATCCGACGACCATTTGCTCTTGTCCCCCGCTGATCTCGTCAAAGACGGTGTTCTCGCCCACCAGCGTGTCGCGCGACTGGTCGACGTAGGCGAACTGCACGGTCGAGCCGATCTCAATGGACCCACCGTCGGGCGTCTCTTGGCCCACCATCATGCGAAACAACGTGGTCTTGCCCGCGCCGTTGGGCCCGATCACGCCCACGATGCCCCCCGGCGGCAAGAGGAACGTGAGATCCTCGATCAGAAGGCGCTCGTCGTACCCCTTTGTCAAGTTCGTGGCGTTCACGACGACGTCACCGAGCCGCGGGCCCGGGGGGATCGCGATCTCGAGTCGATCGGCGCGCCGCTCGGCCGCTTCTGACTCGGCCACCAGTTCATTGAATGAACTGAGCCGCGCCTTGCCCTTACTCTGGCGCGCTCGCGGGGAGAGTCGAATCCACGCCAACTCACGTTCGAGCGATGCTTGGCGAACCTTGTCAGCCTTCTCCTCACCGGCCAGGCGGGCCTGTTTTTGTTCGAGCCACGAGGAGTAGTTGCCCTCCCAGGGAATGCCGTGACCACGGTCCAGTTCGAGAATCCACTGCGCGGCGTTGTCGAGGAAGTAACGGTCGTGGGTGATGGCGACGACGGTGCCGCTGTACTCCTGCAAGGTGCGCTCTAACCACGCCACCGACTCGGCGTCGAGGTGATTCGTCGGCTCGTCGAGTAAGAGCAGGTCGGGATGGGAAAGGAGCAAGCGACAGAGCGCGACTCGTCGGCGCTCGCCACCCGACAGCGTCTCGACGTTAGCGTCGGGCGCCGGCAGACGAAGGGCGTCCATGGCGATCTCAAGGGTTCGCTCGAGGTCCCATGCGTTCGCGGCGTCAATCTTGGTTTGCAGTTGAGCCTGTTCCGCAAGCAGGGAGTCAAAGTCGGCTTTCGGATCGGCCATCGCCGCGCAGACGTCGTTGAATCGAGCCAGCAAGTCGCGCTGTTCGCCCACACCGTCGGCGACGTTGCCGACCACGTCCTTCGTGGCATCGAGCTGGGGCTCTTGGGAGAGATAACCCACGCTAAAGCCCGGGGTCAGGCGTGCCTCGCCGGTGAAGCCGTCGTCCAGCCCGGCCATGATGCGCAACAGCGACGATTTTCCGGAACCGTTCGCGCCAATCACGCCGATTTTTGCGCCGGGATAGAACGAGAGATTGATTCCCCTGAGGACTTCGCGGTCCGGCGGGTAGAAACGGCGAAGGTCCCTCATGGTGAAGATGAACTGTGCGACCATGCCTTCAAGTGTGACCGAAATCGCGGATGCGGACACATTTCATCGTCGTGGGATGTAGAAGTCGACTATTACACTCGACTCATGTCCGTTACTGAGGCCGCTGCCACTCGCCACTCGCCGGACTGGCTGATCCTCTCCATTGCCTGCATCGCGCAGTTCATGGTGGTGCTGGACGTCTCCATTGTCAACGTGGCGCTGCCGCAAATGGGGGCCGACCTTCACTTCACGTACAGCAGTGCTCAATGGGTGATCAACGCCTACGTCCTAACCTTCGCGGGCTTCTTGCTGTTAGGCGGGCGAATGGCCGACTTCTTTGGCCGGCGCCTCGTCTACCTCACGGGCATCTTGATCTTCACACTCGCGAGCATTGGCGCTGGCTTCGCGCAAACTGGCGGCCAGATGATCGCGATCCGCGCCGTCCAAGGTCTCGGTGGCGCCATTCTCGCTCCCGCCACGCTGACCATCATCGTGACGACCTTTCAGGGTCCGCGTCTACCCAAGGCGATCGGCGCCTGGAGTGCGGTCGCGGGGGCCGGGGGCGCCGTTGGTGGACTGCTCGGTGGGATCTTGACCGGCTGGGCTTCGTGGCGCTGGGTGTTCTTCATCAACGTGCCCTTCGGTCTCGTGGCCGGTGTGGTGGCGGCGCTGTACCTGCGGGAGATACGCAATCGAGACGCGACCGCCAAACTCGACGTCACGGGATCGGTACTCGTTACTGGCGGTCTCGCGAGTGTGATCTACGCCGTCGTCAACACCACGACGCACAGTTGGACCTCTTCGACCACGCTGAGTTGGCTCATCGGCGGCGTGGCCCTGCTCGTGGCCTTTCTCTTCTGGGAGGGCCGGGTCGCTTCACACCCCCTCATGCCGTTTCGCATCTTTAGGTCGCGTTCGCTTTCGACGGCCAACGTCATCATGTTCCTCGTCGGCGGCACGTTCTTTGCCATGTGGTACTTCTTGACGTATTACTTCCAGGGCGTGCTCAAGTACGGTCCCGTGAAGGCGGGCTTCGCGTTCTTGCCAATGGCCATTGCCATCATCGCCGGCGCACAGATTTCGTCACGTCTCATCAACAGGGTCGGCGTTCGTCCCTTGCTCCAAGTGGGCGCGACACTCGCCACGCTCGGTTTTCTCTGGATCTCGCTGATACAACCACACAGCTCGTACTGGGGAAGTATCTTCGTCCCGGGCTTTCTCTGCGCGTTCGCCATGGGTCTGCTGTTTTCTCCACTCGCCCTGTCGGCGACCTCGGGCGTGGACCGGGCCGACGCCGGTCTGGCATCTGGCGTGTTGAACACGTCGCGCCAAGTTGGCGGGTCATTGGCGCTCGCGATCTTGGCGACTGTCGCCACCGATCGCACCCACTCACTGCTCCACAGCGTCACGATCGCCGCCGCGCACACCTCTGGCTACCAGCGGGCCTTTCAAATCTCCGCCGCCGTGACTTTCATTGCGCTGCTAGCGACCTTCGCGTTGCCCCGCTTGTCGGGTCGAGCCGTCACGCCCGCACAAAGCGTCGAAGCGACCTAACACTCACTTGGCGCGCCATCTGCGGCGCTCGTTTGCTTCTCACCGGTTGGGACAAGAGTCTCAAGAAATAGGCCAACGAGATGTCGGACCCGACGCCAGATCTCGTCGCGACTACTCGCGACTGAAGGGAATGCCGTCCGCGGCGGGCGGGCGTATCCGGCCAACGAGTCCGGCGACCGCCGCGATCGTGATGATGTAGGGCAGCATGCTGATGAACTGTTGGGGAATGACCAACTGGCTCAGGTAGATGTTGAGGTTCGCGCTGAGCGCGATGGCAAAGCCGAAGAGCAGCGACGCCATGAGCGCCCCGTAGGGGCGCCAGCGGCCGAAGATCATGATGGCGAGCGCGATGTAGCCGTAACCGTTCGTCATGCCAAAAGTGAAGTTCGTTCCGGCACCGATCGTGAACGCCGCGCCACCGAGTCCCGCGACGAATCCTCCAAGAATCACGGCGCCATAGCGCATCCGCGTCACGCTGACGCCCACGGTCTCTGACGCGATGGGCTTTTCTCCCACCGAGCGCACCCGAAGACCCCATCGGGTACGAAAGAGTGCGATGTTGGCGATGATGACTCCGAGGATCGCGACGTAGACCAGAACGTTCTGATCAAAGACGACCGGACCGACGATGGGGATGTGCGAGAAGAACGGGATGGACCACACGGGCAGTGGGAAGGCGCCGTTGAGGTTCTGGTGGGTGTCGAGCACTTGGAACATGATGAACTGGGTTACGGCCGTGCAGAAGGCGACGATGACGATACCAACGATGATCTGGTTCGCTTGGTATCGCAGCGACATGACGGCCAGGACCCAGCCGAGGAGGGCACCGATGACCCCCGCGACGAGGACGCCAAGTACCAGCGAGACTCCCGTGCCGTTCATAGCGCTCACGACCATGACCGATGACATGGCCCCCATCATGAACTGGCCCTCGATGGCGATATTGACGACGCCGGAGCGCTCGCACAATGTCCCCGACAGCGACCCGAAGATGAGAAACGTCGCGGCCGCCACGGCCGCGGCGAGAATCCCCGTCAGTTGAAGGTGGAGGCCCGATACGTTGGACCCGCGAGCGACCCATACCAGGAATCCGAGCAAGAAGAACACTAAGCCGACGTAGAGCAAGGGCGACGCGCCTCGGTCAAACCGTCGCCATGCGAGGAGGCCCCCCGCGACAATGGTGAGGGCCCCGATGACGTAGCCGGTCGTTGAGACCGGAATGGTCAACGTCCGCAGTGCTCCGACACTGTTCACGCCCAGCCAGAGCGCGACTGGCCAACTGATGAGGTAGCCCCCGACGATGATGAGGAAGCTGCGCACGCCCTTCGAGAACTTGATTCGCTGGGGAACGATTTGACGCGCGGCGTGAGATACGACGGGTGCGAGCAAGAGCAGTCCGATGAGGAGAGGGACTACGCGAACGGGACCTGCGATCGACGGCATCGCGGTCGAGCTGTTATAACCCAATTCGATGGTCGTCTTGAGTGCTGAGCTCGCGCCACCGAACCAGAGGACCTCCAACAGACCGAGCACGACCAACGTGACGCCGTAGCCGAACGCGCGTTCGCGAGTGACTCGACGGAGGTTCTCGAGAGTGACGATCTCGGGGTGGACGACCTCGTGGTCGACAGTTTGCGCGCTAACGCTCATTTCGCCCAGCCTCCCGAGGAGCCTGACGAACGGAACCGCCCGTTGTCGGTGAGACGGAATATCTCAACGATCAGCGCGGGTGTCGCGACGCCGAAGACGACGACTGCTTGGATGACTTGGGCGAGGGAGTACTGGATGTTGGAAGGTGTGAAGGCCTGCATGGCCTCACCACCGGCGTACATCGCGCCGAAGAAGATCGCGGCGAAGAAGACTCCCCACGGCCGGTTGCGCCCGAGCAGGGCCACGGTGATCGCGTCGAATCCGTAAGAACCGCCGAAGTTCGGGGAGAGGAAGTGGTCAACGCCCGTCAGTTCCAACATGCCCGCGAGCCCGCAGAGCCCTCCGGCAAGACACAGGATGATGATGATCGTCCGCTTAGAGTTAATACCGGCCGTTCGCGCTGCTTCGCCATTTTGGCCCACCATCAACAACTCGAAACCGGTCTTGGAGTGGTCGAAGAACCACTGGACGACGAAGACCATGGCGAGCGCTATGAGGAATCCGACGTTAACCAGTAGTGAGGAGTTCAGATGGGAAAAGAAGAAGGGCAGTTGCCCGCTCGGGGTCACGGCCTTCGAGGCTCCGTCCTTCACACCGGGCCGAGCAAAGAGGTTTGTGATCAGGAGGTATCCCATCAACAGGACCATGATGTAGTTGCTCATCATGGTGACAATCACCTCGTGAGCGCCGGTGTAGGCCTTGAGGACACCGGCGAGCGAGGCGAGCAGGGCGCCGGCAAGTACGGCGCCGATCAGCTCGAGGGAGACCTGCAAGATGGGCGTCAAATTGAGGCTGAAGCCGATGAGGCCCGCGACGACGCCTCCCGCTATTACCTGGCCCTGACCGCCAATGTCAAAGATGTTGCTGCGAAAGCCGATGGCGAGGCCGAGGCCCGCGACAACCAGCGGCGTCGCGTATTGGAGTGTGAGCGAGATCGGTCCCAGGGCGGTAGCGAGGTTTGCCTTGTCGGGGTGGTCGATGAGGACCCTCATCGCGTGGAAGTTGAACATTGATCCTTGGAAGATCCACTCGTAGGCGTACCACACCGTATTGAAGTTCTCCGATATCGTTTTACCCGGGTGAGAGAAGAACGTGGCCCAGGAGTGCACGAGCGTCGGAGTGGTCACGATGATCATGATCGCCCCGATCACCAGCCCGATGAAGAGCGCGAGCACGAGCACCAGCGCCATGTTCGCGCGCCGAACGCGCAATGAAATCTCGAGCAGCCGACTCGGCCGTGGCGCGTTCACGTCGACGCCGATAGTCATAGCAGGGCCCCCGTCGCCGCCGGACGCGAACCGGCCATCAAGAGTCCGAAGTCCTCTCGACTCGTGGTCGGCGGCACGATGTCCTGGATCATTCCGTCGTAGAGGACGGCTACGCGGTCGCCGAGCGCGATGACCTCATCGAGCTCGCTGGACACGATCACCACCGCCGCACCTTCGTCACGGAGTGCGACGATTTGGCGGTGCATGAACTCGATCGACCCTACGTCGAGTCCGCGAGTGGGCTGAGAGCAGATCAAGACCTTGAGCTCACGTGAGAGCTCACGCGCCATGACGACCTTTTGTTGGTTCCCGCCCGAAAGGGCGCTCAGTGGCTCGGCCTCGCTCTGGGCACGAATGTCGTACTCGGCGATGCGGTGAGTACCATTTTCCGCGATCGCCTTCAGCTTTCGGCCCCACCACGCCTTGTACTGCGGACTACCCAGTTGGTCGAGGACGAGGTTGTCCGCAATCGACATCGTCAGCACCAGGCCGTGGCGCTGTCGGTCCTCAGGGACATGGCCAACGCCAGCGCCGAGCACGTCACGCACCGATTGGCCAACAAGTTCCATCCCGTTCAGCACCACCGAACCCGCCGTCGTGCGTCGCAGTCCGGTCAATGCCTCGACGAGCTCGGTCTGTCCGTTTCCCTGCACGCCCGCGAATGCGAGGATCTCACCCGCGCGAACCTCGAACGAAACGCCCTTCACCGCGGTCAGGCCCCGATCGTCCTGAACGAAGAGATTCGTGACCTCGAAGACCACGTCGCCGATCTTCGCAGTGGGCTTGGCGACGACGAGACTGACGTCGCGGCCCACCATCATCGTGGCGAGTGCGGCCTCGTTGGTCTCCGCTGGCGTAGTCGTGCCCACGACCTCGCCGAGGCGCATCACGGTGATGACGTCGGCGATTTCGAGGACTTCTTTCAATTTGTGCGTGATGAAGATGATGGACTTGCCCTGGGACTTCAACGTGCGCATGACTACCATCAGCGCGTCGGCCTCTTGCGGCGTGAGGACGGCCGTCGGCTCGTCGAGTATGAGGATCTCGGCGTTGTGGCTAAGGGCCTTAAGAATCTCGACGCGCTGCTGCGTGCCGATGGGCAGGTTCTCGATCGTGGCGGAGGGGTCGATGACG
>PKWA01000058.1 GCA_003131665.1 Acidimicrobiaceae bacterium
CGACTACACGCTGAAAGCGACGGGTGCTGGAGTGTCCAGCGCAATCAGCACTGCGATCACCCTCACGCCCGGTGCGCCCAGCCAACTGGTCATCACCTCAGCGCCAATCTCAGAGTCGACAAGTGCTTCGCCGTCGAGTGGTCCGCTGACCGTCGTACTCGAAGATCTCGGGGGCAATGAGACGACTGACCTCTCGGACGTGTCAGTGGCGCTCTCGTCCACGTCGATTGGCGGGTCGTTCGCGTCGAGTCCCAGCGGAGCTGACGTCAGTACTGTCGAGATCGACGCGGGCCAAGAAGGTGTCACGTTCTACTACGGCGATACGGCGGCGGGAGCACNNCGGGAGCACCCACCATTACTGTCGAGGCGAGTGGGCTTCCAGTTGCCACTCAAATCGAGACGATTGTGCCAGGGGCCGCGGCGAGCGTCGCGATCGTGAGTGGATCGGTCTCGGTCGCGGTGTACTCGAGCTTCATAGTCCAAACCCAAATCGTTGACGCGTTTGGTAATCCCGTTGCGGACAGTGGTGTGGAAGTCTCGATCTCGAGCAACCCTGCGGTGGAGCTGAGCGGTTCGACGACGCTACTTTCCGGCGCCGACGGCAGTGTCACCTTCGACAATTTGGCGTTTCAATCAACAGGCGCCTACATCTTGAGCGCGTCGGCCCCGTCGTTGGGCTTGGGCCTCTCAAGTTCGGTCCCTGCCGCGGTAAAGACAATCGCCACCGCTCCGGCCGCGCCCGGCGCCCCCGTTGCGGCGTCCTCGACGCCGTCTCTTTTGGAGTCAGTGGTGATCAGTTGGGTTGCGCCTAATGACGGCGGGAGTTCAATCACCTCGTACACCGTGACGCCCTATGACGAGACGCTCGGTGTCGCTGGCGCACCGGAATCTATCTCGGGCGACGTGACCAGTACCACGATCACGGACCTCACTCCGGGTCACGCCTTCGACTTCAGCGTGATCGCCACGAACGCGCTCGGTTCCGGTTCGTCGTCACCGGCATCCAACTCGGTCGAACCAATCCTCGTCTTGCCAGTCGTGAGTGTGACCGCTTCCTCGGCGAGCGAAACGGGAACGGCGAGCGCGAGCGTGGGAAGTTCGTCGTCACCCGGTTCGATCACGGTCAGCGCCACGGGTCTGGGGACCGTCTCTGTCTCGCGATTCGCAACGCCGCCCATCCCGAACGCACCGTCGAATTTGACGTATTTCGACGTGGCCGTTGCGCCCGGGTCTAATTTCACGACGGTGACGTTTCAGATCTGTGGGCTCGTGGCGGGCGGCGAGATTCAGTGGCAGGACCCACTCAACCAGACTTTCATTGCCGCTTCTGATCAAAGTGCGGCAGGCCAGGCCAGCGCCTGCGCCACCGTGACGGTGACCCAGACGTCGACACCGACCATCTCGGAACTTTACGGGTCGATCTTCGCCGCTCCCCTTGACGACCAGAATGTGGCGACGCCGTCATACGCCGTCACCATTGTCGTCTCACACGTCGGTTCGAGCGAGTTTGGTTCGCCGGTCACGTATCGGGCGACGCTCACACCGAGTGCGTCGGTGATTAACTCGGGAACGGTCGAGTTCACCGTTGGCACGCGCATTTTGTGCAGTGCCACGGTGACGAACGACGTGGCCACGTGCACGTCCAGCAACGCGCCTCGAGCCGGTGTACTCGTCGTGGTCGCCACTTTCTGGGGGACGAGCGTCTATCCCCCCACACGGGCGAACGGTCGCGTCGTCATCTCACCTGAGATCGTAAAGATTGTCGTGAAAAAGAGCGCGAGCGGCACCCCACGCTTGACGGTGCTCGTCGAAGCTCAGCGACCCGGAACGCACCTACCCATTGGCTGGCTGGCGGTCAGCGAGGGCGGAAAGCTCGTAAACGTCGCACTTCGACATGGCGCCGCCACGTTGAATCTGCGCGGCACGGTGGTGAACCTGAAGTATCACGGCGGACGTGACTTTCAGACCAAACAGATTGTTTGGCGTGTCTAGGGGGCTACACACGGCCGCCTCCAACCTCTCGCTCATTACGCCAACCGTCCAGACGTCGACGAAGTTGGCGTTTGACCGCCATTGGTGTCGAAGAGCCGTTGCACGCACTTGACACTCGCCTCGAAGAACTGGGCAACCACCGTGGCGGATCGTGAGCCCCTTCAAATAATGTCTACCGATTGGCTAGCGCCCTTCTAAGGTTGTCCGATGCAGCGATTCATCCTCACCCTGAGTTGCGCTGACCGCGCGGGCATCGTGCTCGCCGCGGCCCAAGGAATTATGGAGGCGGAAGGAAACATCGTCGAGAGCGATCAGTTCTCGGACCCGCCGACGGGACTGTTCTGCATGCGGATCTCCTTTGACAGCCCGCGCAGTCTCGAGGAGGTTCGTGGCGCCGTTGATCCGCACCTCGCCTCGTTCAAACCGCTTTTGGGCATACGACCGGAGTCTCAGCGACGGCGCGTATTGGTGATGGTCTCCAAGATTGACCACTGTCTGGTCGACCTGTTGTACCGCTGGAATATTGACGAACTGCCCGTGGACATTCCGCTGATTGTGTCGAATCACCCGGACTGCGCGCCCATTGCGGAGCGATACGGTATCCCCTTTGTCCACTTGGCGGTGACACCGAGCTCCAAGAGCGACGTCGAAGCTTCGCTCACCGAGTTCGTGCAGCTTCATCGAATCGACTTCATCGTGCTGGCGCGTTATATGCAGGTCCTGTCACCGGAGTTTTGCGAAACACTGCCGGGCAACATCATCAATATTCACCACTCCTTCTTGCCGGGCTTCAAAGGTGCCAAGCCCTACCACCAGGCGTACGAGCGCGGCGTGAAATTGATTGGGGCCACGGCTCACTACGTCACGGTCGCTCTCGATGAGGGACCGATCATCGAACAAGGCGTCATTCGTGTCTCGCACGCGCAGTCGGCCGAGGACCTCGTGGCGATCGGCCGCGACATTGAAAGAACGGTGCTGGCCCGAGCCGTTCGACTACAGGCCGAGGACCGGGTGGTGCTGGCGGCGGCGGTGATCTCGCTCTCACTGCTCGACGAATCCCGCGGCGACGACCCGTTCGCTCNNGTTTTCAGGCTGACGGACAAAGTTGTTGGGTGTTCTCGGACTCGATTCACCGGCCTCGAGCGGCGCTTAGAGAAAGGCCGCGTGTCCGACCATGCCGGCCGCGACGGTGGCGTTGGTGACTTCGTCGATGAGCACGAAACTGCCGGTCACTCGATCCTCGCGATAGTCATCGACAACGAGGGCGTCGGAGGTAATCAAGGTCGCCAGTCCAATCTCGTTGGTGGCGAGTGATGACGCGTCGGTGATAGCAAGTGATTCGATGTCGATGAGACCCTTGATTGTCTCGATTCGAACGGGCGTTGACTTGGTGGTGTGCTTGAGGCGCAGTCGTTGTCCGTTGACGCTGAGAGGCTTTTCACCGAACCAACAGATCGTCGCTTCGAACTCTTTGGTGACCGTCGGCAGGGGAGCGGTCGCGATGAGGTCGCCGCGTCCGGCGTCGGTCTCGTCGGCGAGATCGAGGTCAGCCGCCAGTCCGACCGTCGCTTCTACTCGCGACTCGCCGCCGTAGTTGATCGCTCTGATGGTGGTTTCGATATTCGCCGGCAACAACGTGACTCGATCACCGACGTGAAAGGCCTCCCCGCTCACCATGCCCGCGTAAGTGCGACCTCCGCCCGGCTGGCGCAGCACCCATTGGATCGGTAGGCGTGCTCCTTGGGCGGTCTCCCACGAACCGGCCTCGGAGGCCTCGAGCGCTTCGAGTAAGGAAGGACCGCGATACCACGGCGTGTTCGTCGAGTTCTCGACCACGTTGTCGCCCAGTAGCGCTGAGACCGGGATCGCNNGTGTGGAGGTGAAGCCCAACTCACGTGAGAGCGTCTCGATCTGATCGACGACGCGCTGAAAGGCCAGTTCGGACCAGGCCACCGTGTCCATCTTGTTCACGGCCACAATCACCGAGCGCACGCCCAGCAACGCGGCGATACAGAGGTGTCGACGGGTCTGTTCCTTTAGACCCGAAGCGACGTCCAGGGCCACGAGCACCAGGTCGGCCGTCGAGGCGCCCGNNTGCCCTGCTCGCGCTCGGCGCGAAGTCCATCGGTCACAAAACTGAGGTCGAGGTCGCCAATGCCGCGCTTCTCGGACGCGGCCGCCACCGCGTCGAGTTGATCGTCGAAGAGCTGGCGTGTGTCGACCAAGAGTCGGCCGATCAAGGTGGACTTACCGTCGTCGACCGAGCCGATGGTTGCGAGGCGCAACAGGTCCTTCGTCGCGAGCTTCATTTAGAAGTAGCCCTCGCGCTTG
>PKWA01000051.1:0-156 GCA_003131665.1 Acidimicrobiaceae bacterium
AGGCCGGCGACTGCGCCGAGTCCTTTGACGAGAGTTCCGCCGACTCGATTCGCGACAAACTAAAGGTCATTTTGCAGATGGCCGTAGCGCTGACCTACGCGGCGGGCGTGCCGGTGATCAAGGTGGGGCGCATTGCCGGTCAGTTCGCCAAGCCGC
>PKWA01000051.1:162-3463 GCA_003131665.1 Acidimicrobiaceae bacterium
CCTATCGCCAGTCGGCGGCGACCTTGAACCTGCTGCGCGCCTTTACCACCGGAGGGTTCGCGGCGTTGTCGAGGGTGCACGCGTGGAACCAAGAGTTCGTTGCGAACTCCCTTGAGGGCAAGCGCTACGAAGTCATCGCCGACGAGATCGAGCGGGCCCTGTTGTTCATGAAGGCCTGCGGCATCGATCTTCACGACGACAGCGCTCTGCAGGGCGTCGACTTTTACACCAGCCACGAAGCGCTCATCTTGCCCTACGAAGAGGCGCTCACTCGGCGCGACTCACTCACGGGCCTCTGGTACGACTGTTCCGCGCATCTGTTGTGGGTGGGCGACCGTACCCGCCAACTCGACGGCGCGCACGTGAACTTTCTGCGAGGGGTGTCGAACCCGCTGGGTCTGAAGGTCGGCCCCACCATGGGCGTGGAGGAACTGCTGCGCCTCACCGAGGTGCTCAATCCCGGCAATCTGGCGGGACGTCTCACGTTGATCTCTCGCATGGGCCACGAGCGGGTGAGCGAGCTCTTGCCCCCGCTCATCGAGGCGCTGCGCGGCGAGGGACGTAGCGAACTGTGGACCTGTGACCCGATGCACGGCAACACCTTTGTCGCCTCAGGCGGACACAAGACTCGTCGATTTGACGACGTCCTTTCGGAAACCTCTCAGTTCTTCCAGATCCACCAGGCGCTCGGCACCTGGCCGGGCGGCCTGCACGTCGAACTGACCGGCGACGACGTGACCGAATGTCTGGGCGGCGGATCGCGACTCGACGAGGCAGACCTCGATTTGAACTACACCTCGATCTGTGACCCGCGACTCAACGCCACCCAGAGTCTGGACCTGGCCTTTCACGTCGCGGAGTACCTCCAGCGTTACGCTGCGCCCATCGGAGAGAGATCGTTGTAGCGAAGTAGACGGCGCCGTTCGCCGTCGAACTCGAACTCACTCATTGAGCAGAACTCGATGCGCGGGCGAAGCCGCACCGCACCGCCGACTCCCTGGTAGACCTTGAGGGCCTGCTCGATGAAGCCCCCGTGCACGACCAGGACGACCAACTCAGCCGGGTGACGCGCCACGAGACGATCGATGGCGAGGGCGCACCGCTCGAAGAACCCCATGAGCGACTCACCTCCGGGCACGTTCAGCGCGTAGGGATCCACGTTCCAATCCGGCGCTTCGTAGCGCTGGGCGATCTCCTCCCAGGTCAGTCCGTCCGCCTCACCCACGCCCAGCTCTTCGAGCGACTCGTCCGTGACCGCGCTCAGCTTGGCCCCGATCGCCGGCAAGACAATGGCCCCGGTCTCGATCGCACGGGGAAGTGTTGAGGTGTAAAAGGCACTCGCGGCGGCGAGTTCTCCGGTGCGAGCGAGGCGCGCCGCGAGCGCGCGGGCTTGGGCGCGACCGCGATCGGTCAGTCCCCCGTCGCCGAGCGGGCCGCCGGCGCGACCTTGTTCGTTGGCGAAGGATTCGCCGTGGCGAATCATCAACAGTCGCGTGCCCGTGGGTAGAGCGCCGCGCTGGCGGAACCCTTCAGGCGGCAGACGTTCTTCCCCGCTCACGCCAACTCGCCCACGAAGGCCTCAAGCTGGCGAAGCGTGCGACACTCAATAACTCGGTTGCAGTAGGGCGCGTACTGGCTCATGATCGAGTCCCCGCTGTTCCAGTAACTCGACGGCTCGGGATTGAGCCAGTAGACGGACCTCGCGCGATAGTGCAAGTCCGCCAATACCTCGGCGTGGGCTTGGTGGTAGTTGTTGCGCGCGTCGCCCAAGATCAGCACCGTCGAACGCTTGGTGAGGTCTTTGGCGAACTTATCGTGAAAGGTGACCAGGGCTCGCCCGTAGTCCGAGTGACCGTCGAAGGCGATCACGTCGGCTTCGGCGTTGATCCGGGCCACCGCGTCGGCCGGATCTTCCACTCCCTCGAAGAGCCGGGTGACTTCATCGAGTCCGTCGACGAAGACAAAGCTGCGAACCTTGGAGAACTGTGAACTAATGGCGTGCACCAAGTGCAGCGTGAAGCGCGCGAAGGACGCCACCGAACCCGAGACGTCGGCAATCACGAAGATCTCGGGTTTGGCCGGTCGCGGTGGCTTGAAGCGCAGGTCGAGTGGCACGCCCCCGGTCGAGAGACTGCGCCGTACCGTGTGACGAAGGTCCACCGGACCGCGGCGGCGGCGGCGCCGTTTACGGGCTAGGCGTGTCGCGAGCTTTCGACTGAGGGGCCGCAGCGCGCGCTCGAGCTGGGCCATTTCGTCACGATTGGCGTGCATCACGTCGAGGTCTTCGGGCAGGGGCTTGCGAACGGACTTGGCCAAGGCCTGGGATCCGCGATCTTCGACGAGCCGTTCTCGAATCTCACGTTCGATCTCTGACTTCAGCTGCTCGATTCGCGCCACGACCTCGTCGCGGGCCAGTCGCTCAGCGAGTCCGTCAGGGTTCACTTGCAGCGAGCCGGCGAGCAGACGTTGCTCGAGCGACTCCAGCTCGAGATTTCGCAATGTCCGATAGAGGTAGTACGTCCCTCCGACGGGTCGTCCCGGCTCCATGCCCGAGTAGCGCGTCACCGCCTCGCCCGCGCCCAAGCGCATGGCGTCACGATCGCCGTCGCGAAGAGCTCGATAAAGCAGTTCGGCCAACTCTTGGGCGCTCATTGNNCGCGCCTGTCCGGGACCGGTCGCGCCCGCCGCCCCTTCACGCTCACCTCGCTCATTGAGCTCGTCGTCACCTAAGAGCGCCTCGGCGCTGTCCCAGGATCGAATCGAGAAGAAGACTTCGAAGGCGGTATTAAAGACCGGTAGGTGATCGCCGTCTTTGACGAGCGTGGCCGCGAGAGTCGCGCGTACCAGCGACCGGTTGCCGAGATCAATCACTTCGACGGCGCGCGCGGCGTCGACGTGTTCGCTCATCGATACCGGAATGCCGGCAGCGCGCAGTTCGCCGATGAAGTCGCCGAGCAGGTTAAGCAACGGGCCTCGAGCGACCGAGCAGCTCTTTGGTGGCGCGCTCGATGTCGGACTGGTACTTCAACAAGATATGCAGCGTCGCGGTGGCGTCTTCGTCGCCAATCTCGTCTCGACCGAGCACCACCAGGGTGCGAGCCCAGTCCAACGTCTCAGAGACCGACGGCTTCTTCTTCAGGTCGATCGTTCGCAAGGAGCGAACGACCTGGGCGATCTGCACGGCGAGCGCGCTCGAAATGCCCGGCACGCGCGAAAGGATGATGTCGCGCTCTCGCTCGACGCTCGGATAGCCCACGTAGAGATAGAGACAACGACGCTTAAGTGCTTCGGAGAGTTCGCG
>PKWA01000051.1:3479-13068 GCA_003131665.1 Acidimicrobiaceae bacterium
AGCAGCGCCTCGGTCTCGAGCTCCACCCGGTCCACCTCGTCAATGAGCAACACCACCGGATCGGTCGCGGTGATGGCTTCGAGCAACGGTCGCGTCAACATGAACTCCTCGGCGAAGATGTCCTCTTCGAGTTGGTGCCACTCCTCGGTGCCCGTGCCCTCGGGCCGCCCGGCTTGAATACGCAACAGTTGCTTGCGGTAGTTCCACTCATAGAGGGCCTTGGACTCATCGAGCCCCTCGTAGCACTGCAAGCGAACGAGCCGCGCGCCGATGGAGTCGGCGACCGCCTTGGCTAGCGCGGTCTTGCCCGTGCCGGCCGGTCCCTCAATGAGCACCGGCTTGGCGAGACGATCGGCGAGGTAGACGACGGACGCGATCGACTCGTCACTCAGGTAGTCGTTCTCGGCGAGGAGCTTTTGGACCTCGTCGGGCGAGTCAAAGCGCACCGGCGGCACGCTGGCCAGACCGAGCCGTTGGGCGAGCTCTTCCTTGGGATCTAACGCGCTCATCGAATCTGTCCCTCTCCTCGTACCACCCATTTCAAACAGGTCAGCTCGCGCAAGCCCATCGGACCGCGCGCGTGCAGCTTCTGGGTAGAGATGCCGACCTCCGCGCCCAGGCCCAACTCGCCGCCGTCGATAAAGCGGGTCGAAGCGTTCACCAACACGGCGGCGGCGTCGACGCGACGCACCCACGCCTCGGCGTGCTCGGGGTTCTCGGTGAGGATCGCCTCACTGTGTCCGGTGCCAAAGGTGGCCACGTGCTCAATGGCTTCGTCGAGTGATCCCACGACCTTGACCGCCAGGATCAGGTCGAGAAACTCTCGCGCGTAGTCGTCCTCACTCGCCAACGTCGCGTCGGGCAGATACTCCAGGGCTGCTCGGTCGACGCGTAGTTCGACTTCGGGCATCGCGAGCGCCAGCGCGGGCAAAAAGGAGGCCGCCACCGCCTCGTGGACTAAGAGCGTCTCGGCCGCGTTACACACGCCCGGACGCGAGGTCTTCGCGTTTTTCACAATCGCCAGCGCCTGGGTGAGATTGGCCGAGTCGTCGACGAAGATATGACAGTTGCCGTCGCCGTCGAGCACGTAGGGCACCCGCGCGTGTTCACGCATCGCGCCAATCAGACTCGGCCCGCCGCGTGGGATCAGACAGTCCAGGACATCGGTGAGTTGCATGAACGCTGTCGCCACTTCGTGCGAGCCGTCCGCGACGAGCGACACCCCGGCCGCCGGCAGGCCTTCTTTCTCCAGCGCCTCGTGCCAAAGCTCGACGAGAAAGGTGTTGGTCTTCATGGCCGAGGACGATCCGCGTAAAAATGCGGCGTTGCCGCTTCGCACGCACAGACCGGCCACGTCACTCGTCACGTTCGGGCGATTCTCGTAGACGACGCCGATCACGCCCAGGGGCACGCGCACGCGCTCCACGCGCAGTCCGTTCGCCCGGGTGCTCTGATCCTGGGTCTCGTAGAGGGGATCGGGCGCGTCGGCGATCTCTCGTAGCGCACCGGCCATCGCGAGCACCCGCTCCTTGGTGAGCGTCAAGCGATCTCGACCGGGACCGGACTCGTCGTAGGCGGCGACCTCGAAGGCGTTCACACTCAAAAGTTCGTCCAGCACCTCTTCGAGACGATCCGCCACGTGCGCCAGCACGCCGCGTCGCTGTTCATTCGTGGCCTGAGCGAGGGCGACGGCCGCTCGACGGACCGCGACACCCTGGGTCGCCAATTCTCGCGTCGTCATGGACCAAGCGTAATGGGCGTCATCACGCGCGACGTAAGAGCACGAGATCGTCGCGGTGCACGACCACGTCGTCGCCGTCACTAAAGGACTCCGCCGACACCCGTACGAGTCCCTTGGCGAGCGTCTGTCCATCCGGTCCCTTCACGTCGACGGCGTCGCCATCGACGAAGGAACCGGTGTGGGATTCGACCCCCACGCGCAAGAGACTTCGACCGTCGTGTTCGATCGCGCGCATCGCCCCTTGATTGATCGTCAGCGAACCTTGGCTGGCGACCGCGAAGGCAATCCACGACTTGCGAGCCGAGAGTCGCTCGCTGCGCGGGTGAAAGGTCGTGCCAAAGCCGGCCACGCCCTCGACGGCTTGGCGAAGGGCGTTCGGGGCGCGAGCGGGCGCGATCACCGTCGTCACCCCCGACCACGTGGCCATGTGCGCGGCGGCCAGCTTCGAGGCCATGCCCCCACTGCCCACGCCCGAGCGACTCGATCCGGCCGCTTCGAGCAACGCCGGGTCAAAGGCGGTCACCTCTTCGATCAGCGTGGCCGAGGTATCGAGGCGAGGATCGGCCGTCAAGAGACCTTGCGTGTCGGTCAACAGCACCAAGTGCGACGCGCCCACGAGGTTGGCCACCAACGCTGCCAATCGATCGTTGTCGCCAAAACGGATCTCTTCATCCGCCACGGCGTCGTTCTCATTGACGATCGCCACCACGTTCATTCGGGCCAACGCTTCGAGCGTGCCGCGCGCGTGCAGGTACTGACCGCGGTGCGAAAAGTCCAGCGGCGCGAGCAACACTTGGCCAACGGTGACGCCCCGTTCGCCAAACGCGTTACGCCAGGCGTTCATCAACAGGGGCTGACCAACCGCCGACACCGCCTGGAGGGTCGCGGCGTCACGAGGACGCGGGCGCGAGGCGCCGACTTCGGCCCATCCGGCGGTGATGGCACCCGAGGTCACCACGACGACCGACCACCCCTCCTCACGGAGCACCACCACGTCGGCCGCGACGCTGACTAAGACGTCGTAGGCGACGTCACCGCTCGGGTCGGTCACCGAAGAGGTGCCAATCTTCACCACGACGCTACGACTGGCCATCATCGTCCCCCTGATCGAGCCGACCGTGACGGGCGAGGCGCTCGCGACGCGTGGCGCGATGATGCTCGCCACGATCGAGCCCCGTGCCGACTTCGTCACGCCACCACTCGAACGAGAGCGTGCCGATGGACACCACGTCACCGTCTCGCACCCCCGCACGTGTCAAGAGTCGATCGACGCCCAGTTCGCGTAGCCGATGAACGATCTCGGCCAGCGCCTCGTCGTCAGTGAGATCTTGGAAGCGCACGGCCCGACGAGCCGCTCGGCCTTCGACCTTCCAGCTGTTGGGCCCCAGGCGGCGCACGGCGATCTCTTCAGGAACGGGACGGTGCACGACGATTTCGTGCTCGAGCGCTTCGGCCTCATCGTGTCGAGCCTGGTTCACCAGGGCCGCTAAGTGGCCCACGAGTTGATCGAGACCCTCGCCCGTCACGGCCGAGACCGTCTCCACGCCGTCGAGCTCGTAGGCGGCGACGTCGAACTTCGAGCCCACCACGACTCGTGGGCGTTCGAGCAGACTCGCCTGATAGTCACCGAGTTCACCTAAAAGCACCGCGAGTTGTTCCTCGGGCGTGCACGGGGCCATGGCCGAGAGATCGAGCATGACGCACAGCACGCGGGCGCGTTCCACGTGGCGTAAGAAATCGTGTCCGAGGCCACGGCCCTGCGCCGCGCCTTCGATGAGCCCGGGAATGTCGGCCATCACGAACTCGGTGGCGTCGTTGGGGCGGGCCGGCCGGGCCCCCACACGGACCACGCCGAGATTGGGCACCAACGTCGTAAAGGGGTAGTCGGCGATTTTGGGGCGAGCGGCCGAGACGCGCGAAATGAGCGTCGACTTGCCGACATTGGGAAAACCGATCAAGGCGACGTCGGCTTGAAGTTTCAACTCGAGATTGAACCAACTCTCCTCGCCCATTTCACCTTGTTCGGCGAAGGCCGGCGCACGGCGCCGGTTCGAAAGGAACCGAGCGTTGCCCTGGCCGCCGAGTCCTCCCTCGGCCGCGAGCCAACGATCGCCCGAACCCTTCAAGTCGATCAGCAGTTCACCTTCGGCGTTATGGACCGTGGTGCCCACCGGCACCGAGACGACGACGTCCTTTCCCCGAGATCCGTGTTGGCGCTTGGACGTGCCGTGCTGGCCGTCGGTCGCGCGGCGAAAGGGATGGTCTCGAAAACCGAGCAACGAGGCTTGATTGTGATCGGCTTCAAGCCAGACGTCGCCACCTCGACCTCCGTCTCCGCCGTCGGGGCCGCCCTTGGCGACGTGGGCTTCGCGGCGAAAACTCACGCATCCGGCTCCCCCGTTGCCGGCTTTGGCGTGTAGTTGCGCGCTATCGACGAAGGTGGACACCACCGCATTCTACGACTCGACTTTGAATCGACCTTCTCCAAACGGAAAGATGCTGATCTTGGGCGCGACATTGGTGGTCTTCACGAAAAGAGTCAGTGCTTTCAGTGAGTTGGCTCGACAACATCAGACCCTCACGATCGACATGAGATGGATGCAACGTGAGAGTCCGGCGCATGATTCGTACGATCGTCGCCAACGACCCATCCACTTTTCATTCTTGAGCTCGCTCGTTTCGTACGCGACGGCGTCCTTCGCGTCGAATGAAGGGGGCGAGTCAACGAGTTGGACTGCCCGAAGGAGTTGCTCACACCGAGCGCGTCCACGAAAGCTCGAGGACGACCAACTCCTTTAAAAACTGGCATTTCTGCAAGATCCTGGGGCCGTTGTGCGTCATGGAATATGAAATTCCTAGCGCGCAGCTTCGATGAAAAGGGATATGAACAGGGATTATAGAAAAACAAAACCGTAATCAGAGCCAATTATTAAGTCAATATCCCCAATTTTCCCTGTTTTTACGGTAGAAATGTCGGTGGTTGCTGGGAACGCCCAGATCCGATTCAATGAGAGTAAGGAGTCGACCGGTGAACAAGGCCGAGTTGGTAGAAGCAATTGTCGCCGAGAGTGGCGCCACCAAGAACACGGTAGCGGAGGTTCTTAAGGCTTTTGAGGACGTCGTCGTCGGCAACGTCACCAAGGGTGAAAAGATTGTGTTGTCTGGTTTCTTGTCCTTTGAGCGTGTAGAGCGCAAGGCCCGCACCGCACGCAACCCACAGACCGGTGAGGCCATTCAGGTAAAGGCCTCGAGGGCGCCCAAGGTGTCCATTGGCTCGACGTTCAAAAAGGCCGTCAAGAGCGCGTAGTTCTCGTTACACACTGAGAATCCCCCGGACAGAGCCCGGGGGATTCTCAGTTTTAGGAGGAAAACTCAGCCGGCGAGAACGTCGACCAGTTTTCTGCCGCCTCGAAAACCGAATTTCACGGTTCCCTCAGCGAGCGCAAACAGCGTGTCGTCCTTACCGATGCCGACGTTGCGGCCGGGGTGGAACTGGGTACCACGCTGGCGAACAATGATGCTGCCGGACTTGACGAGCGTGCCGTCAAAGGACTTGACGCCCAGACGCTGCGCATTCGAGTCACGGCCGTTCCGAGTAGAGCCGCCGCCCTTGGTCTTTGACATCGTTGCTCCTTAGCCCTTGGCCGAAATCTTGGTGATCTCAACGGTCGAATAGTGCTGGCGATGGCCCCAGCGTCGGCGCTGGATGGCCTTGGCCTTGTAGGTCAGGGCACGGATCTTGGGGCCTTTCTCGCCGCCAATGATCTTGGCCGTGACCGTCGCGCCCTTCAAGGCGGGACCGGCCGTGACCTGGTCGCCGTCCACGAGCAACACCGGTTGAAACTCCACGTCGGAGCCGATCTCTTCGCCGCGCAAGTCCACCCGGACCACTTGGCCCTCGGTGACGCGCTCTTGGGATGTTCCTACTCGGATAACGGCGTACATAAGGTTTCCATACTAGCCGACGCGGCCACAGCCTCGCGAGCTACAGACCGGTCTGGACGATAAAGCCTCGCCCGTCACAGATGCTGCACACCACCGACAGCGACTCCAAGAGCCCCTCGATCACACGCTTGCGGGTCATTTCGACGAGACCCAGTTCGGAGATATCAAAGACCTGGGTTCGGGTCTTATCGCGCGAGAGAGCTTGGCGCAACGCCGAAGCCACCGCCTCGCGATTGGCCTTGGATTCCATGTCGATGAAGTCAATGACGATGATGCCTCCGATGTCACGCAAGCGAAGTTGGCGTGCGACCTCGTCGGCCGCTTCGAGGTTGTTGCGAAACACCGTCTCTTCGAGGTTGTTGACGCCGACGTTCTTGCCAGTGTTGACGTCAATGACAGTGAGGGCCTCGGTGCGCTCAATGATCAGCGAGCCGCCCGAGGGCAAGAAAACCTTGCGATCGAGGGCCCGGTGGAGCTGTTCGTGCACGAAGTACCGCTCGAAGAGCGGCAGATCTTCGGTTTCGCGGTCGTAGTACTCGATGCGATCGGCGAGTTCGGGGTTCACGGCGAGCACGTACTCGCGCACCTTTTCATAGAGGGTGCGGTCGTCGATCAGCACCGCGCGATACTCGTCGTTGAGTTCTTCACGCAGTACTCGAACGGCGAGATCGAGGTCGCGATAGACCAGCCGGGGCTGGTTGGACTTAGCGACTTCGGCTTCGATGGCCGACCACTTCTCCACCAAGGAGGTGACGTCGCGCGCGAGTTCCTCACCCGTCACGCCCTCGGCCGCAGTGCGAATGATGATGCCGTGTCGCTCGGGCTTGACTTCGTCGATGATCTTGCGAAGGCGGCGCCGTTCCCCGTCGGGCAGTCGCTTGGAGATGCCGATCGTCGACGAGTTGGGCACGAGCACGGCGAAGCGACCGGGCAGCGAGACCTCTTGGGTCAAACGCGCGCCCTTGGCGCCGATGGCATTCTTGGTGACTTGACAGATGATGGTCTGGCCGGCCCGGATCATCTCTTCGATGCGCTTGTTGTTCGTCTGCACGCCGTCCACGTCGTCGGTATCAAAAGACACGTCACCCTTATAGAGCACCGCGTTCTTTGGTATGCCGATGTCCACGAAAGCGAGCTCCATGCCCGGCAAGACGTTTTGAATACGACCGACGTAGATATTGCCGTCGATCTGATTGGTCTCGTCAGCGTTCTTGGCGACGGTGTACTCAACCATCGAGCGGCCCTCGAGTGTGGCGATATGCGTGCCGTCGCTGGTCGTATGCACGGCCATGAGGTAGCGGCCTTGGGCCCGCGTTCGTCGCTCGGTCCCGCGGCGCCGGCGAGTACGACCTTGACGGCCGGCTTCGTCGGGGCCGGCACCCTCGGGGGCCGACGCCTCGACTGGCGCGTCGCTACTTCGACGTGGTGGGTTGGCGTGGCCGTCTCGATTACCTTGGCCGTCTCGATTGCCTTGGCCCGAGCGACCACGTCCTCCGCGGCGCCGGCGATTGCCCCCGCCCTGGTTGGAACCGGTAGAGGGCCCGGACGGCGCGCTCGAGGAACTTGGAGTTCCTGGTCGAGTATCGCCTATTTGGGGAGAGGGTCGGGTGTCGCCAATTCGAGGATTAGACGATGAGGGTAAGGGTTGGGTGGATTCGTCGCTCACGACGGGTACTCCTTGCGTTCTGAGTGGATAGGACGTGGTGGATCGCACCACGGGTAGTAACCGCGCGTGGCGAGTGGCTCACGACGTCGGCGGGATGGAAAAAGGAAAAGGCTCGTTGGGACGTGACAAAAAGGACCGACAAGATACTCAGAAATCTGATCTCACTAGCGTGTACCACGTATCGACCTCAAGACTGTGCGTAACGGAGTGATGACACTGCGTTACAGCGGCGTACTGTTTGCGCCTGACACCCGGTGTGTCAAAACGCCCAACCCTTAAAGGTTACTCTACGCTCACCTTAACCTGACCCTTTTGACGACGTCGTGGTGCTCGAGGTCTTCTTCGCCTTCGTGGGTGTGGTCAACTGCGCCTTCAACTTGAGTGGCGGCACCGGATGCGCGACGAGATAGTTAAAGGTCTCTGCCACCACCGGGGCGGCCGCGTCGGCGCCGTAACCGCCCTGATCGATCACGCAGAGTACGACGTACTTTGGATGTGATGTGGGACCAAAGCCGACGAACCACGAGGTCGGCTCCAAGCGCTTGGAAGTGGTGGCGGTGCCGGTCTTACCCGCGATGGGAAACGACGACAGTGAGAAGTTAATGATGCTGTGAAAGGGGTCGTAGGCCGTTCCTCGGGGGTTGTTAACGACTCCGGTCAGTCCTTGGAGAATCGGGTTGCGAACACTGGGGGGCAGGCTGACGTGTCCGAGCACGCGCGGCTGGTAACGAATGACGACCTTGCCGTGGGCGTTGATGATGGCGGCGGCCACTTCGTCCTCCGCCATCTTACCGCCGTTGGCGAACGTCGCGTAGGCGTTGGCCAGTGCGATCGGGGTGAGGGCCGTTGTTCCTTGACCAAAGGCCATCTCAATGTTGTCGCCGGTGAACCAGCTCACGTACGGAAAGGCCTTCGGCGCTTCGGCGTGCAGCTCTTTGCGAACGGTCGGTGAATCGACCCGGCCCTGCACCTCATTGGGCAGATCGATGTTGGTGGTCTGACTCAACCCGTACTCGGCGGCGACGTTTTGAATTGGAGTCTGGCCATACTTGCCGGTCTGAGACCAGAACAGGTAGCCCAAGTTGTAGAAGTAGTAGTCCGACGAGACGGTCAACGCCAAGGGGAGGTTGACGAGTCCGGCGGCGGAGTTGTCGTCATCGTGGAACACGCAGCCGTGATTGATGCCCTTGAGACATCCCGGTACCGTAAACGTTCCGGTGTCGTCGATGTACTTATTGGCCGACAGGATTCCCGTCTGTAACTCGGCCGTAGAGCTGATGAGTTTNNAGTTTGAAGGTGCTGCCCGGGGTGTAGAGACCTTGAATCGCGTAGTTGTTGAACGCGCCTTCTTGAATGAGCTGATGGAACTGACTGTTCGTCAGCCCCTTGATGAACGAGTTGAGGTCGAACGAGGGGTAGCTCGACATGGCGAGCACTTGGCCGTTGTTGGGGTCGAGCACGACGGCCGCGCCGTTGATGGCCGGGGGGACCTTGCCCGACACCGGGTCGACCGAGTGGCGCACTGCCAAGATGTCGCTCGCCAAGTAGCCGTCGAGCGCTTTTTGCAATGGGGTGTCGATGTTAAGAACGACCGAGTCCCCCACCGTCGGTGCGGTCGTCTTGACGGCGTTCAGTATCTGATTGTTCGCGGTGACCTCAAACGTGCTCGTACCGTCCTTGCCACGTAGGTACTGCTCGTAGTACGACTCGATGCCGGTCTTACCAATGGTGGAATCGGTCTGGTAGCCCTGGTTGGGGTGTTGGGTGATCTCGCTACCGGTGATCGGTCCGACGTAGCCGAGTATCTGCGCGCCAACGCCGCCGCCGTTGGGGTACGAGCGTGTCGACACGTCCAAAACCGACACGCCAGGGAACTCCGTTGGATGGAGCTTGATGAACTCGACGTCCTTCGCGGGCGCGTTACTCATAATGGGCGCGGGCTGATACGGGTCGTACTGCTTATTGGCCAGGTCGGCGCCGATCTGTTTGACGGAGAGTCCCGTCAGCGAGGCCAGCGAGCCCTTGATCGTCGGGTGCAGCACCGCTTCGGCCCGAGAGAGTCGAATCTCGGTGGTGGTGATGTTGGTCACCAACGCATTGCCCTGACGATCAAGAATGGCGCCGCGGGTGGCGGGGATGGTGGTGGTGCGAAGCGAGTTCGACTGGACCGCCGCGACCGAGGCCTTGTAGTCGATCACCTGCAAGAAGAAAAGTCGTACGAGCAACGCCACGAAAAG
>PKWA01000055.1:0-2363 GCA_003131665.1 Acidimicrobiaceae bacterium
CGTACGACGAGGTATTCATACTGTTACCTTTGCCCGAATCATGCATCTTATTGAGGTGGGCGGGTGCGTCCCTCTGGAACATATAACCCCGTGAATCGGTTAATGTGATATGAAGCCAAATCTGAAAACACTCGCAGTTTCTGTTTCGATCGTCGTCATCCTGATCTTTGCGATTGCGCTCGCTGCGGAAGTCTCTGGTCCGCCGGCTACCGATTTGAAGCTGGCGCCTGATCTCTCTTTTTCGGATGACTCCAGCTCAAATTTTCCCATCGAGGGGAAAAATCTTAACGACGGTTCGGTCGCGAACGACCATGCGACCGTCATCTTCTTCGGCACCGCCAATTGTTGGAATACCGCGCGCGAGGCCGAGCGTTTGGTGCAAGTCTATCCGCAATATAAGGACAAGATACGTTTCGTCGTCGTCGATTTGCGAAATCCGTCACTGGCGCAGCAAGCTTTGATAGGTCGGTACTATCATGGGTACATCCCGACGATCGCGGTGATCGATCGCGACGGCAAAGTGCTTTACGACCGCGCCGGCGAGACGGCGAGCGAGCGGGGCGATACGAGCGGTCTGCAGAAGCTGCTCGATTCCGCGCGCTAGGAAGGATTCGGGATTCTTCGCNNTCGCCGATGATGTTGTGCTGAATCTCGCTGGAGCCGGCCGCGATTGTTAGGCCTCGAGCGGCGAGCGTGCGATGCATCCAGCGGCCGCCTTCGATTGCGCCGAGGCTGCCGCCTTCGACGTTGGCGAACGCGCCGAGCATCTCGTCCGCGAACATCGCGACTCGAAGGTTCAGTTCGGTCGCGAACAGCTTGCCAAATGAACTCTCCGCGCCGGGGACTTTGCCCTTGAGCTGCGCCGACAGCGAGCGGTAGCGCTGTCCGGGTCTGGCTGTCCCACCGCTCGCGAACTGCGCGAGTTTCTGGCGTACATAAGGATGCTTCCATGCGGGCGCGCCCTGGAAATCGACCTTCTTCGCGAGATCGAGCAGCTCGCCGATTGTGCGCTCCACCGGATGCCGCGTACCACCGGAAACGCGCTCGTACATGAGCGTCGCGATCGAGACTTGCCATCCGGCGTTCAGATCGCCGACCAGGTTTTCCTTGGGCACGCGCACGTCTTCGAAAAAGATTTCGTTGAACTCACTGTCGCCAGTGATTTGCTTGAGCGGACGCACCGTCACGCCGGGCGCTTTCATATCGACCAGCAACGCGCTCATCCCCTTGTGCTTGGGCACGTCGGGATCGGTGCGCACGAACAACTGCACGAAGTCGGCGCGATGCGCGATCGTGGTCCAGACCTTCTGGCCGTTGACGACGAACTCGTCGCCCTTGAGCTCGGCCTTGCACTGGATCGACGCGAGGTCCGAGCCCGCGCCCGGCTCCGACATTCCCTCGCACCAAATCTCGTCGCCGGCGAGGATCGGATTCAGGTAGCGTTTTTTCTGATCGTCGGTGCCCCATTGCATGATCGCGGGGCCGGTCATGATGACGCCGAGCACGTTGCATCCCATCGGCAGGTTGAGGCGTCCGAGTTCCTGCTGAAAAATTACCTGCTCGATAAAGGTGGCGCCGCGACCGCCGTATTCTTTCGGCCACGTCAGCCCGGCCCATCCGGCGTGATATAGCTTTTTGTGCCACGCCTTCAGGCGCTGCCAGACCGCGTCGTCGCCGCCGGCCTCGGCATCCTCGCCCCGCGCGAGAGATTGCGGGCGATTGGCTTCCAGCCACTTGCGCACGTCCATCCGATAAGCGTCTTGTTCAGCGCTCCAGGTAAAATCCATTTTTTTAGCAAGTCTCCTGTTTCAATACTCGGAGCTTTAGTGCCATGTCAGGGCGACCGATACTCTGGTATCTCTTGAGTACCGCCCATTCGGACCGCGTAGCAAGGGCCGCGCGATAACCTCAGTTGCCGCGTTCTGGCGCGGAGCTCTCGGGCTCAAGCTCCACCTTTTGGCCCGCGAAAATTGCCTCGAATGAAAGCTGCGTCGTCGAGGTGCCCGCGGTCACGACGATTCCGTAAGTGCCCGGATGGGGCAGCGACATATTGATGTTGATCGCCACCGGAATTTTCACCGACGCCGTTTTGGGAACGTCCGGCGCGGGCGTGCCCGTTTCGACCTGACCTTTCATTTCGGGAACTATCGGCACTCCGCTCTCGTCGGCAATCGCGATGTTCAGCGGATACTTCATCCCGACCTCGTTGGAACTGAAGCCCAGCCCGATCGCGACCGCAAACTGAACCGGCGCCGGGTAGCTGGCCGATCGAAACAGGTTCCATCCACCGCCAAGAACAAAAACTTTGCCGCCGACCGCCTGCGCCGCATCGGCGAGCAAAGCATATTCGATCTTCATTTTTT
>PKWA01000055.1:2433-14970 GCA_003131665.1 Acidimicrobiaceae bacterium
GCCTGATGGCTGACCTCGGCGCATCGCTCGAGCATCGCGGCTTCGAGCGGCCGGAAATGCTTCCATACAATCGGAGCAAGTCGGTCAGGCGCGTTTGCGACGAGGTCCTGGATCGTTCTGAAGCGCCACCATGGCGAATCTGGCGAAGGATTTTCACCGCCGGCGGCAAGCACCGGCGGAAGCGTCCCGGCCACGAACAGCGGAAACGCAAGCGAGGTACACGGCGCTGCGAGCGACGCCCACATCACGGGAATCGTGTCCGCATCGGGTGCCGGGATTTCGGCGACCATGCTCGCAGTCGTGCCGGAGACCGATCCGTGCATGCACAACGTCGGAGAGCCGTCGCGCGTCGAAGGATCGCCTGCCGGCGGCATTTCGCCACGTGCGCCGTGGTCTCGCAGTATCGCGAACATCTCGCGGATAGTGCGGCGGCCGTTGCGCCCGACGAGTTCGCGGCTGCGCGCGAGGCGCCCGTGCGCCGTCAGCGGATCGCTCTTGTCCTTACCGGCATTGCGGCTCGAATACGCAGCGGCGAAGTCGAACTCGCTATCGCACCATCCGCGAGCGCGCGCGTAACTCTCCACGTCCGCCGATCCGAGACTGCCAACATCGATCGTCAATCGATTCGAGATACACGCCCGATCCTCGACCCGCCGCGCAATCCATTGTCGTCCCGAACTCTCGAGCACGTAAGCATCGGCGTGATCGGCGATAATGAATCCGCCACAGTAACGGAAATCAACGTCGTATTGCCCGGAACCGCCCTGTCCATAGCGCTCGATCAACGTACCGATAATTTCAGTCGCCTCGCGCGCATTCTTCGAGCGCTCGAGCCCGAGCCGCACGAGATCCATTCCGAGCAAGCCCGTCGACGGCAGCGTCTCGCGCGTAAGCACAGCTTCGTTGCCGATCGCTACCCCATACTCGTTGAGGCCATGCTCGAAACCCCACAGCCAGAAGGGCCGCGAGCCGATCACGGCAGCCGTCTCCGGAACTTGCGGAATCTCGAGATACTGGCAATGAACCGTCGCGCCTTCGGGATGAACTCGATGCGCGGCCTGCGCAAGCGGCTGGCACTCATAGGGCGACCGGTCAGAGTTCTTGGCCAGCAAGGTCGCCCCAGCCCGCGTATGCGGCGCGAGCACGACCATGGTATCGCAAGAAGGAAGAGGGGAAGCAGCCATGAGGAACGTAATTGTATGTGAAACCCACCGTGGGTTTCACACTTCCCTGGGCAGGTAACCCCTGCACCTTAGTGAGGAAGAAATGCTAAGCGCGAAATGTCGAGGACGCCATTTNNTCATCCCGAGCGAAGCCGAGGGACCCCGGATCTTTCTCGACGCCAGCCGACGCACCCCCAACCACGGATCAAGCGCGGTGTGTGACACTTGAGCTTCATTTCGTCCTTGTGTCATTCAGAGCGAAGCGAAGAATCCCGGCTCCTTTCCTTACCTCGCCCGTTACTTTACGGGAGAGGCGGCCGACCGCAACGCGGTCGGTAGTTGAGGGTTCTGCGACCACGTCACAAAAGCCCGGCTGCTCAATTTGATGAATCGTAATAGCCCCTTCTCATACGTCTGCAATGCTTGCGGACTTTGTTGCCACAACAAGGTCATCACGCTGTCGCCTTACGACGTGATGCGGCTGGCTCGGGCTGTGGCTGCCTCGACGCGCGACGCGATCGATCGCTTTACCATTCGTCGCGGTTCGATCCTGAAGTTCACCGATGACGGTGCTTGCGCCGCGCTCGAAGGCGCGTGCGAGTTACCCCTCGCGTGGTTTGAGGTCCTGATGCAACTTCGCGAGGCGCCCGAGGGGCGACTGAAGATGAACCAAATGGCCGAGGCGATCTTTCACTCCTCTGGCGGCACGACCCGGCTCATCGATCGACTGGAAGGGGCAGGCTTCGTGACTCGAGAACACTGCCCGAGCGACCGGCGCGCCATATTCGTAGCCATCACCGAAGCCGGCCACACGAAACTCGACGAGGCGCTCGGCGTGCACCTTACCTACTTGAACGATCACCTCGCCGCACGTCTGAGCGACACCGAGCGTCTCTCGCTGACGACACTGCTGACCAAACTCAACTCGTCGAGCTAGTTCGTTTCACCCAGACGCGGGCTTCGCGCCCGTCGTCCAACTCCAGCGCGGTCCCTTCGCCGTCGCCCTTGGTGGCGAGCA
Organism: Acidimicrobiaceae bacterium; assembly: GCA_003131665.1. Taxonomy (GTDB): domain Bacteria; phylum Actinomycetota; class Acidimicrobiia; order Acidimicrobiales; family RAAP-2; genus RAAP-2. Next base: position 4,615 of record PKWA01000055.1, read on the forward strand.
CTTCGAGCGCGAGTACCTCGCTCGCCAGCGTCGCAAATCCCTCCACGAGGTCGTCCAGACCCGTGACGTTCAACACGACGCGATCAGCGACGTCGAAGCCGGAATTCTTTCGCAGGTCCTGGACTTGGCGAACCACGTCGCGTAGGTAACCCCGTCGGCGAAGGTCGTCGTCGAGGGCGAGATCAAGAGCGATCACCTCGGCTCCGTCGCGCGACACGGCGAAACTCCCTTGGCCCTGAACGCGCAGTTCCACGTCGTCGCTCGTCAGCTCAAAAACCCCAGTGGACAGCGTGACGCTGACTGTCTGGCCCGCTTCGAGCGCGGCCGCAGCGGCCACCGAGTCGAGCGCGGCCAGCGCCGGTTTGAGCTCTTTGGCGGCTTCGCCGAGGCGAGGACCCACCACTCGAAAGTTGGGCACCAGTTCAAACTTCAAGACTTCGGCGAGTTCTCGACCGTATTCGAGATAGTCAACGTTGAGTTCATCTTCGACGATGCCCGCGGGCGGTTGCGGCGAGCTCGGCGCCAAGAAGACAAGCGCGCGCGAGAGAGGTTGGCGAACCTTGACGCCCGCGTCAGCGCGAGCCGCACGGCCGAGTGAGGTCAGGCGCCGTGCCACGTCCATCGAAGACTCCAGAGATTCGTTGCGGCGTTGGAGATTCGCCGTGGGCCAGTCGACCAGGTGAACTGAGTCGTTGTCACTGACGTTGCTGAGTTCTTGGTAGAGACGCTCGGTGAGAAGAGGACAGAACGGCGCCAACAATATGGTGACGCGCTGGAGTGCCTCGAGGAGCGTGGCCTGGGCGGCGAGAGAGTCCGAACGCGGGGCGCTAGGGTCGGTTCGCCAAAAACGGCGTCGGCAACGGCGCACGTACCAGTTCGAGANNTCGTAGCTGTCCAGCGCCGCAGTCACGGCCTCAGTCACACTCTCGACGCGAGAGAGAATCCACTGGTCGATAGCGCTTCGTTCGTGGAAGGCCGGAATTTCGGGGTCGTTCGGGTCGAAGTTATTGAGAGACGCGTAGGTCGTGAAAAAGCTGAACGTGTTCCAGAGCGTGGCGAGCGNNTACGCGTCAATCGCGCCCATGGCCGCCCGAGTTGAGGTCCACGGCGAGCCTTGAGAAAACATCCACCATCGCAAGGGATCGGCACCGCGCGTGTCCAAGATGGTCCACGGGTCGATGATGTTGCCCACGGACTTACTCATCTTCTTGCCGCTCTCGTCCACGATGTGGCCCAGGCAGAGCACGTGCTCATAGGGCTTCGCGCCAAAGACCAACGTGTTGACAGCGAGCAGCGTGTAGAACCAACCCCGCGTCTGATCGATCGCCTCGGCAATGAGTTGTGCGGGAAACTGCATCGCCTCGCCACTCCCTGGGACATGGGGATAGCCCACCTGAGCTGCGGGCATCGATCCCGCGTCAAACCACGAGTCGATCACGGGCTCAACCCGACGGGCTTCTTGCCCGCAGTCAGGACAGGGCAGCACGACTTCGTCGATCGCCGGACGGTGGGGTTCGATGTCGCTGAGGTCTCGCCCGGTCAACGCCGACAGCTCGTCGCGCGAACCAACGCAGGTGAGGTGACCTTCCTCGCAGCGCCATATGGGCAGTGGCGTGCCCCAGTAGCGGTCGCNNATCGGCAGCGGCGTGCCCCAGTAGCGGTCGCGTGACAGAGCCCAATCGACGTTATTCGCCAGCCAGTCACCCATCCGTCCGTCTCGAATGTGCGCGGGATGCCAGTCCACCGTTGAATTCTCCTGGATCAGTTGATCCTTGAACTTGCTGGTGGCGACGTACCAACTGGGCTTGGCCCAGTAGATCAGTACCGTGCCACAGCGCCAACAGTGCGGCAACGAGTGGGTGTAGTCGAAGCGTCGAATCAAGAGTCCGCGACGGTCGAGCTCGTCGTTGATCTCGTGATTGGTGTCGCGAACGTGTTTGGCCTCCAGCCACGGAACCGCCGAAGTAAAAGTGCCCTCGGGTCCCACGGGATTCAACGTGGGCAGGCCGTGTTCTAAGGCAATCTCGCGGTCAATCTCGCCAAAGCCCGGTGACAAGTGAACGAGGCCCGTGCCGTCTTCAGTGGTGACGTACTCGGCGCTCACGACATAACAAGCGTCCACGCCCTCGGGAATCGCCACGTCGCTAAAGGGCCGTTCGTAGTGCAGACCCACGAGAGCGCTGCCCTTAAACGAGGCGCTCGACGTCGCCCTTTCCCCAAAGACACTGGCGAGGAGGTCGTGCGCCACGATCACGCCGTCGACGACGCCGTAGCGCACGTCGGGATTGACCGCGACGGCCACGTTCGAGATCAACGTCCAGGGTGTCGTCGTCCATACTCCAAGGTGGGTCGCGCCACCCAAATCAGTGCGAGTACCCGCGTCGGTCAGTCGAAACTTGACGTACGAACTCTCGTCGGTCTCGTCGGTGTAAACCCCCGGTTGGCCCAGTTCGTGCGAGGAGAGGCCGGTTTCGCAGCGCGGACAGTACGGGAGAACTTTCAAGTCCTCATACAGCAGGCCTCGATCGAACAGTTGCTTGAGTTCCCACCAGACCGACTCGACGTACGAGGGGTGAAACGTGTAGTACGCGTGCTCCATGTCGACCCAATAGCCAATTCGCTCGGTCAGACGCTCGAACTCACCGACGTACGTCAACACCGATTCTCGACACAGGCGCGTGAACTCCGCCACACCGATCTTCTCTTCGATCTGCTTCTTTCCCGAGATGCCGAGCTGCTTTTCTACCTGGACCTCCACGGGCAGACCGTGCGTGTCCCAGCCCGCGCGCCGCGCCACGTAGCGCCCGCGCATCGTCTGATAGCGACAGAAGAGATCCTTGTAGACGCGCGCCCAGACGTGGTGCAGCCCTGGCTTACCATTCGCCGTGGGCGGACCCTCGTAGAAGATCCAGGGTTCGGCGTTCTCGCGTAGTTTCATTGAGCGTTCAAAGACGTTGTTGGCCTTCCAGCGAGCAAGTTCGGCTTCCTCGATGGCCACAAAGTCCAGTTCGGCGCTAACCGGGCGAAACATAGATCTCCTTCAATGAACTCTCACATCGTAGTGAACCTGATGGCGCCGTCGTTCCGCCACCTACTGTGGTGTCGTGTCGAATCTGCTCATCGATGACGAACTCATCACCTCCCACGGCGCTCTCAGCATCTATCACGCCGCCATCGATGAATTGAGTCGTCGCTACGGCGGAAGCGACGAGGAGTTTCATTTGCAACTTGATGAGTTGCTGCCTCCTCGTGGCCTCTTTCTCCTGGCGCGCACCGATGGTCACCCGGTCGGCGGCGTGGGCCTTCGCCCCATTGGCGACGAGGCGCTGCTGCTGGGCGAGGTCAAGCGGCTCTGGGTACGACCCGATCAGCGCCGACTCGGCGTCGCCGCAAAGTTGATGAGCACGCTCGAAGTGCGCGCGCGAGAGAGCGGCTTCGCCCAGCTCTACTTAGAGACCGGCTACGCCCAGCCCGAAGCCTTGGCGCTCTATCAAAGTACCGGTTGGAAGCCGGTCGATCACTTCCCCGCCGGCGCCTTTTCCTACCCCACGGCCTATCGCTTCACCAAGGTGCTCTAGGCGAAGCGCTCGTCGAGCCATTCGGGCGTGAGATCTTCGAGCGAGGTCAACACGAGGTCCGCCAATGCAAACTCAGGTTCCAGTCGGTCGTCGAAGGTCGGCACGGCCACCACGCACATTCGCCCCGCCTTCGCGGCGAGGACGCCCGCGGCCGAATCTTCAACTACCAAGCACTCGCTCGGCGCGACGCCCAGTGAGTTCGCGGCGCTGAGAAAGACGCCCGGGTGCGGCTTGCCGTACGGCTCTATTTCGGCGGAGTGTATCGACGCAAAGCGATCTAACAGATCGAAGTGTTCGAGGCAGCGAACGATGAGGGCCCTCGGGGTTGAACTGGCAATGGCGAGCGGTCCGCGTTCGCCCGCCAAATCGAGAGCCCAGCGCGCGCCCGGTAGCAGTCGACCTTCGCTCTCGACGAGATCGCCGACGCGCGCCAGCAGTTGATCGGCGACGTCATCGGGCGACGGTCCGGACCATGGGTACTGGATGAACCAGTAGTGGACGACTTCGTTGACGAACATCCCCTTGGTCGAGCGACCAACGTCGTGAGCGATCGGCACGCCTAACGCGCCGAAGATCTCCAACTCAGCCTTGTGCCACAGGATCTCGGAGTCAAGCAGGAGCCCGTCCATGTCAAAGAGGCTCGCTCGCAATCTCACCACGCCACCATTACACATCGCGAACTACGGTGGCTCCATGATCGTGCGTCGCCTCGAACCTCGCGACCTCGACGAGGTGGTATCGCGCGTGCAACGACAACTCTCGAACGACGCGCATCGTAATCATCTGCTGAGTCCCACGTTCTCCGCCGAGCAATTCGCCGACGCGCTGCGCCACGCAAGCGATCAGGTCTGGATCGCCGAAGAACGCGGCGCAGTCGTTGGCCATATCTACGGCGCGCTCTTAGAGAGTCCCGAGTACGGCCACGGCGCCTGGATCGGCCCCGACGGCGCGTCCTTTGACAACGGCGAAGTGCTCGCGGAGCTCTACGCCGAAGCGGGATTGAACTGGATTGACCACGGCGCACTTGAGCACTACGCGTGGGTGTTTGATGAGGCGGACGACACCGCTCCCTGGTACGAGCTCGGCTTCGCGCGCATGCATCTACGTGGAGTTCTCGCACTCGGTGAACGGCGTGCTCACCAACTGCCACCTGGCTATTCGCTACGCCTCGGGGGAACCGACGATTTGCCTCTCGCGATCGAACTCGATGAAGTGCTCGACATGGCGCAGAAAACAGGTCCGAGCTTCTCGCTCTTTCTCGAGCACGCGTCACGACCCGAAGAACTGTTAGAAGCCCTCGAGGACGTCGAGGTTCACTACTACGTGGTCGAGCACGCGAGCCAGGGCGTCGCCCAATGCCTGACGTTTCCCCTCGAAGCTCGTCGCGGTTCCTTCGCTCAGACGCTGCACGTCAGCGCAGTCGTGGTCAAACCCGAGCACGAGCACCGCGGCGTCGCGCAGGCCCTCATCGATCACGCGCTCAACGATGCACTCGACGCCGGATTTACCCACGTGGAGACGAACTGGCGCGTGACGAATCGCCGAGCGGCCAACTTTTGGCTTCGCTATGGGTTCCGAACGACGTACGTGCGACTCCATCGCACGATCGGATCTGGCTAGTGCAGCGCCGCTTCGATCGCGACCACCAGCGCGGGGTCCTCCGGCGTCACCTGAGGCGCGAATCGCGTCACGGTAGCGTCGCGACCAACGAGAAACTTCTCGAAGTTCCATCGAACATCGCCCGAGTACCCTTCCGCGTCGGCGACCTTCTCGAGTTCGGCGTAGATCGGACTCTGGTGTTCCCCGTTCACGTCGATCTTTTCAAAGAGTGGAAAGGTCACGCCGTACGTCGTTGAGCAGAAAGTTTGAATCTCCTCGGCACTGCCCGGCTCTTGACCCGCGAACTGATTACAGGGAAAGCCCACGACATTAAAGCCTTGGGCCTCGTACTTCTTCTGCAGTGCCTCGAGTCCTTCGTACTGTGGCGTCAAGCCGCACTTCGAGGCGACGTTCACGATGAGAATCGTCTCACCTTCGTAACCGGCTAAGGAACTGGCGTCGCCCGAAAGCGTGTTGATGGGTATGTCGTAAAGGGTCATGAACAAACCCTAACGGAGAACCGTCAAGGGGCGCCCGACGTAGGCTCGTCGCGTGTGGACCCTCACCATCAAAGAAGGTGCACTCGAGATGCTCGAGCGCGACACGCCCCAGCCGGGTCCCTTGGACGTCGTGGTCGCGGTGCGCGCGGCCGGCGTGAACGCCGCCGACCTCATGCAACGCCTGGGCTTTTACCCCGCCCCCGCGGGAGCTCCCCCGGATGCGCCCGGCATGGAACTCGCGGGCGTGGTCTCGGCGGTCGGCGAACGTGTCATCGAACCACTGCTCGGACGACGCGTGGGTGCGATCGTGGGGGGCGGGGCACAGGCGACTCACTGTCTCGTGCCGAGTGAACACCTTCTCTTTCTCCCCGAACAGGTGAGCTGGGAAGAGGCGGGCGGATTCCCCGAAGCCTTCTCGACCGCCTACGACGCCTTGGTGAGTCAGGGACACCTCGCGACGGGCGAACGGGTACTCGTCTCAGGCGCCACCGGCGGCGTGGGCGTGGCCGGCGTGCAGATCGCGCACGCCCTGGGCGCAGAGGTCATCGCCGTCACGCGAACCGATGAGTATCACGCTGCGTTACGCGCCTTAGGCGCCGACGAAACCGTCACCTTGGACGAGGTTGGTTCGCTGAAAGGCGTTGACGTGGTGCTCGAGCTGCTGGGCGCGGCTCACCTCGGTGTCGCGCAACGAATTCTCAATCCCTTCGCGCGCGTGGTCGTGATTGGCGTGGGCGCAGGCAGCCGGGTCGAGATTGACCTGCTCAACGTCATGAGAACGCGCTCGACCATTACCGGCTCGACTCTTCGTTCGCGCTCTCGCGAGGAGAAGGCTCACGTCGCGCGTCTCGTTGGTGACACCCTCGTTCCTCGCTGGACCCGAGGAGACCTCCAGGTACCTCTCGCTCGGGTCTTCGATCTTCGAGACGCCGAGGCGGCCTATGAGTACTTCGGTGCACCCGGAAAATTTGGCAAAGTCGTCCTGCGTGTCGAGGGCGAGTCCCCGTTAGGTTGAGCAGGTGTCTGCCCCGATTCCGCTTCCGCACCCCTCACGGTGCGATCCCGCGCGTGAAGACTACGACGCGATCATTGCAGCCCACGAAGCGGCCGTGGTCAAGGGGGACGCTGCGTACAAGGACCCGTCCACGGGACTGCTCGTCCTCACGGTCGCTACGCATCTCGCGCGCGGCACGTGCTGTGAAAGTGGCTGTCGCCACTGCCCTTACCTAGAGCAGTGAGCGCAACGGCGTGTAGGGCAGGCCCAGTGCCTCGGCAACGGGTCCGTAGGTGACCGAGCCGTTGACGACATTGACGCCTTCGGCCAGGGCGTCATCGGCGACCACGGCGTCGCGCCAGCCGTGGCGAGCCAACTCCAACACGTAGGGCAACGTGACGTTGGACAGGGCCCGCGTCGACGTGGCCGGCACGGCGCCGGGCATGTTCGCCACGCAGTAGAAGATAGAACCGTTGAGCTCGAAAACTGGGTCGGAGTGAGTCGTGGGACGCGTCGCTTCGAAGCACCCTCCCTGGTCGACCGCGATGTCAACCAATACCGAGCCGTTTCGCATACGTCCGACGAGCTCGTTACTCACGAGTTTGGGCGCCTTAGCCCCCACGACGAGCACGGCGCCAATCACGATGTCGGCGTCGAGACAGCACTCTTCAATGGAATGGGCGGTGGACGCGATGGTCTGCACGCGACCATCGAAGTGAATGTCCACCTGACGAAGCCGCTCGAGGTTGCGGTCGAGAATCTTCACGTTCGCGTGCAGGCCGACCGCCACCGTTGCCGCCGCGAGTCCCGACACGCCCGCGCCAATAACAACGACGTTGGCCGGCGCGACGCCAGGAACGCCCGCGATCAAGGTGCCATGACCTCCGCCCGGACGCATTAGGTGATAGGCGCCCACCAACGGGGCCATCCGTCCCGCGACCTCGCTCATCGGCGTTAAGAGCGGCAGGGAGTTGTCGCGTAGACGTACCGTCTCGTAGGCGATCGCGACGTTGTTGCCCGCGATGAGAGCGGCGGTACACTCACGTGACGCCGCCAAGTGCAAGTAGGTAAAGAGCACCTGATGCTTATGGGCGCCGAGGCGAGCGTACTCCTCGGCCACGGGCTCTTTGACCTTTAACAAGAGCTCACTCTCGCTCCAGAGGTCGTCGGCGCTTTCGATTATCACGGCGCCGTTGGCGACGTACTCCTCGTCACGAATCGACGAGCCCACACCGGCGCCACGTTCAATGAGGACGCGGTGTCCCGCGAGTGAGAGTTCGCGAACCCCCGCGGGCGTCATCGCCACGCGGTACTCGTCGGTCTTAATCTCTTTGGCTACGCCGATGATCATCGTTGATCATCCCTTCTCACTAGAACGCCTCTTCCACGCTAATCAATCGCCGTGCGAGGCTTTCGCGGCTCCCTCGCTCTAAAACTCGAGGTTGTGCATGACGTGCTTTAGACGCGTGTAGTCCTCGAAGCCGTAGACCGAGAGGTCCTTGCCGTACCCCGACTTCTTGAACCCGCCGTGGGGCATCTCGGCCACTAAGGGAACATGTGTATTGACCCACACGCAGCCAAAGTCCAGGTCGCGGGCAAAGCGCATCGCGCGACCGTGATCTCTCGTCCACACCGAAGACGCCAGCCCGTAATCAACCCCGTTCGCCCACTCGAGCGCTTGGGCTTCATCGGAGAACTGCTGGACGGTGATGACGGGGCCAAAAACCTCACTTTGAATCATCTCGTCGTCCTGGAGAAGACCGGCGACGACGGTCGGCGCAATGAAATAACCTTCATCGCCCACTCGAGCGCCGCCGGCCACCACGGAGGCGTGCTTGGGCGTACGCGATAAGAAGCCGGTGACGCGCTCGAACTGACCCAGGTTGTTCACGGGGCCAAAGAGCGCATCTTCGCTCTCGGGCGGACCGATAATGGTGGTCTTGGCCTGCTCGGCCAACGCGTCCACGAAGTCGGCGTAGACGCTTGCTCCGGCCAATACGCGCGTCGCGGCGGTGCAGTCCTGGCCCGCATTGAAGTAGCCGGCGACGGCGATCGTCTCGACCGCGGACGCGACGTCGACGTCGTCAAAGACGACGACCGGAGCCTTTCCCCCAAGTTCGAGGTGCACGCGCTTCAGATTCTTGGACGCCGCGCCGGCCACCTCCATGCCGGCTCTCACCGATCCCGTGATCGACACCATCGCCGGGATCGAGTGATCGACCAACGCTCGACCGGTGTCGCGGTCACCGCACACGACACCAAAAACTCCCTCGGGCAGCACTTGGGCCATCAGCTGGGCCATGAACAACGTCGAGGCTGGCGTCGAGTCACCGGGCTTTAAGACCATCGTGTTACCCGCGGCGAGAGCCGGAGCCCACTTCCACACCGCCATCAACATCGGATAGTTCCACGGCGTGACCGCGGCGCAAACGCCCACCGGCTCGCGACGAACGTAACTCGTCATACCTTCCATGTACTCCGCCGCGCCGCGGCCCTCCAACAGACGGGCCGCGCCGGCGAAGAAGCGAATCTGATCGATCATGGGGGGAATCTCTTCACTCATCGTGAGCGAGATAATCTTTCCGGTGTTCTCGGCTTCAATGGCGACCAGTTCTTCAGCGTTCGCTTCGAGCAAATCGGCAATCTTCAATAAGGCGAGGGAACGTTGCGAAGGCGTCGTGCGTTTCCACGAAGCGAAGGCCTTGGCGGCCACTTGAACGGCGTGGTCCACGTCTACCTCATTCGAAACGGGCATCTCCGCGAAGGGTTGGCCCGTGACGGGACTGAGAAGTTCGACGTACTTCCCACTCTTGGGCGCAACGGATTCGCCCCCGATGAAGTTGGCCAAGCGACGCATAAACCCTCCTAAAGTCGGGCCGTCTTCTAACCGCACCCCAGGCCACTCTGCCAGACATTGCTTGGGCTTCGCAACCGAGAAGTAAGTAAAAAGTCGTCCAGACGGCAAATTACGACGTATTCCGTCGTTAAGAGCCCCTATACTGTCTGTATCCGCAGTTCCGGAGCCCTTGGCCACCGGACCGGGAGCAACTGATGCCAGCCACCAAACCACAACGACCGAGTCACACGAACGAAGAGCGCTCGCCCATTGAGCTCATCAACTCGGCCCCCGGAGCGCTCGACTCTCTCGACCGGCGGATCATCAGTCTGTTGCAAAAGGACGGGCGTCGAGCCTACGGCGCGATCGCAGAAGAGGTCGGACTCTCCGAGGCGGCGGTGCGACGACGCGTGCAGCGACTACGCGACTCCGGCGTCATGCAGATCGTCGCGATCACCGATCCTCTGCAGCTCGGCTACGGGCGCGAGGCGCTGATTGGCATTCGAGTCCAGGGCGACGTGCGACTCGTCGCGGACAAGGTCGCGGCCATTGACGAAGCGAACTACGTCGTCATGACTGCCGGCAGCTTTGACATCATCGCCGAGGTCATCGCCGAAGACGACAACGACTTGGTCCATCTCTTGAACGACTCGATCCGATCCATTCCTGGCGTGACCGAAGTTGAAACGTTCTTGTATTTGAAGCTGGCAAAGCAGACGTACGAATGGGGCACCAAGTGACACTTCGCGAAGCAATAACTGACGGCGTCCTCGTCACGGACGAACTACACGCCAGCCATAACTACTCCGAGCGCGCCAGGCGCAATCTCTGGTTGCAGATGTCGCGCAT
>PKWA01000081.1 GCA_003131665.1 Acidimicrobiaceae bacterium
GAGAAGTGGAGTTATCTGGTAATTGCTCCCATCCGATTCGCCTGAAGGGTGAGATGGTGAATCTTTCGACAGGTGAAGTGGCAATGAGTTCGCTGCGCGTCGCGTGCAAGGATCGGCGTCGAGCGGTCTGTCCGGCCTGCTCCTTTCTCTACAAGGCTGACGCGTGGATCATGGTGTCGGCGGGTCTCGTTGGCGGCAAGGGGACGTCGGAACTGGTATCGACCCATCCCCGGCATTTCGTCACGCTGACTGCGCCCTCGTTCGGTTCGGTCCACACCGTTCGAAGTGATGGCGGCTGCGTGAGGCATTCGCGTGCGGGCGCCAATGGGCTCGGTACTTGTGCGCACGGTCGAGCACGGCTCTGCAACGTTCGTCACGAGGAGACGGATCCGCGACTAGGAAGGCCGCTTTGTAGCGAGTGTTTCAACTACGAAGACGCAGTGCTGTGGAACGCGCACGCGTCAAGGCTCTGGAACAACACGATTCAGTTGATTCGTCGCTCACTCGCGGAAGAGGCCGGTCTCGTCCAGACCAAACTCCACACGGTTGCTCAGTTGCATTATCTAAAGGTCGCCGAGATGCAGCGAAGGGGACTGGTCCACTTTCACGTTGTCGTGCGAACGGACGGGCCAGATTCTGTCGACGCTGATCCACCCGAATGGCTCTCCAGTGAACTCCTCGCCCGGGCGGTTCGCAACTCCGTTTCCCAGGCCAGGGCTACCGGACTCGCTGGCGGTTATCAACAATGGGGCCGAGTGCTCAACATTCGCGACATGGCACTCGATTCTGATGACGCCCACAAGGTCGCGTCCTACGTGGCCAAGTACTCCACGAAGACGACTGATGGCACGAAGGACCTCGCCTACCGATTTCACCATCGTCGTCAAATCGAGAATCTTTCTCGTGACGGCCATATTCGCCGAATGGCGCTCACCGCGTGGGATCTGGCCGACCGAGTGGAGCTGGCGCCTTTGAACCTGCGCGCCCATGCTCACGCCTTCGGTTTCACGGGCCAATTGATCANNAGTCGCGTCGCTACTCCACCACGTTCGGCGCTATGCGCTCGGCGAGGGCGGCGTACATGAAGGAACAGAACACCGGCGAACCCGTCGCCGGCACGTTCTTCTACGAGGGCCGCGGCTACGACGACCCACGCGGGACCGAACTGGCGGAGTTGTTCTTTTCGATGCAACAGGAGTTGCGCGAAGAGGCGTTGGAGATTCGTCTCGGCTCGGGAGAAGCCTCGTGAGCCACCGTATTAATCGAAGTGATGGTACAGCTGAACGAAAGGTGAGAGCGCTTCTTGCTCATATGATCACCTCACGTGGCTACGAAGGCCCTTTTCTCGCAAGGGTTATGAGTTCACGTGATCTTTTCTGTGTGTATTTTCGTGAACTCATATTGATTCTCTGGGTCCATGAACAACACACCAACACTCACGTCCCTACTAACTCGCGATCTGGAGGCGCGATCATCCGGTTCGTCCGGCCGAGCGTTACTCGAGATGCTTGAAGATCACGAAATTGACCTTAATGGCGTCGACGACGCCTTGGAATTGGCGCTCATGATGAGAGAGCCGTCGGTCGAAGCCCGGCGCGTGCTGGAGGATCTTCTCGGCAAGGTCGCCTCATCAACCGATCTACAACTCATCGCCCTGGTGGCCTTGGCGCCCGATCTCGAACACTCAGCGAGTCGTCTGCAACGAGGCCGACCGAGTGACGACGCAGTCGCCGAAATTCTGGCCCACGCGAGCGAAGCGCTTCTCTTGGCGCAGGAACTTCCCGCTGGCTCGAGGATGGACTTTGTCCTTCAGCACGCGTTCAGTCGAGCTCGGGCCGAGCCTCGCAACCTGGCTCGGCGCAGCGTGGTTACCGTATGCCTTACTAGTGCGACGGACGTTCCTGAGCCGCCGGCGCCGTATCACGACGTCGCGCAGTTGCGACTTGACGAAGCCGTGGCGCACGAAGTCATTGACTTAGCGGAGCGCGAACTCATAGATCAGACGCGCGGCAAGGGGCGTTCGTTGCTGGAACTCGCGCACGAGTCAGCCGATTCCTACGCCGCACTCCAGCGACGCCGGCATCGCGCTGAAGCCCGAGTGCGTCAGTACTTCGGTGTCAGCGAGGTCGTGCAATGATCGCGCTACCCGAGTTCCCTCGCGCGCAGTGCCTCGACGTCTTTAGGACCCAACACCTGCTCGGCGGCTCGCCAGTGGAAGTGGCGTCGGCTGGCGTCAGCGGACTCCAGCACGATGTCGGTGAGATCTTCCCAGAGAACCAACGAGGTGGGGTCACAGAGCAGACCTTGGCGCAGAGCGTCGTCAGCACCGAGCAGATCGCCACTCAGAACGGACTGCTTTGCGACGTCGTGGGCGAGTGCTGTCACGGTATCGATGATGTTGTAGGTGACCGTCGGAGTCAGTGCCCACGTGAAGTAGCGCGAGTTCTCTCCGGCGAACGGGACGCCGCGAACCAATCGGAGGGCCCGCTGACGAAGTGCCAGCGCTTCATTCTTGGAAGCGGTTGCGGCATCTTTGATGAGTTGTTGGAATTGAGCCCAGTCGGAAGAGACGTCGACGAGTCGGTAGCCAGACCTTCCGGAAGCTGTCGGCAAGTGCTGCTCGCCGACAACCTTGCGGGCGTCAGCCATGTAGTTGAGCATGACGGGTCGTTTGATGTCGTTCGCGCCGTCAACAAGTGGCCAGATTGCTGTCTGAATCTCGCCCAGGGTCAGAACCCGATCGTTGTGCAGAGCGAGGAAGGTAACGATGGCCTTTACCGATTCGCCGGGTGGGCTGTACGTTGGCGACAACTTCAGTGGACCCAGGACGTCGACCCGCAGTGCGGGCGTATCAATTGGCGAAGAGGGTCGGTCGGCGTTTGCGGCTCGGGTTGGTTCATCCCGGACAATGACTGTCGAGGCGACACGTTCGGACTCGCTTGGCGCCCGAACTACGGGTGGCGTCGATACTGGTCCCTCAGCGCGAGGAGTTCGAGTTGCCGTGTTCGTCGGTGGTGTCTCTCGTACTACGTGGACCGGTCGCGCGAAGCGAACTCTCCGACGTCGCCAGCGTCGAAGGTTCAGATGGACGAAAGCCGCGAGCGCTTCGACGAGGCCGCGCCGATGATCGTCGAGGCCCTGCGCACCGGCTTTATCGAAGGCAACGGCAAGCACTATCCGCAGCCGCGGATCGAGTTGCGGCNNACCACGATCAGGGTGGAGACGAAGTTGAACAGGCTGGCGAACGTCGCCGCGCTGGCAACTGGAGTCTTCTTCGCGGTGCCCGTGGCGCCTGTCGTAACGACGGTCAGGTTCTTCGGAAAGGTGAGGGCGATCCTCGTCGGTCCGCCAACAACGAGGGGCACGTTGGCCCCGCCAACGGAACCCACGTATTCAACGCCCACAGTGCGATTCGGTTCGATGACCAGCGTGCCCGAGCGATTGGTGATGGGAACCGTGAAGTAGTAGGTCGCGTCGAAGAGACCATTGTCCTCNNTACGTTTGATTGATCGGGTCGATCCTTGTCACTGCGTAGCTACGGCCGGTAGCCGTGACGTAGCGAAGGGCCGCAGCGGCAATCGGCGTCATGCCCGAAAAAAAGTGGCCCCACTGAGGGTTCTCGAATTGCAGTTGCGCGGGTCCCGAACTCGCCTGCAAGGAAAGATAGATCATCCCCTGCGGCGCGTCGGTACCACTGCCGTCGGGATTTCGGGTGTCAAGCGTGGCACTCGTTACGAGCAACACCGAAGGCAGTTTGACATGGTCCCCGGGATTGGTGACGGGGATCTCATAACTCTGGTCGATCTCGTCGACAGCGGATTGTTCCACGTCCGTGGCGCCAGAAGGCACAAACCAGCAGACGCAGGTTGCAATAAGTATTGCGACGCTTGCGACACAGAGGATGATGAGACGTGAGCGTGCTCTCATATTTCGAAGGTGGGATCGTCTCGCCGCTTAACGTGCCAATTGAAAACAATCACGCGCACGATGTCATTGTGAGGTTCGCATTCAAGTCAAGGTTGGAAGTAACAAGTCGATGCATCACAACGGTCGGGGATGCCCCGGATATTGGACTCAATTGTGAAGTAGGGACTCGGTTTTACGAAGCAGCAGTAGGCGAGGGGTGCGATGTCTCTTTGATAGTTCTCGCCGAAACTAAGCGGAATACGCCGCCAGCGGCAGAAAATCAACGGATTATGAGGACTGGTACTGAGCATGGATGAGGTTGCAGTGGACCGCAGGGAGCGTAACCCAGGACCGTCTGTTCTGTTGACCGTGGAAGAAGCGGCGGTGCTGCTGAGGCTCGGTAGAACGACAACATTTGAACTCGTAATGCGAGGAGATATTCAGAGCGTCAAAATTGGGCGTCGCCGATTAGTCCTTCGCGCGGGCGTCCAAGAGTTCGTTGATGGGCTGCTTGAGGAATAGTCAAGAAGGCACCGTACCGTCACGGTCGATGGGCGCCGCAGGGCTTGAACTTTCGACCGTGGCCGTTTGAATGTGCTCAGTGCATCCGCACCACGGTCTGGTAGTTGCTAAAGGTGCTGGGGGCGATTTGGTGGCGCATAACGTCGTCAAACCATCGCTCGAAGAGTTCGGCGACCTTTACGTCTTCGTCCTTGAGTAATAGTCCGTCGTCGATCTTTCGGCGAAGATCCTTAAGTTTCTTAACGACCTCAGTACGCTTCTTCCCCGACACGTACCTTCGAAGCGGCTTTCCCAATGAGTCGTAACCCAAATGTGCGACGCCCATCCATAGTCCGTCGGACTGGCGTTGGTAGATCGAGCCTTCGTGATTTGATCGCCGCGGTGCCATCAGATTCCCTCCAAAAGAACTGCTGAAGTAACTGCTGAACCAACGGTCGCGGAGAGCGAATCAATGATTTGAAAAACTCGAAAAGCCTTATAAAATAAGGCGTTTGATTGGTGGAGGTAAGGGGATTCGAACCCCTGACCCCTTGCATGCCATGCAAGTGCTCTACCAGCTGAGCTATACCCCCTGGGTGGATTTTCAATGTTAGCAGTTGGCCTCGCTGGATTCCTTAAGCCATCGCGAGCAGAAGAGGCAGCGAAGGCGTTTTCATTTTGGCCAGTCAATCGATGAAATTCGTTGGCGATGAAACTTGGGTAGCCCTCCAATCACCTGTTCGTAGGAGTGCGAAATCATTCTCTTGAGTTCGTGGTCCGGGACGCTCCCGTCGAGGATGACGGTATTCCAGTGAGCTTTATTCAAGTGGTAGCCCGGGATGACTGCTTCGAACTCTTCTCGAAGTTCGAGCGCAAGCATGGGTTCGCACTTGAGTGAAATTGCGGGAGGCGTGTCATCGGGTGCGAGGATGGCGAAGATTTTCCCCGCAACTTTGTACACGTCGACGGTTGGGCCGAAAGGCTGCTCCTCGCTGGTCTCGGGAAAACTCATCGCAAAGGCGGCGATCTTCTCGACTTTCATAAAGTTATTTTGGAGAGTTTGGCGGTGGTTCGCTCCAGAATTGTTACGACGCGCGCCATTGTCAGGCGCTGGTTAGAAGGAGATCGCAGAGCGCGACCGGTTGGGAGAGCATCGGCGAGTGGCCGCTCTCAAGTGTCGCGACCTCACCGCATCGTCCTGACATGACCTCTTGAACGCTGGGATCAATCCCATAGTCGAGAGAACATCGCACGTAGTAGCTCGGCACTTCGACGTCGAAGGAACTTCGCGGACTGCGAAGGCTCGCGATGGTCTGGGTCGTCAGATTCGAGACCGCCCACGCCGCTACCTCCTCCGTACAGTCTTGATAGAGCGCCGCGGCCGCGCGTTCGGGGTTGAGGCGTAAGTAGTCGCCCTCAACCTCGATCGCCTGGTCGAGGAGTGTCCGCACCGAAGTCTCCTCGATGATTTCACTGGCGCTTTGGTCCAATCTCGGCACGAGGGCGGCGATGTAGATGAGACGCTCCAGGTTGGGCACGCGGTCAGCGGCCTCGGTGATAACGGCTCCGCCGTAACTATGTCCGACGAGGACGACGGGTCCGTCGAGTTTGGCGATCTCGATGACTTCATGCGCGTCGTCGCCGAGAAAGGTGTTGGGGTGCGCGCCGTGGGTTGAACTCGGCAGATCGACCGCGGTCCACTGCACGTCGCGTCGGGTGAGTTCGTGACCCACGTCGCGCCAACACCACTCGCCGCCCCAGGCGCCGTGGACCAGAATGTACGTCGTCTCGGTCATCGTTTCCATTCTCTCTTGGAGCGAGGATAGGCCGATTATTCCCTAGAATGTTCCAATGAACCGCCCATTTGACGTCGTCGCCGTAGAAGAGAAGTGGCAGGCGACCTGGCTCGACGAGGGCACCTACG
>PKWA01000108.1 GCA_003131665.1 Acidimicrobiaceae bacterium
GCCCGAAAGCCACGTGGCGATTCTCGGCCCGATCGATGATGAACGTGTCGGCGTCTTTAAAGACCACCGGATCGCGATTCGCGGCCGGGAATCCGAGCAGGATCCAGTCGTACTCTTTCATCGGACACCCCAGGTACTCCATGTCCGTCTTGACCAGACGGGCCATGGTCACCGGCGCGTAAAAGCGCAGAAACTCCTCGATGGCGACGGGCATCAGCTCGGGCTCGTTCACCAAGCGGGCCAGGTCATCGGGATGTTGCGCGAGGTGCCACAGCGACGCGCCAATGGCGCCCCAGGTGGTGTCGATGCCGGCGACGAGGATCAGCACCATGGTGCCAAAGACGTGCTCGACGGCGAGCTTTTGTCCGTCAATCTCCGCGTTCAATAAGAACGTCGTGAGGTCGTCGCGGGGATTCTCTTGATGGTCCTCGATCTGACGAGTGAAGTACTCCTCCACTGGTTTGAACTGCTGGATGCGAACTTCTTCGGGCTGGTCGATCGCTTCGATGATGACGTGCACCATCTCGATGAACTTCTCAGTGTCCTCTTCGGGAAAGCCCAGCATCTGGCGAATGACGGCCGGGGGAATATTGCGGGCGTAACTGAGCGAGGCGTTGACGATCTCCTCGCCTTCAACATCGTCGAGCAACTGCGCGCACAGTTCGCGTATCTGATCCTCGAGCGCATTGATCGGTCCCGGCGCGAAGGCTGGCAGGATTAACTTGCGAGCGATTTGATGAAATGGTGGGTCTGAGGTGATCGGTGGCGCGACGCCGATCGGCGCGGGCAGGTCTTCGTCGGTCGGTCGACCATTGCCGATGACGACGGTACGACTGGTGAAGTTCTCGGTGTCCTTCGCTATGGCCGAGACCCCGGCGTGGGTCGCGGGAAACCAGGCACCTCCGTAGCGATCGGTGTGCGCGACGGGACAGCGTTGACGCAGGTCCTCCCAGATCGGATACGGGTCACTCACCCATTCGGGATCGGTGTGATCCCAGTCCGTGGCGAAGTCCACGACGGGGGGCTTGTCGCTCACGAGGACTCTTCAATGAAGATGGCGTGTTCGGGGCAGTTCGCTTCGGCCAAACGGGCCAGTGTCAATGTCTCGGCGCTGAGTGTGCCGTCGCCAATCACGACGCCGTTGCCGAGATCGTCAAAGTCAAAGACGGTGGGCGCAATGGAAAAGCATCGCCCTTGACCTTGACAGAGTGTGCCGTCAATGACCACCTTCACGGTTCCCCCCTCGACGCTCATTTCCTGACATTACTACCTGGTAAGTCCATTACCAGCCCTGCGGAGCAGTGACTCAGCCCGTCTCAATCTCTTCGCGACTGATGCCGAGAAAGTAGAGGACGGCGTCGAGGTACGGCACGGAGAGTGCCGCGTCGGCGTGCGCTTGGACGGCAGCTTGGGCGTTAAAGGCGATACCGAGCCCGGCGACGGACAGCATGTCAATGTCGTTCGCGCCGTCACCCACCGCCACGGTCTGTTCTAGTGGCACGCCCACCACCTCGGCGAAGTGGCGAAGCGCCCGGGCCTTGCCGGCCCGGTCAACGATCTCACCGGCGAGCCGCCCCGTGAGCGTGCCGTCGACGATCTCGAGGCGATTGGCCGCAAAGTGTTCGATGTTCAACCCGGCCAACAGCGGCGCCAGTATCTCCACAAATCCACCCGAGACAACCGCGGGCACGTAGCCCAGGCGCTGCAGGGTGCGCAGCAAGGTGCGCGCCCCCGGAGCCAGGCTCAGTTGCGCGCGCACGTCGTCCAGCACGCTCGCGGGCAGTCCCGCCAAAAGTGCCACTCGCTGGCGAAGGGCCTCGCCAAAGTCGATCTCGCCGCTCATTGCGGCCCGGGTGATGCGTGAGACCTCCTCGGCTTGTCCCGAAGCTTCGCCGAGCAGATCGATGACCTCGTGCTGCAGCAACGTCGAGTCGGCGTCAATCACCACGAGGTGCTTCGCCCGGCGATGCAGTCCGGCGCGTTGCACCGCCAGGTCGAGAGCGCACTCGTTGGCGACGATGGTCAACTTCGCGCGCAAGATAGCGTGATCGGGTCCGATGACGATGAGCTCGTAACAGTCCACCGGGTAACTCGCCAAATGCACGATGCGCTCACAGGTCGCGTCGCTCTCGGCAACGGCGTGAAAGACGGCTTCGAGTTGACCGGCACTGATCTGCGGCGCGAGCAATGTCACGAGGAGGCGGCGACCCTCAATGGTGTCGGTCGGGGTCACCTCTTCCACGTGAACGCTCATGCCTTGGCCCTCGATCGCTCGTTCGAGCAGCACCGCCGTCAGTGACGCCTCGGTCAACCCGGATTCGGAGTTCACCTCGGCGCAGAGCACCAGTGTCCCGCGAATCGTGATCTGGGCCACGTCCACGAGATGAACGCCGTTGTCCTTCAACGAGTGCAGCGCGTGAAAGAGCTCGGCGCCCACGCCGATGCGATCCGGACCGCTCACCGTCACGAGAAAGGTCGAACGGGGCATGGCTAAAGAGTAGAGGTTGGCAACGTTGCGCTACGTTGCCGCCTCTGGCGAACGCAGCGCACGCACTTGCGCCACGTGTTGGTCGGTGCGCGCGTCAAAGCGCCAGAGCGAATTCAGCGCAGCGGCCACGACACCCACCGATCCGGTGCAGGCCAGCCCCCCGAAGGTAAGTGAGAAGCGCAACGTCGTCCACGCCGCCATCACTCCGGCCCGGAACTGACCGGCCGTCGGGCCGAGCGAGTACGAGATCATCTCAATGCCGGCCATCCGGCCGCGGACCTCGGGCGGAATGGACTCGTTCCACATGGTGTTTCGAAAGATGCCGCTGACGGCGTCGGCGCCGCCACCCACAGCGAGCCCGAGGAACACCAACCACAGCAACGACGAGTAGCCAAAGAGCGCGATACCCAGGCCCCATAGCGCCGCCGCGGCGACAATGGCCCGTCCGTAACGATGGACCCTACGGGTCCAACGCGAGGTCAAGGTGGCGATCAGCGCGCCCACCGGGAGCCCACAGTAGAGAATCGAGAGGGCGTAGGTCTCGTGAAAGCGCGCCGCGACGAAGGGCAACATCACCACGGGATAGGCCAGGATCATCGCGAGTAGATCCACCACGTACGTGCCCACGATGTCGGCCCGGCTCCGGGCGTACTTGAGTCCTGTACGTAACGCATCGAAGTGACTTTCGCTGACCGAGGACGGCGTTGGCGTGGTCGTCAATCTGAACAGGAGCATCAAAGAGAAGGTGAAGGTCACGATGTTGGCGAAGTAGACCGTGTCGGGTCCGAGCGACACGGCGGCGAGTCCGCCGAGCGCTGGACCAATGATCGAGGCGGTGGTGTAGCTCACGTTCGACAGCGTCGAGGCCNNCGCCGCCGCGGCCACGACCGCGGCATCGGCGTAGAGAATCCATGTCACGGGGTGAGCGAGCAGAGCGTTCACGAACAGCATCACCGTCGAGAGCATCAAGACCAGCTCCATCGAGATGATCAATCGGCGACGATTGAGTCGATCGGCCAGTACGCCCCCGTAGAGTCCAAAGGCGACCAGCGGCACGAACTCGGCCAGTCCCAGGGATCCAACCGCCAAAGTCGAATGCGTGAGTAGTCGTAATTGATAGGGGACCACGACGTACGTGGCTTGCGAACCCAGCATCGAGATGAAACCGGCCACGTAGAGCCGGCGATACTGGCTCGAGACGCGAAGCGGCGTGAGATCAATACCGAAGAGACCTTGACTCACGCCGGGCCCGCCACCCAACCTTCGCCCGGTTCGTAGTGTCGAAGCACCTTGGCGGGTACGCCGCCGATTACGACGAAGTCCGGAAACGCACCGCGCACGACCGCACCGGCAGCGACGGTGGTGTTGCGACCGAGCGTCGTGCCCGGCAGGATCACCACGTTGGCGCCGAGCCAGCTGCCCGAGCCGATCTTGACGGGCGCCTCACTCGGCGTCTGCCAGCCCACCGGCTCGTCGATCGCTTCGTAGGAGTGGTTCTGGTCGGTGATGTAAACGTAGGGGCCGGTTTGAATATCGTCACCCAGCTCAATCGACCAGTGTCCGATGATGTGTGAGCCCCGGCCGATCACACAGTGGCGACCAATGCTCACGGTCGGCGTGGCCAGCATGACCTGATCGCCGCTCACGCCGGCGGTGAGACAGACGTTGGGACCAATCAATGTGTCGTCGCCAATGGAGAGGTAACGCTCGTTGTAGATCACACCCTGGGGCGCCATGAGGGCCGCGCCCGCGCCGAAGTAGTAGAACTCACCGGCGTAGTCGTCATTCGGTCCCACGATGGCGACCTCGTTGAGATAGCGGCGCCATGAGCGAACGAGCGCGCCCAATGAATGCCGGAACCGCAGACGCAATCTCACGGCGTCACGCTACTGGCTCCGACTGGTGAATTCCGGCGGCGAGTTTGCACCGTCGCGTCGCACTATTGCACGTGGCGATTATCTGCCCGGGCTGAGCGGGTTCAGTTAATCGAGGCTCAGTGGCGAGTCGACGTCGAGCTCGTTCGGTGTGCCCATGACGTCGGGCACCAGCGCGTTGGCCAGATGCGCGCGCACGCGTTCGTCGATCTCGGCCATGGTCTGAGGGTTCTCTCGTAAGAACATCTTCACGTTCTCTCGGCCCTGACCCATCTGCTCACCTTCGTAGGTGAACCAGGCGCCGGCCTTCTTTACGAAACCTAACTCCACCGCGACGTCGAGCACCGAGCCTTCGCGACTGATGCCCTGGCCGTACATGATGTCGAACTCAGCCTGGCGAAACGGCGCGGCGCACTTGTTCTTGACGACCTTGACTCGCGTGCGGTTGCCAACCACCTCGGTGCCGTCCTTGATCGACTCGATGCGGCGGATGTCCAAGCGAACCGACGCGTAAAACTTCAGCGCCCGGCCGCCGGGGGTTACCTCAGGTGAGCCATACATGACACCGATTTTCTCACGCAGCTGGTTGATGAAGATCGCCACGGTGTTGGACTTCGAGAGTCCGCCGGTGAGCTTGCGCAGGGCTTGGCTCATCAGTCGAGCCTGCAGACCGACGTGACTGTCGCCCATCTCACCCTCGATCTCCGCGCGCGGCGTCAGCGCCGCCACCGAGTCGATAACGATCACGTCCAACGCGCCAGAACGAATCAGCATGTCCACGATCTCGAGCGCCTGCTCTCCGGTGTCGGGTTGGCTGATCAAAAGGTCGTCGACGTTCACGCCGATCGCACGCGCGTAAACCGGGTCCATGGCGTGCTCGGCGTCGATATACGCGCACACCCCGCCGTTGCGCTGCGCCTCGGCGACGACGTGCATCGCCAGAGTCGACTTGCCCGAGGACTCGGGCCCGAAGAGCTCGACGATGCGCCCGCGTGGCAACCCACCAATACCGAGCGCCATGTCGAGTGCTAGGGCGCCGGTGGGGATCGACTCGATGTTGAAGTTCAACGTCTCACCCATGCGCATGATCGATCCCTTGCCAAACTGTTTTTCGATCTGACTGAGGGCGGCCTCGAGGGCCTTCTCACGGTCGTCGTTTGCCATTGACTTCTCCTTCTTCGCTGTCACGGAGGGCACGCTAGGCACCCGCTGTCACATCGGTCGGCCTCCACCTAGGTTTCAGGGTACTACGAACAAGTGTTCGTAGCGAGTATTTCGGCTGGGTTCTCCATCATGGTCTCCCCGCCCGACCCTTCGAGTGATACGCCCCGGCGTTGCCCTAATCCGCCAACGCTTGATAGACGAGCCTCTGGAGTTCGCGTCGAACCGGATAGGTGGTGCTGGGCAGGAGTTGGGTGAAGAAGCTCACAGTGAGGTCTTCGACGGGGTCGATCCAAAAGGCCGTCGACGCCGCCCCGCCCCAAGCGAACGTGCCCTCGGAGACCAGGGACTTGTTCTTTCTGCGGTCCGTGACCACCGACATCCCGAGGCCAAAGCCGACGCCCGCGTAACTGGTCTCGGAGAACGAATCGGTCGCCAGCGCCTCGAGGTCGGCGTCGCCGGGTAGGTGATTCTCGGTCATCAGTTCCACCGTTCGACTCGACAACAGTCGCACGCCGTCGAGTTCGCCCCCGCGTAACAACATGGTCATGAAGCGGTTGTAGTCGTACGCCGTCGAGAGCAGTCCGCCTCCGCCGCCCAGGACCCGCGGCGGATGCGTCGCGGCGCGGGCCACGTCCACTAAGGGCGCGCACTCCCCGCGCACGGGGGCGTAGAGCATGGCCAAGCGATCGAGTTTCTCGGGTGGGCACCACCATTCGGTGTCGGGCATGCCGAGCGGATCGAAGATCCGCTCTTTCATGAAGACGTCGAGCGGCTGGCCACTCCAGAGTTCGACGAGTCGGCCCAGCACGTCAAAAGAGACCGAGTAGTTCCACCGGCTGCCCGGTTGAAACAAGAGCGGACTCGAGCACCAGTCGTCAACGGCCTGGGCGAGGTCGGCCTCTTTGGGGTAGCCAAAGTCGTAGCCCTTGGCACGGTAGATGGCGTCAACGGGATGCACGTAACCAAAGCCGTAGGTCAGACCGCTCATGTGCGTTAAGAGATGGTGCACGCGTACCGGCTCCATCGCCGGCACGGTCTCGTACTTCACGGGCGTGCCGCGCAGCCACACACGCGACTCGCGCAACGAGTCGATCCACTGGCCGGCCTCGTCGTTCAGATCAAAGTGACCCTCTTCGTAGAGCATCATGACCGCGACCGCGGTGATGGGCTTGGTCATCGAATAGGCGCGCCAGATCGTGTCGTTGGTGACCTCGAGTCCCTTTTCGCGCTCACGCTCGCCGCCTTTGGCGACGTGGACCAGCTGGCCGCCGCGCGCCACCGTCACGAGCCAGCCCGGGAGACGGCGCTCGCTCACGTACCGGTCAAAGAACGGCTTGATGCGCTCGAGACGATCCGGCGAGAATCCGAACGACGCGGGATCGACTTCAACCTCGAGTGACGTCATGGTCACCTCACTTTCTCTAGCGAGACTAGAGGAGGGCGGAGGGTGACGCCGATCGATCAAGCGCTCGGCGCAGTGCGTCGAGCGCACTGATGGCGCTGTAGGCCCGCACCCGAGGCCGGTCGCCCGGCAGTCGCAGCGCCACGTGCTCGACGCGCTCACCTAAGTCAAGCCCGACAAAGACGGTGCCGGGCGCCAGACCGTCCTG
>PKWA01000034.1 GCA_003131665.1 Acidimicrobiaceae bacterium
CGGCATGCCTTCGCGCACGAGTTCTTCGACGATTCGTCGCATTGGCGCCGACCCCGAACAGGCGGCGTAGTGGCGCTCGAGGACCTGAACCACAACTTCCTGACCGGTCAGGTCGAGGACCTGGTGCGCTGGGCGAGGCGCGCGTCGGTGTGGCCCGCGACCTTTGGTCTGGCGTGCTGCGCGATCGNNGCATGGAGGTCTTTCGCAACTCACCCCGTCAGGCCGATCTCATGATCGTGGCGGGACGGGTCTCACAAAAGATGGCGCCGGTCCTTCGCCAGGTTTACGACCAGATGATGGAGCCCAAGTGGGTCATCTCGATGGGGGTGTGCGCCTCTTCGGGAGGGATGTTCAACAACTACGCCATCGTCCAGGGCGTCGATCAGATCGTGCCCGTCGACGTCTACGCGCCGGGCTGTCCGCCGAGTCCCGAGACGTTGATGCACGCGATTTTGACCCTGCACGAGCAGATTCGCACCGGCGAGATCTTGCAGCGTCGCCGCGAGGGTCGCCCTACTCACGTGGAAGACCAGTCGAACGTCTGGACTCCTGAAGTCCCCGTCGCGGTGAGGGTGGGCACGCCGAAGTGATCCCCCTGCCTTTGACGGCCCCCCCGGGCGTAGTGAGCGCTGACTCGTTGGCGAGCGACGTGGGATGTTTTCCCACGCGCGAGCAGTACGTCGCGTTGGTACGCAGCTTCAAAGACGACGGCTACGAGATGTGCGTCGACCTATGCGCCGTGGACTACCTCGAACACTTGGATCGTCCGTTGCCGGAGGGTGTCGTTGGCACACGCTTCGAAATCGTCGTGAACCTGTTAAGCCTTTCCAAGCGCCTGCGCGTACGTATTCGTGTGCAAGCGGGCGACTTCGACCCCGAGGTCGACACCTTGTTCAACCTCTATCCCGGCACCGAGGCGATGGAGCGCGAGGCCTTCGATCTCTTTGGCGTGCTCTTTCGCGGTCACCCGGACTTGACGCGCATTTTGATGCCCGAGGAGTGGGAGGGACATCCCCTACGCAAGGAC
The DNA here is from genome assembly GCA_003131665.1 of Acidimicrobiaceae bacterium. GTDB lineage: Bacteria > Actinomycetota > Acidimicrobiia > Acidimicrobiales > RAAP-2 > RAAP-2. The sequence goes on from PKWA01000034.1 coordinate 1,028, forward strand.
TACGCCGTCGGTAAAGTGCCCGTGCAGTTCAAGGAAGCGCCGGGTCCACGGTGAGCGAGCCCACCGTACGCGTGGCCGAGCGAGTGGAACTCTTAGCGGCCGAGACCTCTGAGGGCGCCCAGGGTCTCCAGTCGAGAAGAACGACGAACACCGACGAACTTGGTCGCGAAGTCGGTGCGGTGTTGCGCCAGAGCGGCCTCACGCTCGACCCCAACGACGTCGACTACGAGCGTCGCGACGACGAGACGATGATCATCAACATGGGTCCGGCCCACCCTTCGACCCACGGAGTGCTGCGTCTCATGCTCGAACTCGACGGGGAGTTCGTGCTGCGTACCAAGCCCGTCATTGGCTACCTGCACACCGGGATGGAAAAGACCGGCGAGGTCTTGAACTACGTCCAAGGCGGCACGAACGTCACGCGCATGGACTACTTAAGTCCAATCGCCAATGAACTCAGCTACTCGATGGCCGTGGAGAAACTGCTCGACATTGAGGTGCCCGAGCGCGCCATCTGGATCCGCATGATGATGGCCGAACTGAATCGCGTCGCCTCGCACTTGGTGTGGATGGCCACCAACGGCATGGACTTAGGCGCGACGTCGATGATGATCTACGGCTTTCGAGAGCGCGAACTAATCCTGGCCTTCTTTGAAAAGACGGCCGGACTTCGACTGAACCTGAACTACGTGCGCCCCGGCGGGGTCGCGGCGGACCTGCCCGACGGCTGGGAGGACGACGTCTTGGTCATCTGCGACACGATCTACGAGCGGACCTTCGAGTACGACGAACTCTTGACGGGCCAGCCGATCTTTCGGGGTCGAATGATCGGGGTCGCGCCCATCAGCGCCGAAGAGGCGTTGGCGCTCGGCGTGACCGGTCCGGTTCTTCGCTCGACCGGGGTCGCGTGGGACCTGCGACGTACCATGCCCTACCTCGCCTACGACCAAGTCGAGTTCGACGTGATTGTCGGTACCTACGGCGACAACTTTGATCGCTACGCGATTCGACTCAACGAGATTCGAGAATCGGTGCGCATTATCCGCCAGTGCCTGGAGCGGATGCCGAGCGGCGACTACCGCAGTCAAGACCCCAAGGTCACGCCGCCACCACGAGCGCGCATCGACGAGTCGATGGAGGCATTGATCCATCACTTCAAGCTCTTCACCGAGGGCTTCCAGGTGCCCGCCGGCGAGGTGTACAGCGCGATTGAGTCCCCGCGCGGTGAACTCGGCTGCTACCTCGTCGCCGACGGGGGAGCGAAGCCGTATCGCCTGCACGTGCGCGCGCCGAGTTTCGTGAACCTTCAGGCCGTGCCGTTGTTGATGCGCGGCGGCTCCGTCTCAGACGCCGTCACGGTGATCTCGACGGTGGACCCGATCATGGGCGAGGTCGACCGATGAGTCACTTCAAAGTCGACGTTCGCCAGCGCGCCGAAGAGTTGGTCGCGCTCTACCCCCAGGCGCGCTCGGCGATGCTGCCGTTGTTGCACCTGGTTCAAGAGCAAGACGGCTACGTCAGCCCTGAGGGCATTGCCGAAGTGGCGACCTTGACCGCGACGACGCCCGCGGACGTTCGCGGCACCGCGCTCTTTTACGACATGTTTCACTTAGAGCCGGTCGGCAAGTACGTCGTCGGGGTCTGCACCAACATTGCGTGCCTGTTGGCCGGGGGCGAAGAGTTGCTCGAGCACGCGAGCCAGACGCTTCGCTGTTCCGTGGGCGCCACGTCCGACGATGGACTGTTCACCTTAGAAGAGACCGAGTGCTTGGCCGACTGTGACGTGGCGCCCTGCGTGCAGGTGAATCACCGATTTGTTCGCACCACCACCCCCGAGACCTTCGACGCCTTGGTCACCGAGCTGCGTGAGGGAAAGCGCGAGCACGACATTCCCCGCCAGGGCACGTTGATCCGCGTTCGCCGCAGCGGCGGACTACACGCGGCCAAGGCCGAGATTGTCGTGGAACGCGAAAAGGCCAAGGCCGCGCGCGACAAGCGTGAGAAGGAGTCGGCCTAATGGCGGTTCTCGAGGCTCCGCGCATCGTGACCTCACGTCTCGAGTACGACGACTCGTACACGCTGGCGCGCTACCTCGCGACGGGCGGCTACAAAGCACTTCGCAAGGCGCTCGCCATGTTCCCCGAAGAGGTCGCCGCCCAGGTCGACGAGGCGTCGTTGCTCGGGCGCGGGGGTGCCGGCTTTCCCGCCGGGCGCAAGTGGTCGATGTTGCGTAAGTCCGCGCTTTCGTATCTCGTGGTGAACGGCGACGAGTCCGAGCCGGCGACCTTTAAGGATCACTTACTCCTCGAGCGCGATCCCCACCAGATCATCGAAGGCATCGTCATCTCGGCGTACGCCCTGCAGGTCAACCAGGTCTTCTTCTTTATTCGAGGCGAGTTCGCCCTCGGACTCGAACGGGTCCAACAGGCCGTCAACGACGCCTACGAACACGGCGCGTTGGGCTCGAAGATCTTCGGCTCGAAGTTCTCACTCGACATCGTCGTACACCCTGGCGCGGGCGCGTACATCTGCGGTGACGAGACCGCGTTGCTCGAAGCGCTCGAGGGCAAGCGGGGCTTTCCGCGCATCAAGCCTCCGTTCTTTCCGGCGGTCAATGGACTCTACGGTGAGCCGACCGTCGTCAACAACGTCG
>PKWA01000141.1 GCA_003131665.1 Acidimicrobiaceae bacterium
CTCGGCCACGCCGCCAGAACTGACCATCCTAGTGGCCTAAAGCTGAAGAGCTAATGCTTCTTGAAGAAGTGAAAGACGCCGTAACAGATCGCTACCACGATCAGTATGACAAGAACCGCCTTGATGATCGCCGTCAAGACGCCGATGAGTGAGAAGATTATCCACAGGGCTAGCAAGACAACAATGATCACCCCCATCGTTTTGACAATCGCCATNNCATTCGCCACCCCTTTCGTAAACCAATTGTAAGCGTGTCATCGCACGAACGTCGGTAGCCTGGGAGTGTGCTTCGCCCCCTCAAACTCGCCAGCGCGGTGGCCGCGGTCGTACTGATTTCAACAATCCTGCCCGCACTCATCGCTTCGGGGGCCACGACCTATCGAATTTCGGCGACCTTTCCCTCGGCACTTTCGGTAAATCTGCCGCTCCTTCGCCTGCACTTCAACGCCCCGACGAAGGCCAGTTCACTACCGCCTCTTATCGCCAAGCCCTCACTTGAAACCAAATGGCAACAGATCGGCCCAAATGATGTGCAGGCGATTGCGCTGGGTCCCTTGACACCGCTGACCTCTTATACCTTTACCACTCCCACCGCGATGCGTTGCACGACGTCGTGTTTGTTTAGTGCGTCACGCCCGCGCGTCGCTAGCGTGTCCACCAGTCTGACCTGGGAAGCGCAGCTGCTCGCCGAACTTAACTATTTGCCACTGAACTTCACACCCGCCACGACTCAAAGCGATCTCGCCCAACAGGTGAGCGGCACCTTCACGTGGGCCTATCCAAATCTGCCCACGACGCTGAGTTCCCAATGGCGTCTCGGTAGTGACAACATCATTCTTCAGGGCGCCCTTCGAACTTTTCAAAGTCAGCTGTCACTACCGGTCACCGGCGAAGCCGACGCGACGACCTGGTCTGATCTACTCAGCGCGGTCAGCGCCGACCGCGTCGATCCCGCCTCGTACAACTACGTCGACGTGTCCGAGACGCTGCCCGAGACCCTCACCTTGTACGTCGCGGGCAAAGTGAAGTTTCACACGCTCGTCAATACGGGCATCTCGGCGGCGCCGACGGCCACCGGCACCTACCCGGTCTACGTGCGCTATCTCACCACGACGATGTCGGGTACGAATCCCGACGGCTCGCACTACAGCGACCCAGGTATTCCTTGGGTCTCGTACTTCCACGGGGGCGACGCGTTGCACGGATTCATTCGTTCCACGTACGGTTGGCCCCAGAGCCTCGGATGCGTGGAGATGCCGTTCGCCTCGGCCCAAGTGGTCTTTCCCTTCACGCCGATCGGCACCCTGGTCACCGTTCGCTCGTAGCGTCGCTTTCGTCGTGCAGCTGTTCAGGACCGAAGGCGTGGCGACCTCGCTGCGTGGCGATGTCGACGCCGTGTTCGCCCAGTTCACTCGCGGTACCCACCGACGTTCGACCAAATCGCCGGCGTACTTCGTCGATGGCGTCACGAAGCGCTGCGCTGTCCACTTGACGCTCCCGAGAGATCTCGGCCGCGCTGGCCTTGGCGTCGAGCGACGTCGTATCCAGACCAAAGCTGAGTTGCATCTGATTCTCATCTCGCTCTAGGAATCCCGACGCGTGCAGCCCGAGAAGTCGAATGGTCCGAGAGAGATCCACCGACTGCAACAGCGCCTCACCAATGGCCTCGATCGCGTGCTCGTCGTCCACGCCAAAGGAGAGCGTCTGTGACCTCGACACGCTGGTGAGGTCGTCAAAGCGAACCACGATGCTGATCGTGCGGGCCACGTAGTTCTTTTCTCGCAGTGCCCGGGCCACCACCGCCGCGTGAGTCTTGAGCGCCTCACCGACTTCGCTCATTCCGCTGAGCGATCGGGCGAAGGTTTGATCGTGTCCGAGCGACTTGAGCGCACGATCGACCACGACCTCGCGGTAGTCCTCGCCGTGGGCGTAGGCGGCCAAGGCGGCGGCCATTGACACACCCACGTGCTGGGCCAAGGTCGCCTCATCGATCCGAGCCAGATCACGGACCCACGACAGCCCGAGTTGCGCGAGTTTCGCCGCCGTCGCCGGACCAACTCNNAGAGCCACTGCGCTTCGAGTTCTGGGCTCACCCAGAACACACCGGCGCCTTCGACGAGCACGCGATCAACGACGCGGGGCTTGGACTCCTTCGAGGCCAGCTTCGCGAAGAGCTTGTTTCTACCAAGCCCCACCCCACAGAACAGTCCCAGTTCACCGTTTATCCGAGCTCGCAATGAAGCGGCCGCGTCAAGCGGACGGATCCCCAATCGGCGAAGACTACGAAGATCGGCGAACACTTCGTCCAGACCAAGTGGCTCGAAGTCGGGCGTCAGATCGCGCACCACGTCGTGAAACTTCCTCGAATAGATCTCGTAGCGGTCGAAACGGCCTGGAAGAATGACCAGAGCGGGACAGACCCGTTTCGCCACAACACTCGGCATCGCGCTGCGCACTCCGAAACGACGCGCTTCGTAACTCGCGCTGGCGATGACGCCACGCTCTCCCGCGCCGCCCACCGCCACCGGCTTGCCCCTCAGCGACGGATCGTCGAGCACCTCGACTGAGGCAAAAAAGGCGTCCAGGTCCGCGTGCAGAATCGGGGCCTCATCGACCGTGGGGCTCTTAGAAGACGAGTTCAACGCAGCGAAAGGCTTCGCCATAGGCCGCCCCGAGCGGGCGACCGGCCTGCTCGGCGCGTTCAAGGACAACGCCTCGAATCGCGTCGGCGTCGCCGGCCAACTGCGAGTCGTGCGCGAGAACGGCCCTTACTTTGGTGTCGATGGTTCTCGACACGTCCGCGACGACGTCAGGCTCGTGAGTCCCGCTCAGCAACAGCACGCTTACTTGATGCGGCGGACCCTGATTCGGGAAGTAGAGCGGCATGGCCGCGGCCGGCGCGACGGCGTCGAGCAGCGCCCACCCCGTTTCGCGGTGGTCCCGGTGATTCACGTAGACCCCGCCAAAGAAGGTGGCCGTGGGGTCCGGACCGAGCACCACTTCAGGCTTAAGGGTACGGACCAGCCCGACCAGCTTCTCTCGCAACTCCTCGCAGTTCGTGACCGCGCCATCGGGCCAGTCGAGCGACGTGACACTCTTCGCGCCGAGGATATCGGCCGCCGTTTCGAGTTCTTCGCGGCGCGTCTCCTTTAGGGCCGACGCCTCGGAGAGTGGCGAGTGCGAACCCTTGGCCCCGTCGCAGATCACGACCAGATGGACTTCCGAGCCGTCACTCGCCCACTGTGCCAGAAGTCCGCCCGCGGCCACGTCCGCGTCATCGGGGTGGGCGTAGATGGCCAGGGCCGAGCGGGGTTCTAGACGTAGCGCGCGCACGGCTAACCGCGATATTTGGGAGCGGTGGTCTTGACCAGCATGCCAATCTCACGTGCGAAGTCCTCGGTGCCTTCGAATCCCTTGTAGACCGAGGCGAATCGAACATAGACCACGTCGTCAATTTCGCGCAAAGCCTCGAGGGTCGCCATGCCGATCTCTTCGCTGGTCACGTCGCGGTTCAACAGGCGCATCGACTCTTCTACCCCCACCGCGACGCTCTCGAGCACCTCGTCGTCCACGGGGCGGTTTTTCGCGGCCGAGCGCACTCCACTGAGGATCTTCTCTCTGACAAAGGGCTCCCGGTCGCCCGAACGCTTGATGACGTAGAGGCCGATCTCCTCGATGCGCTCATAGGTGGTGTAGCGCTGAGCGCAGTTAGCGCACTCTCGGCGTCGTCGAATCGCCACGCCGTCTTCGGCCAAGCGCGAATCAACGACGCGGTCGTCGTCCGCCGAACAGAAGGGGCATCGCACCATTTCACGATACACCTAAATGCCTAATTTTTCAGGGGATTAGGACGTGCTCGCCCGGCACCACCACGGAGGAACCAAGTTGGTGTACGAGTTGTGCGCGTACGAGCGAGGGATCAACGGGGTTCACGTCTTTCGCAATCGAGCTCACGCTGTCACCGGACTGCACCACGTAATCCATCCCCGGAGCCAGCACCGAGGAGTCAGCGAGGTCGCTCGAGAGTCCGGAGCTATTCGTCGCGCCAAAGACGTGACCGGGCAACGCGAGAATCGTGAGCGCACTCATCAGCACCAGACCCACCACCACACGTCGTCGACGTTGCGTCGCGCGTACTCTCGCGGCCCGACGCCGAGCGAGGGAGGGACCGTGACGGAAGGGCTGAGGCGTGGGACGGGTAGTGACGAGTCGCAGGTAGGGTTCCGGGTCGAACTCTTCCAACTCCGCAATTTCAAGAACTTCCGCTGCCACCATTTCCAACACTCCTTGCATCTACGAACACCTGTTCGCTATCATAAAGCGAACAGACGTTCGATGCAACTGGATTTTTGGATTTCTCGAAACTCGTTACTTTTCAACCTTTTCACGTAGTTTGCGGCCAACCCGGCCAAAGTCCCCCCACCGCGACGCGGGCGTGGCCCGATTCATGCGCAGCGCGTTCACCGCTTCGCCGAGGTCTCGCACCAGCCATATTCGATGACGTCGAACGAGCTGCGCGCACTCGAGACTGAGGGCGTCGTCGGGGTGATCGTGTGAGTCGGTGACCTGGCCGTCGGTCACCCAGATCACCGGTTCACTCTCTTGTCGTCGCGCGAGGGCCCAGCGCAGTACCGGCCCATCCACGCCGTTGCCCACGTTGCCCGAAGGACAGCGCGTCGCGAGACGTCCGCGCTCCGCGAGCAGCCAGACGTTGGGCGTGGCACCGAGATCACCGGGTCGATGGCTATAACCCAGAACGAGCGCGTGGGGTGAACGAGCGACGACGGCACGTACCTCCTCACTGATGAGGTCCATCGAACCCGACTGATCGATCACCACCACACCACCGGGGCGGCGCACACGCTGGGCGAAGGCCCGACGTTGATCATCACTCAGTAGTCGCCCCGGATACCGCAGCACCGTCCCCGAGGTGGTGGCTCGATATCGGCGAACAGTGCCCCCGCCACTTGGCGACATCGCACCAAGGGAGAGATCAAAGACGAGCGGCGCGAACTGACCAGTCGTCGGGCGCCGACCACCAACTTCGAGGGAACGTCGAAAGGCCCGTAACTCCTCGGGCGTCGTGGGCGCCCGGGCCGCCATCGACTGTGTCAACATCCGAGCGAGCACCAAGGTCGACGTCGCGTACCCATCCGGCAAGTCGTCTCCGTTGAGTCGCGTTCCCCCAAGCGCCGACGTGCTCAACGCATCGACGAGTGCCAAAGAGCGTTTTCGAATCGCTCGGAGTCCCCCCAGCCACGAGGCGCGACCTTGTCGAATGCCCGCGAGATACTCCTTCTCCGCGCCCGTGCCGAGCACGGCCATCAAGAAGCACACGGCCTCGGCCCACTCACCCCCTTCGGCCAAGCGGCGTCCACCGATCTTCTCCGTGCCGTCTCGCAGTAGCGCCACGTCAAAGTGAAGTCGCGCGAGCAGCGTGTTGACGCGAAACTCCTCGGCGCACTCGAGAGCTCGGGGCGACACTTCGTCAAGGGCCTTCAACAGATGTTGCACGTGAGGACTGACCCGAGCGTGCATCAGTTCGTGCGCGCGTACGACTCGGGCCTGCCCGCCTGGGCCGAGGGGAACTTCGAGCACGCGTTCAGAGAGATTGCAGCTCGCGGCACCCCTCATGGAGGAACTCGCTCGGACCGTCCATGGGCCGCTCGCGCCGTCGTCTTCTCGCCCGCTCAACAATTCGGGAAAGATCACCGCTGCCGTCACGACACCGCCGCGATCGTCAGCGCGTCGAGCACGCTAGGCGCGACGTCTGGGCCAAAGACCAGATGTGCCGCGCGCGAGGGTCCGTGGTGTCGGCGCAGTTCGTCAAAGGCGTAAAAGCTACGAAGTGACACTCGACGCTCTTCTGGACCCACCGACCCCAACATTGCCGGTGCTCGAAGATCGCTACTCAAGCGCGCTACGGCGCTGGGGTGGGGGCGGTCGATACGAATACTCACCGGAAAGCGGTCGCGCAAGGCGCGAGGCACGTCGTCGAGATCCTCGATGTTGGACGTCATCACGACGGAGAACTCCGCCCCAGGTTGGACCCACTCGAGGGTTTCGGGGTTTCGCCAGCGCGCCGACTCCGGCGAGTCGGTCATCGCGAGCAAGGTGGCCAACGCGTCGCCCGACGCGCGATCGACTTCGTCCAGTACGAGACGTCCCCCGCNNATCCCTCGCCACGCGCGAATCGCGGGACCTTCTCGCCACTCAAAACGGCTCACCCCCGAGGGCATCCATGTTCCGGTGATCTCTCCCGAGGTGAGATCTTCGGTGCAGATCAATCGTTCAGCGATGCCTTGGGCGACGCCGTGGTGCAGAGCCGCGAAGGTCTTGCCCGTGCCCGGCGGTCCATAGAGCAACACTCTTGCCAACCCCGCCGCCATCACGTCGGCCACGTCGCGCCAGCACGATCCCACTATCTGTTCCTGATCCACCGCTGCTCCTTTGAGTGCGACTCAACGGTCGCACCGTGAGCGGCGATGATTAGCTGGGAGTCAGCGTGACCGAGGTGGCGTTGGTGAGACGGCGCAGTTCGTCGTAGGTCGTGGCAAAAACTGCGTTCGGGGTACCACAGGCCGACCAGATCTGATCGAAGTTCGCCAACGAGTCGTCGATGAAGACCCGCAGCCGGGCCGGCCAGCCGGCTGGCGAGACGCCCCCGATCGGCTGGCCGGTCGCCTCGCGCACTTCGNNGGCGCTGGCGCGACGAAGGTGTCGTCCCCCAACAAGCTCTGCGAACTGAGACGTATCGACGCGAAAGGCGCCACTCTTGAGGATGACGACCGGCTCGTTGTCGAGCATGAAGACGAGACAGCTCGCAATGGCCCCGAGTTCACAGCCCAACGCCGTGGCCGCGTCGCCCGCAGTCTTAGTGGACTCGTGAAACTGGCGCACGGGACCTTTGACGCCTCGTTCGCTCAGCGCCATGGCAACGCGAGCCGCACTCGGATGAAGGTCGTCGCTACCTTCCACCCGTTTAGCCTTCGACGGACTCGCCGAGGTAGACCGCGCGCACGCGCTCGTCGTGCAGCAGGTTTTTCGCCGAGTCGCCGAAGGCGATCCGGCCGTTCTCCATCACGTAGCCCCGATCGGCCAATCGCAGCGCGTGCGCGGCGTTCTGTTCGACCAAGAACACCGTCGTACCCGCGTCGCGAATCTCGCCGATGATGCCAAAGATTGTCTCGACGATCATCGGCGCGAGTCCCATCGACGGCTCNNATGGCGAGCATTTGCTGCTCGCCCCCCGAGAGATTGGCGCCGATCTGCTTGCGCCGATCCTTCAATATCGGAAACGTCGCGTACATCTTGTCCATGTCGTCACTGGTCGAGCCCTTGCGCGTAAAGGCCCCCATCTCGAGGTTCTCCTCCACCGTCATCTGGGGAAAGATCCGCCGGCCTTCGGGCACGTGACAGATACCCAACTTCGCGAAGTCGTGGGCTTTAGTGAGCGTGACGTCTTGGTCCTCGAAGAGGATCTGGCCACTCGCGGGCGCGTGCAGGCCCGAGAGCATGCGCAACGTCGTGGACTTTCCCGCGCCGTTGGCACCTAAGAGCGTCACGATCTCGCCCTGTTCCACGTTGAACGAGATCCCGTGCAGTGCGGTGATGGTGCCGTAGCGCACGACGGCGTCTTTAACCTCCAGCATCATTTGTGCTCCACCTCCTCGGTCGAGGAGCCCAGGTAGGCCTCAATCACGACGGGATTCGCACGCACCTCTTCGGGCGAACCTTCGGCGATGACACTGCCGAAGTTCAACACGTAGATCCGCTCGGCGAGGGCCATGACCAATTTCATGTCGTGCTCGATCAAGAGAATCGTCACGCCCATCTCGTCACGCACGCGGCGGATGAGTTTGACGAGCTCGAGCTTCTCGGAGGGATTGGTTCCAGCGGCCGGTTCGTCCAAGAGCAGCACTTGGGGATCGGTGGCGAGTCCCCTAGCGATCTCCAAGCGGCGACGATCGCCGTACGAGAGTGACGCCGATATAGCGTTGGCCCTCTCGTTGAGCCCCACGAACCTCAAGAGTTCATTCGTGCGAGTGTCGGAGCGTTTCTCGTCTCGTCGGGTCGCGGGACCGCGCAACATCGCACCCACCACGCCGATACCTCGATGACTTTCGGCGCCGATCTTCACGTTTTCGAACGTCGTCATCGCACTGAACATTCGCGACGCCTGAAACGTGCGGGCCACACCGGCGTTCGCCATGCGAAACGCCTTCTTCCCGATAATCGACATGGGCTTACCGTTACGACCGACGAAGGTGATCGTGCCCTCCTGGGGCTGGTACACCCCAGTGAGCGAGTTAAAGAGCGAGGTCTTGCCCGCACCGTTGGGACCGATGACCGCCAGTATCTCGCCCCGGTCCTGGTGCAAACTCACGTCGTTGAGTGAGATCACCCCGCCAAAGCGCAGCGTCACGTGATCCACGTCAAAGATCAGGTCGCTCACGTGTCGTCTCCGGTCAGCACTTCATCCAAGTGACCTTCGTGCAAGTCTTCCGAGAGCGTGATCTCTCGCTTTCGCCGTCGCGAAGGAATGAGGCCGGCCGGACGAAAGATCATCATCGTGACGAGCAAAGCACCGAGATAGATGTACAGGTCCGAGGGCTGATAGCCCGCGGGCGGCGAGTGCAACAAAAACGCCGTCAACGTCTGGATGAGAATGGCCCCCAAGACGACGCCGGCGATCGAGCCCATACCGCCCAAGATGACTAGCACCAACACGTTGATCGAGAACTGCAACGTGAAGCTCGACGGGAAGATGTANNGGCGAAGGCCATGACTTTGTACTTCAACGGGTTAATACCCACCGACTCCGCCGCAACTTCGTCTTCACGAATCGCTGTCCACGCTCGCCCGATCCGCGAGCGTTCCAGTAGCGAGAAGACGATGATAAACAGCACCACGAAACTCAACGTCAAGTAGTAGTAGGGCACAGGCGTGATTCCCCAGACGTACTTGATGGGGCCGAGATGGATCGACGGGTGAGGGATCTGCTTCGTACCGAGCGATCCACCAGTGA
>PKWA01000060.1 GCA_003131665.1 Acidimicrobiaceae bacterium
GTGACCGTCGCGGTCTGGGTGATGACGAGACTCGCGTCGGTGACGTCAGTGGCGGTGTAGGTGACGGCCTCGGCCTTGTGGTCTTTGACCGTGAAGGTCACGACGCCACTCGCGTTCGAAGCGCCGCTCGCGGCACTGATCGAGGAACTGCCCGAGCCGGCCGTCAACGAAACGGTCTTGCCGGCGACGGGGTTGCTGTTGACATCCTTCAGCGTGACGGTGACCGTCGAGGTGGTCACGCCGTCGTCGACTTGACTGGTCGGAACGGCCACGACGGTTGAGTTACCGGCGTTGGCCGGACCGAAGAACACAACCGAGGCGGTCTGGGTGATCGTAAAGCTCCCGTCGGTGACGTCGGTGGCGGTGTAGGTAACGGTTTCGGGCGTGGAGTCAAATGCGGTAAAGGTCACCACGCCGCTGGCGTTGGAGGGACCCGAGGCCGCCGAGATCGTGGAACTGCCACCGCCTTGACCGAGGGTGACGGTCTTGCCCGAGACGGGATTACCCGCCGAGTCTTTCAATGTGACGGTGATCGTGGACGTCGTTGATCCGTCCGCGGGGACGCTCAACGGACTGGCGGTGACCGTGGACTGCGCCGCAGTGGGCGTACCGCCTTGAAAATCAACCGAGGCGGTCTGGGTGATAGTGACCGAGTCGGTGATGTCAGCGGCGGTGTAAGTGACGGTCTCGGCCTTGGCGTCCTTGACAGTGAAGGTCACGACACCACTGGCGTTGGAGGGACCCGAGGCCCCAGAGATCGTCGAGGACGTGCCGCCGTTCGGAGTAAGGGTGACGGTCGCGCCAATGACCGGGTTGTGGTTCGCGTCGAGCAACGTAACGGTGACCGTCGACGTTGTCGAGCCGTTGTCGATTTGTGAAGTCGGAACCGCCGCGACGGTCGAATTACCGGCATCGGCCGGTCCGAAGAACACGACAGTGGGGGTCGTGAGAAGAGTCACGGTATCGGTGGTGTCTACAGCCGTATAGGTAACTGATTCAGCGGTTGAGTCTTTCACCGTGAAGGTCACGACACCACTTGCATTGGAGGGTCCCGACGCACTCGAGACCATTGAATTACCTGCGCCCGGGGTGAGTGTCACGGTGTCGCCAATCACCGGGTTGGAGTTCGTGTCGAGCAGGGTTACGGTCACCGTCGAAGTCGCTGTTCCGTTGGCGCGGACGCTCGTCGGACTCGCGACGGCGGTCGAAGTACCTGCGATAGTTGGTCCAAAAAACACAACCGAGGCGGTCGCATCAATCGAAGAAGGAGAACTGATGTCGGCAGCGGTGTAGGTAACTGATTCAGCTACCGTGTCCGTCACGGTGAAGGTCACGACGCCATTGACGTCGGAGGCGCCCGACGGAGCAGAAGCTAACGAACTGCCAGTCGGGGTAAGGGTGACGTTGTCGCCTGCAATGGGGGTGTCGGTCGAGTCGAGCAACGTGACGGTGATCGTCGACTGCGCCACGCCATCAGCGCGCACGCTCGTCGGACTGGCCGTGACCGTAGAATTTGATTGCTCAGTGCCACCTGCGAACGCTGGCGTTTGCAGCCCCAGGAGCGGGAGTTGCGTACACGCCAGCACCAAGCCGAGTGCGACCACCTTCGCCGCACGAAACGAACCACGACGCCCTATACGAAATTTGTCCATCGCCGTTCCCCCGTAACCCTGTTGGGAAAAAGCCATGTCATTCGAACTTCGAGGTCATGACCCTTCCCAAATCCGAAAAGAATTCTTACAACTTCTAGCACGAATTCTTAGCACGATTTTTCTTCTATTTTTTGTCTAATATTGGGTCACTTCACCCTCTCCCCTGGTGAGTGGGCTCTAAGAAATCTGGACTCAACTATTCGAGTTGGATTCCCCCGAACGCCTGTGCCCTTTCGCCACGCGTGGGGTTTTGAAGCCCTCAAGACGAAGACGCTGCGAATTGTCCTTCACGGTCGACGCCCTCAACAAAGAGGGCGACGACGATGATCGTAACGCTCAGTACCTTTTCGATTTCAAGCAACTCGTCCTTCGACAATCGACACTTATCGAGTCGAGGAGTGATGCCCAAAATTCAATACAGTTCGCCATCGTTCCGCGCGCACGTCGAGCAATGAGCCGAGAGAATCAGAGTGACGCAACCTTGAATCATCAAGTGCTTCACGAAGGTTGTTGGTAAGCAAAAGATGAACATGCACGGCTTCGCGCGGACCACCAACCGCGAGCCATATGCGAAAGCAGCCGGGCCCGTCGGGCCCGGCTGCTTCGTTGTCCCATTGGACAAAGGACTACATCATGCCGCCCAAGCCGCCCATTCCACCGGAGACGACCAGCTTGCCCGCGAGGGATCCGGCGAAGTGGCGGCGCGCGAGCGCGGCGAATGTCTCGTAGGTGCCTTGCACGATGCCCTGGCTGCCGATGTAGATCCACGAGCCGGCNNGCGGGGTCAATCACGCCAGCCTTCACGAGGTCTTCGAGGACGCCCGTCTCGGCGTTAAGACCGACCGAGCCTTTGGCGTCGGCCACTTCGCGTACCTTGACGGCACCTTCGAAGCCGGCGTTCTGGGCAATGTGGCGAAGCGGCGACTCGAGTGAGTTTGCGACGATGCGCGCGCCCGTCGCTTCGTCGCCACTCAGCGACTCGACGAGCTTGTCCACCGACGCACGCGCACGAACGAGTGCGGTGCCCCCACCTGCAACAATGCCCTCATCTATCG
>PKWA01000151.1 GCA_003131665.1 Acidimicrobiaceae bacterium
AAGAGACTTCGTTAAGCGCGAGCAACCCGCCGAAGCGTACCGTGACGTCGCTCAGTTCGAGCGTGATAGCGCGCGTCGTCGTATCGGTCATTGTGGGGTCCAAACTACCCCTAAACGACCTGTCAATTGGCCCGTGTGTGTGCGCAAGGTGCCGTAATNNCAGCGCCTCACTCCAGGGCGCAACACGCAATTCTCCGCGTGGCACGCTCCAGCGAAAAACTGGCTTGATATCAAGCACCGGCGTACCGTCAATACCGTCCAGACCCCGCGCGGTAAAGGACCTTTCACCAATTGAGTCGATCGCGACCGTGGACAAGAGGATTCGGTTGGGTCGATCTTTGTTGCGTTGCGCGAACACTCCGATGTCGGGCCACTCTTTGTTCCCGCGCGGGTGCCGGTGCCAAGGTCCGGGTGGCACGTCCTCGGCCCAGTCGGCGAAGAAGATAATCTCCACGTGGGAGAAATCGGCCAAACCCTGCAGCGCTTCGTCGGGCACGTCCTGGGCGAGTTCCACGGTGCTGACGACGTCATCCCAATTGTCGTCGATCGCTTCACTGCGATCGTTGCGGATGTAGGCGATGGCACGCACGTTGTAGTTCATCGGGCCAATCTACCGATATGGCGTGAGTCCAAGTATCGTTACTCTGCGCAACGTGATCCGAGAGGGCAATGGCAGAACTGACGTTTACCTACGGGACAATGGCTGCGGGCAAGTCAACATTGGCGCTGCAACTGTGTTGGCAACTGCGTGAGGGTCGCAGCGACGTGGCCCTGTGGACCTTCGGCGACCGCAGTGCCGAGGGGATGGTGACGAGCCGCATTGGCATCGAGGCCCAAGCCGAGGCGGTTTCACCTAAGAGTGATCTCATCGGGCCAATCGAGAAATTATTTGAGGACAAGATCAAGATCCTGGTGATCGACGAGGTGCAGTTCGCCAGCGTGGAGCAGATTGACGCGTTGGCTCGCTTGGTGGACGATCACGGGATTGACGTGCACGCCTTCGGCCTGTCGGCTGACTTTCTGCTCAATATCTTTCCTGGTTCGGCCCGCCTGTTTTCTATCGCAGACTGGGCCCACGAGCTGCCGTTGACGTCCTCGTGCTGGTGCGGGCGCAAGGGTCGCTGCAACGCCCGCGTGGTGGATGGCGCCGTGGNNGCCCGCGTGGTCAATGGGGAAGTGGCCCGCGAAGGGGACCAGTTCTTCTTCGGCAACGTGCACGAGGGCGTGGTGCACTACCAAGTGCTCTGTCGCACGCACTACCGGCTAGGTCAGCTGAGCGCCTAAAAGAACGCGGCGCAGAGTTCGTAGAGCTCGCGCGGCACGTGACGCTGGCCCGTGGCGACCGTCGACAGCGGTTCGAGCGTGACGTCGTTGCCGCGCNNGTCGGGCTTCCGCCTCGTTGGAGGTGCCCGAGCACGGTGGTGCGCACTTCAAAGCCGCCGTATTCGTCAATCTTGGACGCCACGAAATGGCCCACGCCGCGGGTCGCGAGGCGCACGCCGCCAATGCCGTCGCTGGAAATCTCGCTGGACTCAACTCCGCCCACGGTGCCTAGATTGATGCCTTCGGCGACCACCACAATGGAAAAGGCGCTGCTAGAACTGCGTCGCTTAACGAGGTGGGCAATGATCTCGTCCATGGTCATGGGAAATTCGGGGATAACGATGAGGTCGGCCCCNNGGCGGCCACCCACCCGGTAGCGCGGCCCATGGTTTCGACGATCATGACGCGGTGGTGAGAGGCCGCGGTGGTGTACAGCCGGTCGAGCGACTCGGCCACGATACTGACCGCGGTGTCAAAGCCAATGCAGTAATCGGTGCCGATGATGTCGTTGTCGAGCGTCTTGGGCACGCCCACCACTGGCGCTCCGCGTTCGGCCAGCCAGTAGGAGATGCGTTGGGTTCCGTCGCCGCCTATGGCCACGAGCGCGTCGAGGTGTTCGTCGATCGCCTTTAAAACGTGCAGTCGCCCGCCCTCGGGGCTGTCGAGGTCGTAGCGCGCGGTGCCGAGCAGGGTCCCGCCCTGGCCCACAATTCCCGTGAGGTCGTTCGGGGTGAGCGTCCGACCGGCGAAGTCGTTGGCCAGACCGGCCCAGCCATTCTCTATGCCAATGAGCTCGTGACCGTCGCGAAAAGCCATATGACCAATGCTGCGAATGGCCGCATTAAGTCCGGGAGCGTCCCCACCTGCAGTCAGAACTCCTATGCGCATCGAACCTGCCTCGAACGTATTTATTTCTCGCCCGTAACTTTAGGCCATATTGCTGGTAATTCAGGTGAGGTCACCCATCACTGTCTTCGTCCACGCCGCGATGAAGAATTGAAAAATGACCCCCGACCGCCCTTTGCCTCACGTGCCGACGTCGCCGGCGGGGGCCGAGTGTGCCAACCGGTTCGCCATCTTTGATCAGTGCCCGCTCTGTGGATCTGCCCTCACGCCCGAGCACGCGCACTTTCGCTGCACCTCGTGCGGCTGGCGCGACAGCTGTTGCGACTAAAAGTCAATAAATAAGCGCTTTTAGAGTTTCTTAACATTTAACTTTCGCTGTTCGTTCTC
>PKWA01000052.1 GCA_003131665.1 Acidimicrobiaceae bacterium
TCATCGAGTTCGACACCACCGAGAAGATCTTCAACAATCCTCTCGATTCGAGAACTTTGGACTACACCCTCGGTCGCTTCGGCTGATTGAGTCTCGCCCGCTGGCGCGTGGCAGACTACCCAGCACGCGCGGTGAAGGGGGTTCGACGTGGCGAAAGAACTGTGGCAGGAGTCGGCGTCGACGTTGGCTCAACTGATTCGAAGTGGCAAGGCGTCCTCGCGTGAGGTAGTTGCTTCGCACCTCGCGCGCATTGACGCCGTCAATGGTGCGGTCAACGCTGTCGTCGAAGTAAGGCCCGACGAGGTCCTCGCCGAGGCCGACGCGGCGGACNNGGATCTGTGGCGTTGAAGGACTACATGGCCGCCTCGGACTCGCCGATTGTCGAGAAGATGCGCGACGCCGGCGCGGTGGTGCTCGCGCGTACCAACATGCCCGATCTAGGACTTCGAATCAACGCGGAATCTTCGCTCTATGGTCCGACGCACAACCCGTGGAAGCACGGTTACACCGCTGGTGGCTCGTCGGGCGGTGAGGCGGCCGCCATCGCCTCGGGTATGAGCCCGATCGGTCTCGGCAACGACATCGGGGGATCGCTGCGTAATCCCGCGTACTGCTGCGGGATCACGTCGATCAAGCCGTCGCGCGGCCGCGTCGCCCAGGGTAATCCGAGCGCGGTCTTCGAGATGGCCCTTAACTCACAGATCATGTTGGCCGACGGGGTACTTGCTCGTCACGTGCGCGACGTCCGCCTCGGCCTAGAAGTCGTGATGGGCGCTCACCGCGGTGACCCCCAGACGATCGACGCGCCGCTTGAGGGACGGCCCGCTGCCAAGCGCGTAGCGCTCGTTGCCGAGCCGCTGGGCGGCGAGACCGACGACGACGTCGCCGAAGGCGTTCGCCGCGCCGGTCGAGCGCTCGAAGCCGCCGGGTACGAGGTCGAAGAGGTTGAACCTCCGCTGCTCTTTGACGCCTACTTCGCCTGGACCGAGTTGATGTTGACGAGTCTGACGGTGAGCATGCCGCGCCTGGCGCCGCTCATCGGCGAAGGCGGTCAGCGATTTCTCGAGCTGACCTCGATCGAGTTTCCTGCAGCGACCGGTGCGTCGATGGCCCTAATGCACGAGAACCGTTACCGCGTGGCGAGGGCGTGGCGAGAGTTCTTTACGACCTATCCGCTGATTGTCGGACCAACCTGGACCCAGCCACCGTTCGAACACGGCTATGACATTCGCGACGCGGAGTCCGCTATGAAAGTTGTCGAGCTTTTTCGCTTCGTACTACCGGCCAACTTGTTGGGTCTGCCCGCCGTCTGCGTGCCGACCGGCGTCGCCAACGGTCTGCCCACGGGGGCCCAGATCATCGGTGACCTCTTTCGAGAGGATCTCTGTTTGAACGCCGCCGAGGCCGTCGAACACTCCCTCGGCGTACTGACGCCCATCGACCCCCGGCCCTAGAGCTGTGGACGTCACCATTCGTCCCATCACCCGTGGCGACGTGGCAGCGGCGTCGCTGGTCATCCAAGGTGGGTCGATGGCGCCCGAGGGCGAAGACGAGGGCGACGTTGACGGCTACTGGCGAGCTGTTGAAGAGACGCGACGCCGTCGAGGTGACGTGTTGGTGGCTGAGGTGGACGGCGAGGTCGTGGGCGTCTGCCAAGTGGTGATCTTTCCCCACTTTCAACACACGGGGGGATGGTGTTGTGAGCTCGAAAGCATGCACGTGCGAAGCGACCGACGCGGCGAAGGCATTGGCGCGAAGTTGCTGGCGCGCGCCGAAGAGATCGCTCGCGAACAAGGGTGCTATCGCATGCAGCTGACGAGTCGCAACGTCCGAGAGGACGCGCACCGGTTCTACGCGGCCAACGACTATGTCTCGAGCCACCAAGGCTTCAAGAAGATCCTGTAGAAGTTCCGAAGCGGTTCGTACTGAGGATCACGGCGAAGAGATTGGCGACTTCGTTGAACGTCTCACGGCTCGCTACGCTCGGTCCAGGAGGTGGCTATGGAGAGCATGGATCAGATACGTGAAGAGTTGCGCCAACCGGCGCTGGATCTGCACGCGCTCATTCCCGACGTCATGAAGGGTTACGTGGAGATGGCTTCGGCCGCCATGGTCGAAGGTGAACTCTCGACCGCGGTGAAAGAGCTGCTCGCCCACGTCATCGCGACGACTCGAGAGTGCGACGGCTGTATCGTGGCGCACGCGCGCGGCGCGCTTCGCGCCGGCGTCACGCGCCAACAGGTGGCCGAAGCACTGGGCGTTGCCGTGGCGATGAACGGGGGACCGGGCACGGTATGGGGCCCGCGGGCGCTGCGGGTCTTTGACGAAGCGGAGGCGGCTCGACGGGCCTAAAAGCTGTAGTCGAGGTGTTTGATCCCGTTGATGAAACTTGACGCCAGTTGGGCCGGCGCACCGGTCGGATGAATCGTGGGCGCTCGCCTGAGCAGTTCGCGCCACATCACGGTGATCTCGCGTCGAGCGAGGTGCGCACCTAGACAGAAGTGCGGCCCCGGTGCGCCAAAGCCGAAGTGGTCGTTGGGCGTTCGGCCCACGTCAAAGACGTAGGGGTCGTCAAAGACCTCTTCGTCACGGTTGGCCGAGTTGTAGAACATGACGACCTTCTCACCGGCCTTGAGATCAAAGCCCGACAGGGTGTAGTTGCGTGAGAGGGTTCGCCGCATCCAGATCACCGGCGAAGCCCAGCGAACGATTTCGTCGGCGGCGGTCTTCGCGAGGCCCTCGTAGTCCTCGACGAGTCGACGCTGCTGATCGGGGTACTCACCAAAGGCGTGCAGGGCGTGCGCGATGGCGGTACGCGTGGTCTCGTTGCCCGCGGTCACCAGCAACACGAAGAATGAAGCCAACTCTTGTTGGGTCAGCTTCTCGGATTCAATCTCGGCGTTCACGAGCGCGCTCGTGATGTCGTCGATAGGTTGGTCCACTCGGTACTTGCCCAGTTCCTCCATAATGCCCGTCAAGGTCGCGCCGGCTTCGAGAAAGGCGAGGACCGGGTCCGTGCCCTCGGGAATGAACTCAGGGTCGCCATTGGAAAGAATAATGTTCGAGCACTTCAACACCGTGGCGTACTCGCTGGGCTGCACGCCCATCATGGTGCAGATGATCTCGAGGGGAAAGGGCGCGGCGACGTCGATGATGAAATCACCGGTGCCGTTTTCTTGAGCTCGCTGGATGATCTCGTCGGCGAGTCGTTCGATGGACTCTTCAACGGCACGAACGTTTCTCGGATTGAAGGCGTTGGAGACGATCCGGCGAAGCCGAGCGTGTTTGGGATTGTCCGTCGAAATCATGCCCGAGAAGTACTCCACCATCTCCGGCGGCAGATCAAGCAGCGACACCGCACCTGGACCCGAGAGGAAAACGTCGGGGTGGCGAGAGACTTCAGAGACGTCAGCGTGGCGAGTGAGGGCGTAGTAGCCATTCCCTGCGGGAAACTCCACGGTCGCACTCTCCATGAGAGGTTGGTCGAAGTGACCAATGGGCCGCTCTTGGCGCAGGGTTCGAAAGGCACTTTCGCGCTCTACGTACGGGCGTCGCCAAAACTCCATGTCCGAGAGGTCAATATCGTCGACGTTGAAGGCGGTCGTTGGTTCACTCACGTGCTTCATCGTAGCGAGTCGGCTCTGTCAGCTCTACCTGGATCGAGATTCAATGGTGAAGGGTCCAACGCCGAGCAAACGCTTCGGTCCCTTCCACGAAAAAACGTGGCGCGGTCATAGAATCGACTTGATGAAGCCCACGTCGCCTAGCAAGGGAGATCGAGACTTTCTCGCCCCCGCGCTCGTGGGTTTACTCAAGGTCACCCCGGGAGCCAATTGTCTATCGGGGGGCTATTCCTCTTGACGAAGGTTCTGATTGTTGAAGATGACCAAGAAATCGTTGGGCTCTTGGAGAAATTTCTGCTCACGGAGGGCTACGAGGTGATCGTCGCGTCCGACTTCGCCGGCGCTCTCAGCGCCACCTCCGCGCTGTCGCCGGACCTCGTTTTGCTCGACATCGTCCTCGGTACCGAAGACGGACGCGACGTGTTTCGCGAGATCCGTCTGATCAGCGACGTGCCGACGATTTTTCTCACCGGCCGGGGCCTCGAATCAGAAAGGATCGCGGGGCTGAAGATGGGGGCCGACGACTATATAGTCAAGCCCTTCTCGCTGGGCGAGGTCTCGGCGAGGATCGAATCGGTCCTGCGCCGCTCTACTTCGAGCGGCGCTTCCAGGGACGTCGAGACGCCCAACCTGCGCTTTGGCGAACTTGAGATCAATGAGAGCACCCACGAAGTGAAACTCACCGGATCCCTACTTGAATTGACCTCGAAGGAGTTCTCGCTGCTCGTCTTTCTCGCTTCGTCCCCCCGGCAGGTCTTCTCACGCGACCAACTCCTCCAACACGTGTGGTCGTCGTCCAGTGACTGGCAGAACGAAGCGACGGTGACAGAACATATACGTCGACTCCGAACGAAAATCGAGGTCGATCCCGACCGTCCCCTCTGGATACGTACAGTCCGCGGAGTGGGCTATCGATTCGAGCCAGGGGCGATCGCCGCGAATAGCCCGGCGAGCGACGCCGCTCGCGACGCGACCTGAATACATTGCCTCGACTGCGGAGCCGTCATGGCTAACGACGTCATCGAGCGAGTAGTTGCACGATCTGGTCAATGAGTTCGCTCGGCTTGAAGGGCTTGGCGAGAAACGCAGCCGAGTCAGATTGAAGACCCTCGAGTACGGCGGCCCCTTCGCTCCCCGAGATTAAAAGGACCCGAATGTCTGGATTCGACTCTTGCATCCTAAGGGCCAAGTCGCGTCCCGACAACGTCGCCATGACGACGTCACTGAGTAGAAGGTCAATCGTCTCGCCGAATTCGCGAGCGATCTCGATCGCCTGCTCGCCCGAACTGGCTTCGAGAATTCGATAGCCGTTTCGTCTGAGTACTTGCACGATGAAACGGCGAAGGACATCATCGTCTTCGGCCAGCAGCACCGTGCTCGAACCACGAGGTCGAATCGGTGCTTGCGACGTTGACACGTGGGCGGCCTCTTCGGCCACGACGGGAAGGATAATTTCGAAGGTGGTCCCGATACCAATCTCACTGGTGCATTGAATCGTCCCGCCACTGTCTTCGACGAGACGTCGAGCGGCAGAGAGTCCGAGCCCCGAACCCTTCAACGGACCTTTTGTGGTGAACATCGGTTCGAAACATCGCCGAAGCGTCTCGTCGTCCATTCCGTGACCGGTGTCGGTGACCTTGATCTGCACGTAGTCTCCATCGGGCAGGTTCGCGCTGGCGTTCTCTCGCGCACGAAACTCCACTTGGTTGACCGACACACCCAACTGGCCGCTCGCGGCCATGGCGTCACGGGCGTTGAGCGCCAGGTTGAGCATCATCTGTTCAAACTGGTCGGCGTCGATGAAGACGTTGCCCGACTGAGGAGATAGGGACCAGACCATATCGATGTCGACGCCAAGGATTCGCTCGAGTACCTCGGCAATTGATTCGATGGCGGCGACGGGATCGAGCACCACCGGTTCGGCGGGCTTAGTTCGCCCGATTGCGAGTAGTTGTGCCGTCAGGCCCGAGGCCCTCNNTCAAGAGGTTGTTGAAGTCGTGCGCGAGGTTGCTCGCCACTTGACCACGAATCTCCATTCGATGGGCGTGACGATTCTCGGACGCCATCTGTCGCTGGTCCGTGACGTCGTCGACGAGGGTCAAGATTCCCCTGGCGACTTGATCGCTCGATGGCAAGAGGACTGCCGAGGCTGTCAGGTCGCGGCGTCGTTGACCGATCTCCACGTCAAAGAAATCACGACCGATGGCGTCGGTGCCATGAAGTACGTCGGCCCAGAGTGAGCGCAGCGGTTGCCAAGCGGTCTCGGGAAAGCGCGGTTCGAAGATCTCGCCGTCGCCGGTGTACTCGGGCCACGCGAATATTTTGCTGGCGGCGCGATTCCACCACTGAACTCGACTCCCGGCGTCAATTTCGACAATACCCACGGGCGCCGTTTCCACGAGGGCCCGCCAGCGAGCTTCGCTGTTAAGAATTGTTCTACTCATTTCCGCGGCACCGAATGCGGTAGAGGCTGTCTGGGCGAGCAGCGTCAATACCTCGACGTCCTCGGCGCTAAAGGCCGCGCCGGATCCGCGGCGAATCGCCACTACTCCTCGGGCCCGATCTCGGCGCTCGAGCACCGGGGCAACGAGCCAATCGTGTTCCGTCCACGGGACTGTCATGCCGGGGCGATAGATGGGCAGGAAGCCGAAACTCGACGCATTCTCGGCGCTGACGCTCGTCGCGGATCTTCCTCGTTCGACGATCACTCGCGTCGGCGTGACTCGATCTGCTTCCAGTGAAACCATTGCGCCGTCCGCGCCAAAGACGCTCTGTGCGCTCATCGCCACACTGGTCGCAATGTCGAGTTCGTTCGTCAACGAATTCACCGTGAACGAGGCCGCAATGAGTTGATGGAGTTGGCTGGCGATGTGCTGGGTTCGTCGGACTGACTCACGAGCTTCTCGCCGTAACTGCAACCGCTCGAGCGCTTTGGAAGTGGTGGTGGCGATCTCCTCGGCCGCACGGATCTCGAATGGGCCAAAGCCCGGATGGGTCTCATCGGTGACAAAGGTGATGGCCCCGAAGGATCGGCTGTCCACACGAAGACCCACGACTACGCACCACGGATTGCCGGCGTCAGAGGTTGGGGGCCAGACTTCGGTCATTCCACTCGCGCACGCCCGCTCTGCGAGTTGGCCAGCGTCAGGCACCCGTGCGAGCAATGAGTGATAGCCGCTCTCCTCGCCTTCCGCGTCGCTCGTTGACGGATCTTTTGAGGAATGTCGCAGTGCCACTCTTCGAAGTTGGCCCTGGTCGCCCGCGAAGTTGACGCAGCACCAGTCACTGAATGAAGGTACGGCGATGTCGAGCAGGGGGGTCAGGACGTTGTCGTAACCTCGACCAAGTCCGCCGCGCGGTCCCTCGGAGTCGACGAGTGCGGCCGCGTAGCGCCCAACCATTCGCAGGAGACGTGTGCGCTGGTCTCCATGGTTCTCAGTGGGTGAAACATCCTGAGATCTGATGTTCTCCCCACGGTCTTCGTTCACTTGAGACTTCGGAGTCACGAGACGTTCTTCCTGTCCACTTTCAATACCTTGAGGATAAGCGAAGCACTGTCATCAAGGATGACATCACACTTTGCCCGCTAGGAACGAAAAGTGTGTCGTGTGGAAGGTAACTCCGAGGTGACCTCAGAGTGGCCGACCGGAAAAGATAGCGAAGTCTTCTAAGAATTGATCAATCTGTTCCGCCTCGCGCGGCGCGGAAAAGAGAAAGCCCTGGCCGAAGTGAATCTCCTTGACCTCGAGGCGCTGTCGCTGATCGATGTCTTCGATACCCGACGCGACGATCAACAAGTTGAGCGTCTTGCCCAACTGCACGAGCGACTGCACGAGTTCGACATCTTGCGGCGACTTCGATATTCCGTTAATGAAATTGCGATCGAGTTTCACGATGTCAATTGGTATCTGTTCAAGTGTGGACAGTGGTGAGACGCCCGGCGTGAAATCATCGACCGCAATTCGAATACCAAGAGCCTTCAGCTGTTCGATCGTGTTCTTTGTTGACTCCCCGCCACGCAGTAACGATCCCTGCGAGAACTCCAGCACGAGCAGTGCCGGATCAAAGCGAGTCATGCGTAGCGCGCCACTCACGTCATCGACGAACGTCGCCGATTCAAGTTGCTTGACTGAGTTGTTCACCGACACCGCAAATCGGTAACCCCTCGCGTGCCAGTCGGCGCCTTGTTGACATGCCGTGTCGAGTGTCCACTTGCCGACCGCGCCGATCTGTCCGTTTCGCTCGAGTTCGGAAATAAACATCTCGGGCCCGACCACGCCGCGAAACGTCGTGCGCCATCGAATGAGTGCCTCCACGCCGACAAAGGCGTTTGATTGCAAATCAATTGTTGGTTGATACACCAGGAAAAATTCGTCGCGCGCTAACGCGTGAGAAAGTTCTTCGAAGAGAAAATCGATATCTTGTGGGGTTTCGAGAGAAGTCGATTCGTTCTCCATCACGCCTCACCTTCCAAGGATTTCACGCACTCGCGAACGCACTGGACAAATTTTAGCGTTCCGCGTTTGCGACACTATCAGTCTTGAACGAGATTGGCCACGAGACGTTGGCAACGTCCATTCGGCATCTCGCGGTGGCCGCTCGGTGATGCCGTTCTCACACAGCGTTGCTCTCGACGGTTTCATCATTGTCGAGCGACGTGAACGTTACGACGTGGTCGTGTCGAACGCGCACACGTGTGGTCGATGGCGAACGTTGATCATCATTACTAATTCTGACACCGCGAAACGCGTTGCGTGCAGAAAAAAAATGTCGCAATCGATTGTTGTTAGAAAGTTGATACAAGCGAGTACATAAGCACGGTAAAGATTGAGTGTTGCATTGACGACCGTTTGGCAAATGATTCCAGGACCTCAATACATTGGTTATGACGACTTTTTTAAGTTAACTGCGAGGCGGAGATGGAGTTTAAGAAGAGAGAGAGAAAGGCCCCACGCGTAAAACCGGGATCGCCAGCAGTGCTCAACGACGCCTCGAGGGACGTCGAGGACGGCGACTCCGCAACGGGCCGATTGAGTCCGTCGAGAGCGAAGGAACTTTCAGAGCTGAAATGGGCGTCGTTCAATTCGACCCAACCCGTCCCGGGAGCTACCGTCGTCACGCTTGACCAGGATTTCCCCGCGCCAATGGATGACGAGATCAAGTCACCGCGCGCTTCGCTTGGCGCGGAGGCGCTGAAATCTATGGCCGATGAACGCCCGCCCCCGACCGATCCCTCGGTCCCTCACGAGTCATCCGCCAAAGAAAGAGGGCGCCTGGGCGATCATCTCCTTGATCGACACCTCATCACGCAGTCCCAATTGGATCAAGCGCTCGCCGAGCAACGCGAGTCGGGTGAGAAACTGGGCAACGCTCTGGTGAGCATCGGCGCACTTGACGAGTTGGTCTTGGCCGACGTGTTGGGCTCATTCTTCGGTCTGGTCTCATTGAACCTGCGTCGCGAGAATATTGACCGCGATGCACTGTTGTTGATACCTGAAGAAGTAGCTCGAGAGAATCTGGTCGTCCCCGTCCGATTTGGAGAAGGGGGACTCCACGTCGCCGTGGCCGAACCAAGCGACGAACTCTCGGCTCTCTTGGCACGCACGACTGGTCACTCGGTGCGTTTGATGATCGCTCCCTTGAGCGACATTCGCTGGGCCATCGACAGTAACTATCGAGCACTGGGTAACGTCGATCGACTCGTGCAGGCCTTCGAGGCGGTGGAAGAGGCGAGGAAGCGAAACGTTCACGGCGTTGAGGCGGAGATTCTCGGTGATAACGCGCCGGTGGTTCAGGTCGTCGATCGTATCTTGACCCAGGCCATTCGCGACCGCGCGTCCGACGTGCACATCGAGCCCTCCGACGAAGACGTTCGCATTCGTTTTCGAATCGACGGAGCGCTGACCGATGTCTTGAAGCTGCCGGCGGCCATCGGTCCGGTTCTGGTGAGCCGGATCAAAATCATGGCCAACATGAATATCGTCGAACGGCGACGTCCTCAAGATGGCCAGCTCACCATCACCATTGACGACAAACAAGTGGACGTTCGAGTCGCCACCGTTGCCACCATCATGGGCGAGAACTGCGTGATGCGTATTCTCGACAAGACCCGCTCGGTCTTGCGTTTGAGCGACTTGGGCATGCCGCCGGACACGCACTCGACGTATATGAAACTCGTCCGTGCTCCCTTTGGCATGGTGCTCTGTGCCGGACCGACGGGCAGTGGCAAGACGACGACCCTTTACTCAACGCTGGGCGAGGTTAGCGACTCCAAGCAGAACGTCATGACGATTGAGGACCCGGTGGAGTACGTCTTCCCCTCGATCAACCAGATCCAGACCAACGAGCAGGCGGGCCTCAATTTCGCCACCGGACTCAAATCGATTCTTCGCCAAGACCCTGACGTGATCCTGGTTGGAGAGATTAGGGACGTCGAGACCACGCGCGTCGCCGTGCAATCGGCGCTGACCGGCCACTTCGTGATCTCCTCGATGCACGCCACGGACTCGGTTTCGGCCCTCCACCGACTCTTGGACATGGGAATCGAGTCGTTTCTCATCGCGTCGTCGGTGCTCGGCGTCGTCGGTCAGCGACTGCTTCGCCGGATATGTCCGTCGTGCAAGACCACTTACACCTTGACCGAAGAAGAGCAGATCTTCTATGAACTCAGCGGTGGCCCCGAGAAAACGGTCTTCTATCGAGGTTCTGGCTGCAACTTTTGCAGCGACACCGGCTACAAGGACCGAATCGGCATCTACGAACTTCTCGTGATGACCCCAGAAATCAAGCGCTTGATCGTGGGTTGGGCCACGCAAGAAGAGCTTCGTGCGCTGGCCGTAAAGCAGGGAATGCGCACATTGCGCCAAGAAGCGATCAGTCTCGTCGCCCAGGACGTGACGTCAGTGGCCGAAGTCATAAGGAGCGTTTACACGTTATGAGTAAAACCAGTACCACCACGAAGTACCGCTACGAGGCGTTGGACGAAGACGGTGGCCGGACCAAGGGCGTCGAAGTCGCGACCTCGCTCAGCGCCGCGCATCAAGCCCTGATCGGGCGGGGACTTCAACCGATTGGCGTGAGCCGTCCGCGAAGCATCTTGAAGTTCGAGATCACCAAGAAAAAGGTGCCTCGAAAGGACGTCATGAACTTCTCTCGCCAACTGGCCGTCTTTATGAAGGCGGGCATCCCCATCATGGAATCACTGGAAATTATTGAGGATGAGACGTCAGAGAAGGTCCT
>PKWA01000038.1 GCA_003131665.1 Acidimicrobiaceae bacterium
AGCCGCGCCCCCCGTGCACCCCAATCGAGGGGCAGGACACGTTTCGACCCTAACAGGTTGCGGTCGGTACAAATCGAGCGAGGCATACCGCTATTGGGCTTTGCACGACAGCGGATAACCGCACGGCGCGCGTTTCTTGACTCTGCAAAGCCAAGTACCCGAGCATGTGACCAAGCGAANNACCCCTTGCCCCTCTCTTCGCACTTCTGCATCACAAACTCGACGGTCGAGGCTTTCGGTGAGCGCGGTCCTTGGGACCTTGCAGAGGTTTCTGAAACGTTGGGCAGCGCGTGCGCTATAGTGGGTACAGAGCTGAAGGGGTCTGGACCCNNCGCTTCCTTCGCACCTGGCTGACGGCCAGGGCAACGTGATGGAGGCATAGGAAATGGGTCTGACAGGAATGGTCTTTAGCACTATCGCAATCGCAGCGGGTGCCGTCATGTACTGGGCGGTGACTAACACTCAAGGTCACGGGTTCCGGCTTTCAACGGTGGGGGTAATCCTCATGATTGTGGGAGCGATCGGCCTGGCTATATCGGCGACCATCTTCGGCACGTCCCGACGTACCACGGGCCGACGTGGTCACACCTACGACCGTCAGGTGACCGACTCACGGGGTGGTGTCGCCGCGGTGCACGAAGAGGTGCACTAGCAGGCTTGGGTCAACGAGCCCAGCATCTTGTCCGAAAGACGTGATCCCTTACTACTGAACGGAGTCGAACAATGGGCCTAATTCTATTGGTACTTCTGATCGCCCTCATCTTCGGCGGACTCGGATTCGCCGCGCACGTGTTTTGGATCGTGGCGGTCGTTGTGTTCCTCGCCTGGATCATCGGATTTGGCGTCGCCCGGGGCGCGGGGGCCGGTGGCAACGCCCGCTGGTACCGCTGGTGACTAGAACGCGCAGTTCGCGGTTCTAGGCCCCCGAGAAACGATCCAAGAAAGCAAAGCCACAGAACAAGGAGGCGAGGGCACATGCGAAGCGTATGGAAAGGGCTCATCGTGGGCGGCTTGACGGGCGTTACGGCTGGCGTCGTCCTTGACGCCATGGCCGGAGCGTCGAAGAAAGCACTGGCCGTCGGCGATCAAGTCCTCGAGCATGCTCCTGACGCTGGACGGTGGGTGCAGTCGGTCACTGACAAGGCCGGCGAGTGGCTCCATGACGCCGATGTCCCCGAGCACGTCCGAGATGTGGCCGAGCGGGTCTGGGAGTCAGATGCAGCGAACCAGGTGAGGCAGATCAGCAACGGCGCGGTGTCGAGCGCCAAGGAGGCCGTCGCCGCTCATCACGGCTGACAGTTGAAAAATCCAGAGAACGATCATTTTCGCTTGATGGTGCCCACAACATCGGCTCCATTGATTCCGACCACACCACAGGGGCTTGCGCCTCTTCTGATCCCAAAGCGAGGACCCAGCCATGGCGACAACCGACAAAGCAAAGAACAGCGCCCAACAGGCGAAAGGCAAGGTCAAGGAGGCGGCCGGCAAGGTCACCGGCAACGACAAACTCCGGGCCAAGGGCAAGTCCGACCAAATGAAGGGCAACCTCAAGCAGGCCGGGGAGAAGGTCAAAGACGCATTCAAGAAGTGAGCAAAGAGCGACACTCGATCGGGACAGGACATCTCGGCACGCCGGCCCTGTCCCGACCGGTCACGCGGTGGCGTGATGGGTTCGTGGGGGGCGTCCCGTTACGGGCGCGAACCTCGGAGAAAGTGTTCACGTCTCGTTCCTGCGGGTAGGACGACCGAATGGCGATAAAGCCTGCCGAGGAGACGAAGCCGGCCGGTGCCGGTGCCGAGGGCTCTTCAACGCGGACATCCGAACTCGATCTCACGAAGCGGAGCACGGGGCCGGTCTGGCGTCAGTACTTGCGGGCCATGGGACCGGGCTTGGTCACCGGAGCATCGGACGACGACCCCTCGGGGATTGCCACCTACGCCCAGGCCGGGGCCAGATACGGCCTCTCGTTCTTGTGGACCGCCCTGCTGACCTTGCCGTTGATGGTTGGCGTCCAGGAGATCTGTGACCGCACGGCCCTAGCGACCGGCACCGGCCTCGGCGAGCTGGCCGTCAAACGTTTCCAGCGCGCCGGTCGATCGATTTTGGCGGTGCTTCTTGTGGCCCTCATCGTGGCCAACGGATTGAACATCGCCGCCGACCTGGTCGCCATCGGATCTGGTATGCAGCTCCTCCATGCCGGACCGACTTGGCTCTGGGCGCTGGTCGCGGGCGCCCTCATCACCACGCTGCTTGTTCTCGGCTCCTTCGCCCGCATCGCCCTCGTCTTCAAGGTTCTGTGCGCCGCGCTTCTGTCCTATCTCGTCGTTGCCGTCCTCGTCACCCATCAGTGGGGCAGTGTGCTCAGCCACACAATTGTCCCTCACGTCGAGTTCAACAAGGCCTATCTGGCTCTTCTGGTGGCCGTTCTGGGCACGACCATTTCGCCGTATCTGTTCTTTTGGCAGAGCGCCCACCGCCTGGAAGAAATGCGCGACGAGCCTGAGGGAGGCACAAAGGCAATCCCCCTCAAGCAACAGAGTTCCGAACGGGCCAAACGCAAGCAGTCCACCAGCCGCCTCGACGTGTTTACCGGGATGACGTTCTCGAACCTGGTCATGTTCGCCATCATCGTGGCCACCGCCCAGACTCTTCATATCCATAACGTCACCCACATTCGAAGCGCCGCCCAGGCGGCGAAAGCCTTGCGGCCCTTCGCGGGACGCTTTGCGAGCGCCATTTTTGCTTTTGGCTTTATCGGCAGCGGCCTGTTGGCGGTCCCGGTGCTCGCGGCCTCGGGGTCAGTGGGCATGGCGGGTCTTCTTGGTAAGGAGTGGGGCTTTAGTCGCTCCATACGCCAAGCGCCTGTGTTCTACGGCCTCCTCGCTGTCGGCACCTTGGGTGGCACGGCGTTCAGTCTCTTGCACGTGAATCCAATCAAATTGCTGATCTACGTGGCAGTGATCAATGGCGTGGCGGCGGCACCATTCCTCTTCGTGGTGATGCGAGTGTCGAGCAGTCGGCGCCTCATGGGCAAATACGTGAACGGTCCGACCGCCAATATTCTGGGATGGCTCACCGTCGCGATTATGGCTGCGGCGGCCATTGCCCTTTTCTCTACGGGCGCGCTGTAAACGCCGAGACTTGTCGGTGTCGACCAGTGGTGTCGTGCTAGTTGGCACAACTCGCCCTGACGCAGCCGCGTTGAGCTCCACTACTCTCTCCTCAAGGTAGAAGATTGAGTTCCGGTCATTTTGCTGACGTACCAAGGAGTGAAGCCATGAAGGATTTTCTGACCGACGTTGAGACGTTGCGCCAGCGCGCGCGAGAGAACATGGACCGAGGTTCGGTCACCGACGCGTACGGGGCGGATCTGGAGAGGGTCGTCTTCGTTCTCAACCAGTGCTTGGCCACCGAACTCGTGTGCGTGCTGCGTTACAAGCGCCACTACTACAGCGCGCAGGGACTCAACGCGCAGGCCGCCGCCGCGGAGTTTCTCCAGCACGCGGGCGAAGAGGAACACCACGCTGATCTCATCGCTGCGCGCATCACGCAGTTACGCGGTGAGCCCGACTTCAATCCCGATACGTTGACTGGGCGCAGTCACTCCCAGTACGACTCGTCGACGGAGCTCGAAGAGATGATTCGTGAAGACCTGGTCGCCGAACGTGTGGCGATAGCCTCGTACACCGAGATCATCACGTGGTTAGGCGACGGCGATCCGACGACGCGACGAATGCTCGAGGAGATTCTCGCTACGGAAGAGGAGCACGCCGAGGACATGCTCGCTCTCTTAGATGGAATCAAGTAGTTCGACGTCTGGTTCACTAAGTTGAACGTTTCTCCTGGGCCGGTCAGTTCCATTGCCCAGGCCGTTCGAGAGCGTCGCGTCAGCGCCACTGCCGTCATCACCGCATCGATCGAGCGCCTCGAGCGTGCCGAGATTTTGAATGTCGTGGCAGAAAAGACCTACGACGAGGCTCTTCGAGCCGCGCGTCGCGTCGACGACGAAGGTGACGTCCATGGTCCGTTGGCTGGTGTCCCGACGTTGATCAAGGATCTCGAAGACCTGGCTGGACATCCGACAAGAAAGGGCTCGCGGGCGCTACGAGACGCGCCGCTCGCTTCTGTCAACGGTGTCGTGCCGGGTCGGCTCCTGGACGCGGGCGCTCTCGTGGTTGGAAAGTCGACGTTGCCCGAGTTCGCGATCGAGGGGTACACCGCGAACCTCTTGACCGGTGTCACGCGCAATCCCTGGAACCTTGACTACTCACCGGGGGGATCGAGTGGCGGATCGGCCGCCGCTCTCGCCNNCCGACGGAGGGGGCTCGGTTCGAATCCCCGCCGCGCTCTGTGGGCTGGTCGGATTGAAGCCCACCAATGGTGTCGTGGGGCGCTGGCCGGCGCCCGATTGGATCGACTACTCGACCGACGGGCCGATGGCGACCACGTGTGACGATCTGCGTCTGCTCTTTGACGTCATGCGTGGACCAATCGCCGGAGATCCAACGGCACCGCCGGCCACGTTGTCCGATCATTGGGCGCCGTCAGAAGGTCGTCCACTCCGGCTCTTCGCCGCTGAACGGACCTCGCCCTTCGGGCCGCTCTCCCACGCGGTCGCCGTTCTTTTTCACGAGGCCGTCGACGCGTTCTCCGACCGATTCGAAGCCTCCGTGACGTGGCTCGAAGCCGAAGAGTTCTTCCTCGACGGCGACCCGGACTTGGACTGGTTCACGATTACGAGCGCCGAGCACGTGGCCTCACTGGGTCGCGAGTGGGTGAACGAGCACATGGATGAGTTCCACGTGGCCACTCAGGAGTTCTTCGCGACCGGACTTCGCGTCGCGATCGATGAGTACCTCGCCGCTCGCCGGCGCCGCTACCTCTACGTTCGATCGCTCGATGAGTTGTTGATGCCCCACGGCGTGCTGCTGACCCCCGCCGTCGCGGCGGAAGGCTGGCTCGCCGATGGCCGCATGAATGCTGGCGCCGAGGTGCACGGACTTTCGCCCGAGGTCTATTCGACCGCATTACAAAACGTGACGGGTCATCCCGCGCTGAGCCTCCCGTTTGGTCATCTGCCCTCGGGTCTGCCCTTCGGGCTGCAGATCACGGCCGAGCACTATCACGACCAGCGATTGATTGACCTCGCGTCGATGATGGAGGCGGCCTATCCCTGGGCCCGCGCGGCGCCGGGCTACGAAGGGCTCGAAACGATTCTGGAGCTGGGCTAGGGCCTCGAAAGTCGCGGAAGGCTGTGAAACAATGGGTGGCGTGTACGTACCTCCCAAGCACGCGGTTGAAGAGGACGCCGCGTGGCAGATAGTGAAGGACGCCGGAGCTGGGATGCTCGTCATACCTTCGACGAGCGGGCTGCTCAGTGTGTACGTGCCCGTGGTGGTGAGTGAGGATCGTCGCACGATCTACTCGCATCTGGCCAAGGCCAATCCCTGGTGGAAAGCGGTCGGTAGTGACACCGACGTGCTTGGTCTGTTTCTGGCGGCGAGTGCGTACGTGTCGCCGACGTACTACCCAAGCCGCCTGGAGAACCCCGGCGTCGTGCCGACGTGGAACTACGTCGCGGCGGAGGTTCGCGGGCGTCTCACGCTCCATGAGGACACTGAATGGAAGTTGGACCAGGTCCGAGCCGTCACGGGCCAGTTCGAGAGCGGGCGTGATCCCGAGTGGCGTGTGGACGATCTCGATCCCACGTACCGAGACCAACAGTTAAGGGCCATTGTGGGCATTGAGATTGCCGTGCTCTCCATCGAGGGCAAAGCCAAGATGTCGCAGAATCGCCCGGAAATCGACCAGCGCAGTGTGAAAGTACACCTGGGCGAGGGATCGCTGGGCGAACGCAATGTCGCTCAGCGAATGTCACCGCCGGAGTAGTTCACGCCTTCGCGAGGACCACGCAGAGTTCAACCCTTGACTTCGATCCCGCCATCCTCCGCGAGCGAGCATTTGAGGCTATTTTCTTTTCAGGCGTGGCACGGGCAACGCCAGCGGCGCGATCGATGTCTGTTCCGTCGTGGTTCTTGGGGGAGACAATGAGCGAAGCATTTACACCGGAGTCACTGGGTGCGAAAGTACCAATCGTGCCGGGTGAGCATGAGCGACTGCGCCAAGGCGCGCTAGGTCTGCTCGACATCTCGGCCGCGACGATGGCCAACATCGGTCCCGCCATGAGCTTCTACTTCGGTTTTGGCTTTCTCGCCTACACCGCCGGTCTCGCGTCGCCGCTCACCATTATTGCGGCCGGCATCGCGATTCTCTTTCTCGGTAATACCCTCTCGGAATTTACCAAGGTGCTGCCCTCGACCGGGGGATTCATCTCCTTCATTGGTAAGACCTTCGGGGGGCGAACGGCCGTTACCGTCGCGATTCTCACCGGCGCCGGTTACATCGCGGCGATGGCGTCGGTGATTGCCATCGTCGGCGGATTCTTCCAGACCATCTTGCAGAACTACAACGTCGCCGGACTCCAGAGTGTTCCCTGGGGAATTTGGGTAGTGATCTTCTTAGCCTTTGCGGTCTTCATGATGGTACGCGGCATCTCAATTTCCACCAGGTTGGCCGGCTTCTTCTTCGCCTTCGAGATGGCCATCATGATTCTGGTGAGCATCATCACGCTGGTCAAGTTTCACTCGCACATTAACTTTCGGCCCTTTGAACCGAAGAACATTACCCATGGATTCAGCGGACTGGCTGCGGGCTTCCCTCTCGCGATCTACCTGTTCATCGGTTGGGAGAACTCAGCGGCCCTCGCTGAAGAGACGAACGATCCGCGCAAGAACGTTCCGAAGGCCGTGTTCACGTCGATCTGTATCATGCTGGTCGCCTACACGTTCTTCGCGTTCTCCACGGTCGTGGGATTCAAGGACAACGTCGGTAACCTGAGCAGCGCGGCTATCCCGTTCCTGTCGGTCGCCCGCGAAGGCTTCGCCGTCATTCTCTTCTTCGCGTTCCTCGCGGGTATGACCTCGACGCTCGGAGCCCTCATCGCCGGCACGAACTCCCAGGCCCGGCTCATCTTCAACGCCGGGCGTGAAGGCCTCTTGCCTGCGGTCATCGGCAAGGTTCATTCCACTCGCCGCACGCCTCGAAACGCGCTCTTCGTCTTTCTCGGGCTGGGGGTGGCGATCATCGGAATATGGGGCCTCGGTCATATCTTTGGCGGCCACGCCAACTCGGGTTCGATGAGCGCGCTCGCGATGTTCGTCGAATCCTCGACCTTCGGCACGATCCTCTTGCTCATTGTCTACGGTCTCTCCAACGTGGCACTGCCCTTCTACTACCGGAAGTATCACCCCAATCTGTACAAGCCGTTCCGCCACGCGGTACTGCCGGCCTTTGGGGTGCTGTGGATCTTGGTGCCGCTGTACTACTTGGCCAAGCCCGGCCAGCCCGCGCCGTACAGTTGGTACCCCTACATCGCGCTCGGGGTGTTGATCCTCGCGATCATCTACGCGACGTTCCTCGTGGCGCGCGATCCCGGCGTTGGCGATCGAGTGGGCTCGATCATCGCCGACGAGTAAATTCTCCGTCGCCTTCGACCAAGGTCGAGGACCGTGACATGAGAGTCGTGATTTTTGGCGCGGGCGCCATCGGCGGCGTCATTGGTGCGAGGTTGTTTCAACACGGCCACGACGTGACGCTCATTGCCCGAGGTGCGAACTTCGCCGAGCTTTCGAAAAGTGGTCTTCGCTTGGAAACGCCGGACGAGACCGTGACCTTGCCGGTTCCGGTCGTGGAGGGCCCGGAGGCGATGTCATTTGATTCGGTCGACACGGTGATCTTGACGGTCAAGAGCCAAGACACGATGCCCGCCCTCTCTCACCTCGCCGCTGTGGCCACACCAACGACGGCGATTGTCTGTGGCCAAAACGGGGTGGAAAACGAACGGGTGGCGCTGAGGATGTTTCGAAACGTCTATGGGATGTGCGTCATGATGCCCGCGTCGCACCTTTCGCCCGGAGTCGTCCAAGCGAGCTCGTCACCGATCACCGGACTCTTGGACGTGGGTCGATGGCCACACGGTGTTGACGATCGAATCCGAGAGCTGGCGGATGTTCTTAGCGGGGCCTCGTTCGAATCAGTGGCGCGCGAGGACATCGCGCGATGGAAGTGGGGCAAGCTACTCATGAATTTGGGTAACGCCGTCGAGGCGCTGTGCGGCCCCGGGCAACGAGGCGGTGAACTCGTTCGACGAGCAGTGAAAGAAGGAGTCGACGTCTTAGCAGCGGCCGGAATCGCTTACGTCGGGAGAGAAGAAGACGCCGCGCGCCGCGGTCAGTTACTCACGTTGGGCCCGATTGGCGGAGCGACACGCGGAGGGGGATCGTCGTGGCAGAGTCTCATTCGCGAGACGGGGAGCATTGAGACTGACTACTTGACGGGTGAGATTGTGTTGCGCGGACGACTCTTCGGTGTCGCGACACCCGTCAATGAACTCTTGCAACGACTGGCCAACCAACTCGCGTCGGAGCGGGGCGCTCCGGGGACCTGGTCCGAGGGTGAGATCTTGGACTTGCTGAACGCGAACTAAGAAGCGGCACCTTAGGCGAAGATGAGCGATTCTCCTCGTTTACGAACGTTTGGCTCCGTCGCTCAACTTGGCCTCGATCTGGACGACGATGTCTTGCGGTGATAAGGCGATATCGACGCACATACCTCGCTCGTCACTCTCTAACGGCTCGAGGATGGCGAACTGCGTGGCGAGAAGAGAGGCTGGCATGAATTCGTGCGGTCGAGCTTCAATTCTCGAGCGAATAAGTGCCTCGGTGCCCTCCAGCATGACAAAGAAAATTTCCGGATCGTACGTACGCAACAAGTCTCGATATTGCCGCTTCAATGCCGAGCACGCGACGACGAGACCGACGCTGGAAGATTGGGCGAGCCTGAGTTGGCGCCCGATGGCGTTCAACCACGGCGTTCGATCGTCGTCGCTGAGCGCCACGCCGCGAGACATCTTCGCCAGGTTCTCTGGACTGTGCAGCGAATCACCGTCGACGAATTCAAGGTGGCTTCTCTTCGCGAGGGCCAGCGCAATGGTGCTTTTCCCCGAACCCGACACCCCCATGACGACAATCGATCGAACTTGGCCCGTTTGCATCACGCCTGGCTTTACTTTCGGATTTCCTTAAGGGTAACCGGCACGTGGTGGCGCCCATTGATAACCCCGACAAGCTGCTCTTTGAGAATCACGGTACCAACGCACTCGGCACTGCCGAGCGTCGCAGAGCCAACAAAGTTCTTACAACAGAGCAGTGCTAGTTTGTCGCTCGACGCGACCCGCGTCGTTCCATTAGATCGGACTCGACTATGTGGCTTCGAACGGTGATTGGGATTCTCTGTTGCATCGTCGGTGTGGTTTGGATTGCCCAGGGAACGAACATGGTCCACGGTTCTGGCATGAGTGGTCACGGGGGTTGGGCGTGGCTCGGCGTCGTCCTGGTCGCTATCGGCGTGGCGATTCTCGTAAGGGCGAGGCGCCCCCGAGGAGTTTGAACTGCGCCAGGCGTCCTTGAGATCTTGAGGCGCCCGGGGCAAGTGGTATTTGTACACGAGGCGGTCCCGTGACGACGGAGGCACTCGCTACTACTCTTAGTCACTGAGGCGAGAGCCCGGGGGAGAGGAAAATCGATGAGCGGAGTACGAGTGTTGGTGGGCACGCGCAAAGGCATGTTCATTCTGACGTCAGACGGTAAGCGAAAGGCGTGGGACGTGAAGGGTCCTCTGTTCGAGGGCTGGGAGATCTATCACGCGAAGGGCTCAACGGTCGATCCGAACCGGATCTACGCGTCACAGAACACCAGTTGGTTCGGACAGATACTTCAACGCTCCAACGACGGGGGCGCGACGTGGGCGCCAGTGGGCAATCAGTTTCAATACGACGGCGTGCCGGGCACACACCAGTGGTATGACGGCACGCNNGGTGCTGGCCGGGGTAGAGGACGCCGCCCTCTTTCGCTCGAATGACGGGGGCGACAGTTGGCACGAACTCTCGGGCCTGCGCGAAATCGGCTCGGGGGCGTCCTGGCAACCTGGCGCCGGGGGGATGTGCTTGCACACGATTCTCGAGAGCCCGATCGACGCGAAGAGGATCTGGGTCGCCATCTCGTCGGCGGGCGTCTTTCGCAGCGACGACGGCGGTGTGAGTTGGGCGCCTAAGAACAACGGCCTGCACTCTGAAGGCATCCCGGACGAGGACGCGTCGGTCGGTCACTGCGTGCACCGC
>PKWA01000148.1:0-1759 GCA_003131665.1 Acidimicrobiaceae bacterium
ACCGGGTCAGGCTGCACCAGCCGATGAAGGCCCCGTCGGAGACACGATCCACAGCCAGCCGTGTCCCGGTGCCCGCCTCGGCGATCTGTCGGCAAGTCGTGATGAACCCTTCAGCGCGCAGAGGTTCGCTCCAAGGTGGCGAGTCCCAGTAGCGCAGCACGTTGGCGTTGCTGTGCAGTGCGACGAGCGCGCTTGCGTCTAGGTCGATGAAGGGACGCAGTCGCAGGCGAGCGGTGTGCAACGTGGGAGGTGGCAAGGACATGCGTGTCATGGTACGTCGTCACGGATGCCACCCAACCACAATCCGGATTGTCTCACCGGGCGATTCGTAAGTTGAGGCCGTCAACGGAAAATCAATTCACAGTGAGCGACCATAATCCCAATGAATCTGTTCGTCGNNGAACGGAATTCCGCTGTCTTCGCGCGAGGTCTTCTATGTCTGATCCGTCCACTAGCTGTACGTCATGTAGTTGCGCTCGCGCCCGGGCATGGTCGGTGTACTCCGAAGTCGTGACGAACATTCTTAGATCTACCTGGTGATGAAGATGAGACTTGACAATGAACTTCTCAATCTCCGGAGAACCAATCTTCTTGGTCTTCGCACGTCTCTTGCACTGGACAAATATGGTGCGGCCCGAAGCGTCTCCGGCGAGGATGTCGACACCGAGGTGACCACTACCGCCAACTCGTTGAATATTGGACATCCCGAGCATCCGTAGGATGGCGGCCATTGCGAACTCAAATTCTGTAGGCGAGAGAGCCAGGATCAACTCAAGGTCTCCTGACTGGGCAGCACCGCGCGCAGCTCCTTGCTGCTCTTCGGTTTCGCGCACCTCGTTTTCGACTCGGTGCCTTTCTTCTTCATTGTCAATTTCGTTGATTGACGCAATGGCGTCGGGTAAGAAGTAATAACCAAACCAAGTCAATGGAAGACCCTTCTTTCGTGACGCGAACCGATGTTAGGTCAACCGTGATTCCGTGTAATTCCTAAAGGGTTCATGTGGACGGCGTTAGACGCCTAATTGGGCTCAATTTGTTGTCTCATTTCGTCAGATTTTTGTGGAAACATGAGTCGCGTGCAAGTAATTGAAATTTTCTTCGCTATCGGGTGGGCAGCGTTTTGGATCTACTGGCTCGTAGCTGCTTTTTCCATGAAGAGGAGCCACATCACTTGGTCAAGAGAGCTCCGTATCAGGGCCGTCATCGTCGTCTTGGTGATTCTCTTGACCCGCCAAGGCGCCTTTCAAAACGGCAGTCTCAACTCCAGTCCGTGGCGCGCGGGCCTCGGGCTCGTCCTCTTTGCGCTCGGGCTGGGGTTCGCTATATGGGCCCGCCGGCACATCGGACGCAACTGGGGCACCCCAATGTCGAAAAAAGACGAACCGGAGTTGGTAACGAGCGGCCCCTACCGGCTCGTCCGCCACCCCATCTACTCAGGCATCCTGCTCGCGGGGGTTGGCTCCGCGGTGGCGCTGAGTTGGAAGTGGATGATCCCCGTGGTCCTCGCCGGGATCTACTTCATTTACAGCGCGACCGTCGAGGAGCGCTACCTGATCGAGCAGTTCCCCGATACGTACCCGACGTACCGTCGTTCAACCAAGATGCTCGTACCCTTCATCTTCTAAGCGGTTTGAGTCACCCTTCGCTCTTAGCGGAGATGAGAACAGTCCAAATGACCAGACGCACGGAGTGGCGAACTGTGGTGTCAGTTTAGGTTGACAAAGCACTAGTGTCAGTCTATACTGACAGGCATGGACAT
>PKWA01000148.1:1776-21988 GCA_003131665.1 Acidimicrobiaceae bacterium
CACACCAAATACAACAAGGAGTCATCATGACCACCGAATCCGATGCGCCAGAGATGCTTCACGGCTGGGCCATGTATCTACAAGCCGGTGAGGAGGCTCGTCGCCGAGGTGACCGCCGAACTGGCACCGATCACCTCTTGCTCGCCTTGTTGGATAATCCCTCGATCGAAGCCGTGTTGGGTGTGAGTCTGCAGCAAGCACGCCAGGCTCTTGCGTCGCTCGATCAGGAAGCCCTGGCCACTCTCGGCCTGGGGTCCGACGCCGACGCTCCCCCACTACCGATGCGCGCCGTGCCAAAGAAACCGAGGTTTAGAGACATCGCGCAAAAAGATCGCCTCCGCATGACACCCGCGGCAAAGAAAGTGCTTGAGCAAGCGTCTAAGGCCAACCGTCGGAGGCTCTACGTCACGGCCCAGCAGGTGCTGGCCCAGATCCTCACTCTCCAACCACCAGATCCTGCGGCGGTGCTGCTGGGCGCCCTTGGCGTGAAGACGTCGGAGGTTCAGGACCGATTGAATAAGGGTTTAAGCGCAAACTAGGGTCGCTGAGGCGGTGACAAATCCCCGCCTGAAAAAGGAAGACCACGAGGTAGTAAATCTGTGGTGTCGAAGAGCCGACTTCAACAATCTCCGACTGGAGACTGACCAACTGGCGAAGCTAGATGCGCCAAGGAAAGGCTCCAGTCATCTCTGAAGTGGAGCGTTTCAGGTTCGCCCGTAGACGTCGGGGTACAGGACTTCCATAAAGCGCGATGCGTCGCCGATCGCCGTGAAGCCAAATTGGGCGTAGAGCGAATGAGCGTCGGACGTAAGCAGTAGTAGACGGCGGAGTCCTTGAAGGTCCGGGTGCTCCATGACTTCGTGCATTAGCCACTTCGAGAGCCCCTTGCCACGATGCGTCTCCAGAATGAACACGTCAGCCACGAGTGCGAACGTCGCCTTGTCCGTGACGATACGTGCGAAGCCGACCTGAGCTTCGCCTTGGTAAACGCCGAAGCACATGGAATTGGTAATCGAACGTTCAACAACGGCCCTTGGGATGCTTGCGGACCAGTACGACTCCTCAGAAAGAAAGCGGAAGACCAAATCAACATCTAGCCGATCTTGGTCCGTAGAGATCTCATAGCCAACAACGCTCGTTGGTGGTCCCATAGAGCCATTCTGGCCTAACTACTTCAACGACGGTCTTGCGGCTCGCGATACGCACCGTTGAGTCGAAGGTACGACGGCCACAAGCCCCGACTGGAGGCTCACCCCATGGTCAATCCCGTAACCGGCGATATGAGGCACCCGACGCCGCTGAAGAATCGAAGGCCTCGCCTCCATCATGGCTGGGGGGCCCGGTCAGCCGGACTCTTGGTTGACTCGGCGGCTCCGGGTGCGCTACCTGTATCAAAGCACCCGCAAACTGCATCGTCGAGATTCGACGACTGAAAACGCAGTTAACCAGCGAATTTCAGACAGTCGGAGAATGTTGGTGTCGGAGACCCGACGCAACAGGTCTGCTACCACGCACTGGCGACTGAGACCAACCTGATGGTTAGGACGTCAGTCGACTCTTCTCGATTGGTGCCCACCTTTGTTATCACCGAGAAGCAATCGCTGAATTCGCCAGATGACCCGCTGGAATCTGTTAAATCGTCTCGGTATCGGCGGAAAGAACCGATGGCGAAGTCGGCGACGTCTCCTCTCGCGACTTGAGGTCGGGCCATAAGACTCAGTTCCGTATTCCATAACGGCCAATGTAACCGGGAGCAGTGTCGGAGACCCGACTTCACGGGTCCGCTACCAGTCATTGGCGAATTTTTGGTTGATGCGTACAGCGAGAATCTTCGAAGGCAAGACTCCCCAACCAGAGTGTCCAATTTGAGTCCGGACGGACACTCCGGACCCGGTGAATAATTTGCACCACCACTGTGTCCAAAGTCGCTTCGCTCCCCTTGAGAGATTCCAGGGTTACTCTTCTGGGTATGACGGTGCGATTGACGTATTCCGTAATTAAGGAGCGCAGATGACGGAG
This sequence comes from Acidimicrobiaceae bacterium, assembly GCA_003131665.1. Lineage (GTDB taxonomy): Bacteria > Actinomycetota > Acidimicrobiia > Acidimicrobiales > RAAP-2 > RAAP-2. Next base: position 3,796 of record PKWA01000148.1, read on the forward strand.
TCAGCCCTTTCTCAAACTGGCGTTGAGATAACGACGAAGATCTTTCCCTTGGCCTTTCTGCTCATCTTCTTCAAGACCAATGTGACGATCGATGGCACAACATCGATTGTTAAATGGGGTACTCACTTTTACGGGCTTGAACCTGGTCGACACAATATTCGGGTCGGCTTTCGATACTTGCTGGGTAAGAACATGGGTGAAAATGAGATCGATGTCGACGTTGCGCCCGGACAAACGGTGAAGGTGCTTTATCGTTCACCACTAGTCGTCTTCTCACCCGGAGTAATCAGCGTAAATTAAGCGGTGAACCTCGTCGAGGAAACAACGCCAATGATCTGAGAATGGCGAAAGGGCACTTAGAAGCGACGAGTGAGGAACAACGGGCAACGTTTTCATCTTTAAGATCAAAGGGCACCGATGATGATCCAAAATCTGGCAGTAACCAACTCCTATATTGAGCGCGATCTGTTTTGTCTCGGTGCGGGAATTATCTTCCTAGTTTTGGGATTGCTGTACCTGCGCTCGATATGAAGCAAATCTGAGCAAGAGCGCGATCGGATTCTGAACAGTATTTATGGTTCTCCCCTAGTCTTTTTCGCTACTGGAACCGGACTACTCATCCTTGGAATTTACTTCGTAGCTGTAAGAAGTTGGTGGTAATCATGGCGGGTTCCTCTTTCGAGACCCAAGCGACAGCTTCCCAATGCATGTACAGCCTCTTAGTGAGCCGTCCCTAGCAGCTCATCTGTATCGCTGTTCACCGGTATCTAGGATCCGAACTCGTCATACTTAGAACTCGAATAGTTGTTGCATGTCGACTCGAATTTCTTCGGCTGCACAAATTTCGGGTTGTGTCCGGGAAAGTACCATCGAACTCGCAGATATGACCAGTGTTTGTCACACTTACCCAAGTCGAATGCGGCAATGACCGCTGTGGCGAAANNAAATGTCCCGCCGAGACAGGACCAGCCACGGGTACTTGATATCCCATACCGTTACCGACGGCCGTAGCACCGCCCCACGACGACCACGAAATGTCTTTGACGAGCCCCGTTGGATCTCCCCCATTGAAGATCGTCCTTGGTCGGATCGAATCCCACCCTTGGGTACTTGTTGTCTTGCTGGCACGGGGATATCCCAGCGTGGGAGTTTGATGTGACGTCGCGGAAGTTCCACAAGCGCTCAATAGCATTCCAGCGATGACCAGCAGTGCCAAGCGTCGCGCGCGCATGGTTCAGGGTACAACTGAAATAAGTTCCCTCGAATGCTGGAGACCCGACGTGACAGGAGTGCAACCTAGCACTGGCGCCTGAAACAGTTCGCGAGTTCTCCTCCATGACTCGACGGGACGTTCTGCAACTCTCCATTTGAGACTCAGTTGACATCGACTCCCACCTGACACACTGTGAGACATGGGCTTTAGGACGATTGGTGAGGACGGGCGAAATCAGAGTGGCTGGATGTACCGGCCGCCCATGCTCCTCCTTATTCCGGGGATCCTCGTGCCGACCGGTGGGATGATTTGGTTCCTCGTTGCAGCGTCTCTCGAATCGATCAACGGGACCGGCTGCCAGTCAGCGAAGTGCGGGGGACGCGTTGCGCCCGCAGTCAGCGTGACCGTGTCAATCATGCTTGTGGTCGTTTGCATAACGTTCTTCAGTTCGTTATTCATCTACATCCGAGTGAACCGGGGTGTCCTGAGCGCTCAGCGTCTTTGGTGGAGGAAATTCGAGATCCCCGTCAGCTCTGTCAAAACCGTCGCACCCGGATATTACGGTCTCACGATCACGACGCTTGACGGACGGGTCTACCGCTCGACCACTCCCCAGCAGCCCAACGTCAATGCCTGGCGCAAGAAGCCGGGCGTGTCAGGCGAAGTCATCGACCGGATCTTGGCGACGCGTGATGCGACGCGGCAGGAGCCTCCTACGACTCCAGGTTGAGCAGAGAATCCGTCCTTGAAGAAGGTCCTATAAAAGTCAAGACCTAGTTTTGGAGCAGATCCTGCCTCAGAGCGTTGAAGGCTTCGCGTGCAATGAATCGCTTGAGACAGCGAATGACGTCCATCTTGAAAAGACCCTCCGCTCGCCGACGTTCCATATAGAACTGGGTCCGTGGATCCAGGCGGAGTCGTGCGATGAGGTGCAGGGTCCGGTTGGCCTGGCGATCCTCGGCATCACCTTCAAACACGGCAAGCCCTACCATCCCCAGACCCAAGGAAAAGTCGAGCGCTACCACCAGACTTTGAAGAAGTGGTTGCGCAAACAACCCGCAGCTACGAGCATCGAGGAGCTGCAGCGTCAGATCGACGGCTTCGTTCTCTACTACAACGAGCAACGACCGCATCAAGCACGAGGATGTCCGCCGATGCGGGCTTGGCGTGAACTCGACAAAGCAACGCCCACGCTCGCCGGTCAGCGTCTCCTCGCGAAGACCCGGGTCCGTCACGATCGCGTCGACGACACCGGCTGTGTGACGCGCCGCTACCGACGCACACTTCACCACATCAGTCTCGGACGGCGCTATCGAGAACAACGAATCATCATTTTGATGGCCGATCTCGACGTTCGCGTCATCACCGAAGACGGCGAGTTGATTCGCCACTTCACCCTCAACCCGGCCAAGAATTATCAACCGAGGAAGGACGATTAGTCTCTGGGGGTTCGTTTGTCCCAGAAAATCTGAAACATCACAATGGTGTCGGAGACGGGACTTGAACCCACACGCCCCTAAGGGCACCAGCCCCTCAAGCTGGCGCGTCTGCCTATTCCGCCACTCCGACGCGGCCTTCACTCTAGCCGCAATGACGCAATTGCCCTCGGCTAACTCGACGCTAAAGGCGCTGAAATGGACCATGTTGGAACTTGATCAACGAATCCCGCCACCGAGAAACTGTTTTGGATCGTGACCAGCGAACTCGACCACACGACGAGCGATGGTGGCGTAAAGAGCGGTCGCACCCAGTAGTTGCGCATGATGATCTGATCGAGACGTAACCATGTGGCCGACGCCGTGACGGGATTGAAGATGGCAGTCGCCTGATCAAAGAGCTTCGTCAACGCTGCGGTTCTCACACCACTGAGGAACGTGTTGGGATAGGCCGGACCGGCCCACGAACGTGCCGCGAAGGACGGCGTCGTCAACGTGGGGCGCGAGAAAATCGCCGCGTCGACCACATTGGTCGCGGCCGCTCGAGCAGCGACCTCGTCGCTCGACTCGTCGATCGTAACGGTCGACACTCCGATTTTCTTCCAATCGCTCTTGATGAGTTTGGCAACCGAATGATCCAGGGCACTGGGACCAACGCCGAGTCGAATGGTGAGCAACTGGTCCGCGCTGGACAGCCAGCCCTCGGCGGTTCGACGAAAACTGGACGCCTCCAATGCCTTGAGCGCACACGTCAAACAGTCGTTCAGACCGTTGGTCGACGAGTTCGGTGCCGTCGTGGGCGTGGGACCCCCCGGTCCCGTGCCAATCGTTCCCGGATACTGACTCTGTCCCTGGGAGTAGATCACCGAAGCGGCCACTGTCGGGAAGAAGGTCACCGCGCCGAAGAGCTTGTCCAGCAAGACCTGTCGATCAATCGAGCGGCTTAGAGCTTGGCGGACGACGACTCTTTGGGTAAAGGGACGCGAAGGGGCAAACGTCAGCTCTTCAACGTTGCTCGACGACAAGATGTGGCTGAGCAGCGTGGGAAGGGTGCTGATCAATTGGATTTGAGCTCGGCTCACCGCGAGGGAGTAGTTGGCGTAAATCGCGGTCGACTCCTTTGGGAGTGACTGACTATCGGTGATCACAACTCGTCCGAAGCGATTCGTGTCGAGCGGCCAGTTCGCGTTCATCGCCAACACGATGCGATTCTTCGTGGCCGAGGTGACGCGGTAGGGTCCGAGCGAGGGTCGTGTCATCAAGTTGTGGATCGCACTNNATTCCAGTCGGCGTAGGGCGTGGCGAAGACGGCGGTGACGACGAGACCATCGGGCGAGGCGATAAAGGTCTTGATCGCTCGGTAGCCGTCGCTCGTCACACTCGAGAGCGATCGGGCCCGCTGCCACCACGCCACCAGGTCACTTGCCGTGAAGGGCACACCGTTGCTCCACGTCTGAGCGGCGGCGATGGTGTAGCGCACCGTCTCGGGCTGGAGCGAGGTCAACTCCGCCGAGGCGATGGGGCCGCCCTCACCGGCCAACGTGTTGGCTAAGCCCGTCTGAAAGGCGGAGGGGCGAAGGAGGTCGAGGACCGCGTCGGAGGTGGGAGTGGCCCCGGGGTCAAGGTACGTACAACCGTTGAAGGGACCGGGTAGCGACAACGACAAGGTGCGCGCGTTCTCATTCGCGTTGGCGACGGTGGCAGCTTCACTGATGGCCATCGGCAACGCCACCACGGCCAGCCAGAGCGACGAAAGGGCCAGAGCGCGCGTGCCTCGACGCGGCATCATCGGCCGTTACTGCAAGCGCAGGTCAAGCGTCAACGTGGCGAACGTGAAGACCAGGGCGACGGCGATCGTGATGCGGTCCAAGTTGCGCTCCACCACCGTCGAGCCCGTCGCGGCGGCGCCCATCGAGCCACCCATGAGGTCCGAGATACCCCCGCCGCGCCCAGAGTGCAGAAGCACGAGAAAGACCAGTCCCACGGCGGAAACCGTCTCAACAGCGATGATTGCCCAGGTAAACATTGGGTCCTCCGATTAGCGCTTTACAGCGTAGCAGTCGTCGCACGCTCGAAGAATCGTGTAGAACACCTCGGCCTTTAAACTGGCGCCGCCCACGAGAAAACCATCGACGTCACTCTCGCCCATCAACGACGCGGCGTTCTCCGCGTTCACCGAGCCACCGTAGATCACCTGTGGCGCATCAAAGGAACGCGCGGCGAGTTCTTCGCGCAGAAATGCCGTCATCTCACGCACCTGCTCTCCCGAGGCGTTGACCCCGGTGCCGATGGCCCACAGCGGCTCGTAGGCCACCGTCACCAGCGCGTGAAACTTCCTATCCAACCCACTGAGCGCGCTATCCAACTGCGCGCCCACGTACTCTTTGTACCGGTCGTTCTCTCGAACCGACTGATCTTCACCGACACAGAGCACGGCCCGTTGGCCCGCGCGCACGACCGCGCCCAAGGTCTGGGCGACGATCTCGTTGCTCATCGCATAGTGCACGCGCCGCTCGGAGTGTCCCACGATCACCCACTCCACGTTGAGTCGCTTCAGCATGGTGGTGCTGATCTCTCCGGTGTGCGCGCCGTTCTCGTGGGAGTTGACGTGTTGTGCGCCCAGGCCAATCACAAAGCGCTCCGAATCGATGATCGAACTGACAGTGCGCAGGTCAACAAAGGGCGCCGCCACGACGACCTCGACGTGCTCGACGGGGCGATTCTTCATCAGCACGCCTAGCTGTTGTACCAAGTGCAGGCCCTCGACGTAGTCGAGATTCATCTTCCAATTCCCAATGACGAGAGGGCGACGAGCGGACATCTAGTTCCACGGACTTTCGCGAAGGGCTCGCAAGCCGGGCAGATCGCCGAGCTCGACCAGTTCCAGTGACGCACCGCCGCCGGTAGAGACGAAGCTCACCTCGTCCTCGAGGCCGTACTTGGACAGCGCCGCCACCGAGTCGCCGCCACCGACCACGCTGATCGCCGACGAGGCCACGATGGCCCGAGCGACGGCCTCGGTGCCGGCACCAAAGCGGGGATCTTCAAAGACCCCCATTGGTCCGTTCCAAAGAACCGTACGGGCACCGTGGATGGCCGAGGCGAAGAACTCACTGGTGAGCGGGCCAATGTCGAGTCCGACAAAGCCCTCGGCGATGTCCTCGGCGAAGTCGAGCGCCTCATCGGACCCGCCGTCGGGCCCAAAGGGCGCGCCCTCTCTCAGACCGCGCGCGTCCACGGGGATCAACACGGTCCCGCTCTCGAGCAACGACGCGCACTCCTGGACGAAGGACGCGTCAAAGAGCGATCCTCCGATGCAGCGTCCTTCGGCGGCGGCAAAGGTGTAGGCCATACCGCCCCCGACGATGACCGCGTCGGCCTTTTGCACCAGCACCTTCATGATGCCCAACTTGTCCTTCACCTTGGCTCCGCCGACCACCGCAACAAAGGGCCGCGACGGCGAGTCGAGCAACGACAAGAGCGTCGCCACCTCACGATGCAGGTTGGGTCCGGCGGCGCTGGGCAACAGTGTCGGGGGGATCATGATCGAGGCGTGCGCGCGGTGCGACGCGCCAAAGGCTTCGTTGACGTAGTAGTCGAAGCCCTCGACGAGCGAGGCGCCAAAGACGGGATCGTCGGCCTCCTCTCCGGGTGAGAACCGGAGGTTCTCCATCAACGTGATCGCCGGGCACAGTTCGTGCAGGCGTCGGCGAAGCGGCTCAACGGAGAATCGATCGTCGACGTGCCCGTTCGGCCGTCCAAAGTGCGTGCACGCGACGACCGTGGCCCCGCGCGCCGTCAGGTCTTCAAACAGCGGCAGCGCCGAGCGCAGTCGAAAGTCGTCCGTGACGCTCACGACGCCCCCGACGTCGGCGACCGGCGCGTTGAAGTCGACGCGCACCAACACTCGCTTACCCTCCAGACTCCCCCAACGTTCGATCGAGGGCAGCGACGAGGACACCGAACTACTCACCGAGGTGAATCGTCAAGTCCACCAGACGACTCGAGTAACCCCACTCGTTGTCGTACCAACCGAAGATCTTGACGAGACTCTTCTCGTCGTCGATCTTTTGGACCATGGTCATCAGGGAGTCGAAGGTGCACGACGCGGGACTACCCACGATGTCCGACGAGACGATCGGATCCTCGGTATAGACGAGGATGCCCTTCAAGCGGCCCTCCGCCGCGCTCTGGAATGCCGCGTTGATCTCTTCGACGGACGTGGAGCGCACGATGGCCGTGAAGTCCGTGATGCTGCCGTCGGGCACGGGCACGCGCAACGACGTCCCGTCGAGGCGCCCCTTCATCGAGGCCAACACCAAACTCGTCGCGCGGGCCGCGCCGGTGGTGGAGGGGACGATATTGATCGCCGCGGCGCGCGCCCGTCGGCGATCGCCGTGCGCCAGGTCCAAAAGATTCTGATCGTTGGTATAGGCGTGCACGGTCGTCATCAGTCCGGCGTCGACGCCCAGGGCGTCGTCAAGCACCTTGACCATGGGGACAAAACAGTTCGTGGTGCACGACGCGTTGCTGACGACGAAGTGGCTCGTGGGATCGTAGGTGTCTTCGTTCACGCCCACCACGAACGTGGCGTCCGCGTCCGACGAGGGCGCCGAGATGATCACGCGCTTCGCGCCGGCGTTGAGGTGCTGGGCGGCGGCCTCGCGGATGGTGAAATGTCCCGTCGACTCGATCACGACGTCGACGCCGAGATCGGCCCAGGGCAGATCACTCGGATTGCGCTCGGCGAAGACCTGGATGGTGCGCTCTCCAACCTTGATCCCTTCGGGCGTCACGCTGACCGACGTGCGCAGCCGGCCGTGCGTGGAGTCGTACTTCAACAAGTGGGCGTTGGTTTCAGGTGAGACCAGGTCGTTCACCGCGACGATGTCGACGTCGGCGTTGCCGAGCGACGCGCGCAGGTAGTTCCGTCCTATTCGCCCAAACCCATTGATGCCTACCCGTGTTGCCACCGGTCTCTCCTTCGCTTCGTCGGTCTACTATCTTCGCACTTCATCGAGCACGGCTTGCGCCAATTTTTGCACATCGTGCACGAGGCCATTGGCGGCCGCGACGTCGACGACGCGCGTCGACCACGTGCACGTGTCCTTCCCATAGGTCGAGGTCGTGTCCACTAGGACCACGTCGGCCACGACCCCGTGGCGTTCGAGGGCGTCGACGTGGTCTTGGAGGGTGAAGCCTTCGGTTTCGGGTACCTGGCCTCGAAGATTGGCGACGTAGATCTTCTTGGCCTTGGTGCCGGCCAGCGCCTGGGTGATGCCGGGCACCACACAGGCCGCCAGCACGCTGGTAAAGAGCGATCCCGGACCGATCAGCATCACGTCCGCGCGCTCGATGGCCTCCACGGCCACGATGGGCGCCGCCGGGTGCGCCGGCTCGAGACTGATGCGGCGAATGCTCGACGAGCGAGCCACTTTGCTTTGGCCGCGCGCCGGACCGTCTTCGGTCGAGGCGAGCAGTACCACCCCTTCGCAACTGGCCGGCACGATGGTGCCCGTCACGCCCATCACTTGGGCGAGCGCGCTGACCGACTCTTCTAAGTCACCGGTGGCGTCGAGCAGGCCCACGAGCAACAGATTGCCCACGGCGTGCCCGGCCAGCTCACCGACGCTGAAGCGATGCTCGAACGACGCCGTCAACGGATTCTCCGGATCGGCCAACGCCACGAGGCACTTGCGCAGGTCCCCCACCGCCGCCACGTTCAACATCGCGCGCAGTCGCCCGGTCGAACCGCCGTCGTCGGCGACCGACACCACGCCGGTGACGTCCACGGAGAGCCGTTTCAAGGCGCGCAACGAGACAGCGGTGCCGTGGCCCCCACCGACCGCGACGAGCTTCATCGGGCGATATCGCGGTGAAACACTGCGGGGTCGATGCCGAGACGCCCACGCATCTCTTCGGCGATCGCGACACTGCGGTGGCGTCCGCCGGTGCAGCCGATCGCGATCGACAGATACGACTTGCCCTCCTGAGCGAAGGCGGGAATCTGCCACTCCAACAACGCGACCACGTCGCGCAAGAAGTGTTGAGCGGGCTCTTGATCAAGGACGTAGCGCGACACGGCCTCGTCTAAGCCCGTCAGGGGGCGAAGTTCGTCAATCCAGTGAGGGTTGGGTAGAAATCGGCAGTCGAACACGAGATCCACGTCGCGGGGAATGCCGTAGGTGTAGCCAAACGAGACCAGTGAGACGCGCAACGACTCTGTGGAGTCCGAGTCGGTAAAGGTCTCGGCGATCCGCCGACGCAGCTGATTGGCGTTGATCGAGCCGGTGTCGATCACCAGATCGGCGGCGTCGCGAATCGAGGAGAGGAGGGCGCGCTCGCCGGCAATCGAATCGGCCAGCGTCGCGCCGGCGAAGGGATGGCGGCGCCGATTCCCTTCGAAACGCAAGATGAGCACGTCGTCGGGCGCATCGAGAAAGAGAATCTTGGCGCTGTCGTGGCGCTGTTGGAGCTCTCGTTCGACGGCCAACAACGCCTCGGGCGACACGCCGCCGGATCGTCCCACGATGAAGGCGACGCCCGGGTAGTCACTTGATCCTTCGGAGGTCAAGTCACCCACACGAACGACCAGTTCCAAGGGCAGATTGTCGATCACGAACCAGCCCAGGTCCTCCAGCGCGGCCGAGACCGTCGAGCGCCCGGCGCCCGACATCCCCGTGACCAGCAACACCTCACTCATCGCTCGCACCTGCCTTCGCGGGCCGCGGACTCGACGGCGCCTGTAAGTGATCGTAGAGCCTGGTCGCGACGTCACTGGGCAACCAGGCCAGCGCGTCGAGTTCGTCGAACGTCGCTTGGCGCAGTGCGTTCAACGAACCGAACTGCGCGAGCAGTCGCTCGCGACGAGCGGGTCCGAGCCCCTCGACACCCTCGAGCGACGACGTCACCATCGAGCGACCACGTTTGGAGCGGTGAAACGTGATGGCGAAGCGATGGGCCTCGTCACGAATCCGCTGGACCAAGTACAGACTCTCCGAACCGCGTTCGAGCGCGATCGGCGACGAGCTCCCGGGGCGAAAGAGCAACTCTTCGCGTTTGGCGAGGGCCACGAACTCCACCAGTCCGGTCAGTTCGAGCGAACGAGCGGCCTTCTCGGCGGCGTGTAGCTGCGGGAGTCCCCCGTCGATGATGATGAGGTCCGGATGACGAAACTTCGACGTTCCTTGATGTTCCTCCCAGTGCGACAGTCGCCGGCGGACCACTTCTTCCATCGCGCCCACGTCGTCGTTGCCGAGGATCTCTTTCACGTTGAAGTGCCGGTAGTCACTCTTGACCGGTAGGGCGTCCTCGAAGACCACCATCGAGCCCACGTAGTTCGTGCCTTGCAGGTGGCTCATGTCGAAACATTCGATGCGATAGGGCGGCTGTTCTAAGGAGAGCGCGGCACCGAGCTCTTGGAGCGCCCGGGAACGTACGTTGTGATCGGCCTGACGACGAAGCGAGTCACGATTGATGACCGCCTCGGCGTCGTGCAGCGCCAGATCCACGACGCGTCGGCGTTTTCCGCGCTGCGCACCGAGCACTTGAACCGCTTTGCCCCGCACGTCACTGAGATACGCCACCACCAAGGGCGTCGCCAACGACTGACGCGCTACCACGACCACCCCGGGTACCGAGGACGCGTCGAGGTACATCTCGACCATCGCGTTTTCGAGTATCTCGCGGTCGTCTTCGTTCATGGAGCGGTCCACCAGGTGCACCGTGCGCCCGACGATGCGTCCGAAGCGAACCCGAAATCGCACGACCGCCGCGCGACTGCCCTCACTCGCCAGAGCAATGACGTCGAGGTTGGAGTGATTGTCGAGCACCACGCTCTGGGTGCTGGCGGCGCGCTCGAGGGCGGCCAGTCCGTCGCGGGCCTTCGCCGCCGCCTCGTAGTGTTTCTTCTCCGACGCCTCGTCCATCTGACGTTGGAGATGATCACGGAGTTGGCGCACGTCGCCTTCCAAGAACTGCGCCCAGGACTGCACGAGCTGCTGGTAGCCCTCTTGACTGATCGCGTCCACGCACGGACCCGAGCACTTGCCGATGTCGTAGAGCAGACAGGGTCGATTGATCCGCTGTTGATAGTTGAACTTGTGCTTGGAACACGAGCGCAACGGAAAAGCTTGGAGGAGTTCATCCATGGTCACCCGCAGGGCGCGCACGTCGACGAACGGTCCGAAGTAGCGCACGCCCCGGTGGTGCGGGGAGCGCGTGATGTAGGGGGCGGCGAAAGCCGTTCGTGAGTCGAGGGCCACGAAGGGAAAACTCTTGTCGTCCTTGAGGCGCATGTTGTAGCGTGGCTGACTCTCTTTGATCAGCTCGTTCTCGAGGATCAGCGCGTCGAGTTCACTGGGCGTGACGATCCACTCGACCGAGGTCGCCTCGTCCATCAAGAGTTGGGTCTTCTCGCTCTGGGCGTCGCGGCGCTGAAAGTAGCTCGAGAGTCGCTGGGCCAGCACGCGGGCCTTGCCGACGTAAATGATGACGTCACGCTCGTTGCGAAAGAGATAACAGCCGCTCTGGCGCGGAATACCCGACGGCTTGGCCAGCATTAGCCCGGTCCGTGACCGGCGAGCACCTCTTTGAGTACAATCCCGGTCGCCGTATCGAGTCTCGCGATCTCCTCGGGCGTGCCCTCGCCGACCACTTTGCCGCCCCGGCGTCCGCCCTCGGGACCAAGGTCGATCACCCAGTCCGCGGTCTTGATGACGTGCAGATTGTGTTCGATCACGAGCACGGTGTTGCCCTGGTCGACCAGTCGGTGCAGCACCTGCAGCAGTCGACTGACGTCCTCAAAGTGCAGACCCGTCGTCGGCTCGTCGAGCACGTAGAGCGTGTGACCGGTTGGTCGGCGTGCCAGTTCCGTCGCGAGTTTCACGCGCTGGGCTTCGCCGCCCGAGAGTGTCGGGGCCGGTTGGCCGAGCCGCACGTAGCCCAAACCAACGTCCACGAGGCTTTGCACATGACGAAGAATTGAGGGCTGGCGATCAAAGAACTCCATCGCGTCGGCAATGGGCATGTTGAGCACGTCACTGATCGACTTGCCCCGATACAAGATCTCGAGGGTCTCACGGTTGTAACGCGCACCGTCACAGGTGTCGCAGTTGACGTAGACGTCGGGTAAAAAGTGCATCTCAATCTTGATCGTGCCGTCGCCGGCGCACGCCTCACACCGTCCGCCCTTCACGTTGAAGGAGAATCGTCCCGGTTGGTAGCCACGAACCTTGGACTCGTGGACCTCGGCGAAGAGTCGGCGGATCTTGTCGAACACGCCGGTGTAGGTCGCCGGATTCGAGCGGGGCGTGCGCCCGATCGGCTGCTGGTCCACGGCGACGACCTTGTCGAGGAACTTCACGCCCACAATCGTGTCGTGCTCCGCGGCCGTGGTCTTGGCCCGATTGATCTGTCGTTCCAGCGATGCGAGCAAGATGGCGTTGATGAGTGAGGACTTGCCCGAGCCGGACACCCCGGTGACCGCGACGAAGTCACCCAGCGGGATGTCGACGGTGATGTTTTGCAGATTATTGGCGCGCGCGCCCTTGATGGTCAACTTCTTACCGTCGCCGGCGCGTCGTGTGGCGGGGATCTCAATGGCCCTCGCGCCGGAGAGATACTGACCGGTGAGGGACTTCTTGTTCTTTAAGAGCGCCTCGTAAGTGCCCGCGTGCACCACCTCGCCTCCCAACTCCCCCGCTCCGGGGCCAATGTCCACGATGAAGTCCGCCAATCGAATGGTCTCTTCATCGTGCTCGACCACGATCACCGAGTTACCCAAGTCACGCAGGCGCTCGAGTGTGGCGATGAGGCGCCGATTGTCGCGCTGGTGCAGTCCGANNCGCCGCCCGAGAGCGTCGCCGATGCCCGACTCAACGTTAAATAGTCCAGACCGACGTCGAGCAAAAACGTCAGGCGCTCCACGATCTCCTTGACTACCTGGCGCGCGATGGTCGTTTCGCGCTTGGTCAACTTCAACGTTGTGAAGTAGTCGATCGCCTCGTCGATGGTGAAGGAGTTCACGGCGGNNAGGCGTTGTCCGCCGCAGGCGTTGCATTCCACCTCGCGCATGTACTGTTCGGCCTGTTCGCGCGACCAGTCGCCGTCGGCCTCGTTGCGCTTGCGCTCCAGCCACTCGACGATGCCGTTATAAGTCGTCTCATAGGTGCGCACCCGTCCGTAGCGGTTTCGATACTTGACGGGCACGGACTGGGTGTTCACGCCAAAGAGCACTAACTTACGATCCTTGGCCCGTAGTTTCTTCCACGGCGTGGTGACCTCGAAGCCGCCCAACGCGGCGATGCCGCCAATAAGGCGCTCGAAGTACTTAAAGCGCGCGCCGGCCCACGGAGCGAGCGCCCCGTCGGCCAGGGAGAGAGAGTCGTCGGGCACGACCAAATCGGGATCAACTTCGTAGCGCGTGCCCAGTCCCGTACAGACCGGACAGGCCCCGTAGGGAGAGTTGAAGGAGAAGTCTCGCGGCGCGAGTTCGCTGAAGCTAATGCCGCAGTCGCTGCAGGCCATCTTCTCCGAGAACTGCACCATCTCGTCGGTGTCGAGGAAGAGGAACTTGACAACTCCTTTAGTGAGTTTGAGGGCCGACTCCACGGATTCGGTGAGGCGCTGACGGTTGGTCGACTTTACGTTGAGTCGGTCCAGCACCACGTCGATGGTGTGCTGTTCATAACGCGCCAGATTCAGCGAGTCACGTTCGGCGAGTTCCATGACCACTCCGTCGACGCGTACGCGAGAGAACCCCTGACCCGAGAGTTCAGTGAGCAGCGTGCTGTACTCTCCCTTGCGGCCCTCCACGACGGTCGCGAGGACGAGAAATCTCTCGCCATCACTTCGGGCCAGCACCTGATCGACGATCTGCTGAGGGGTCTGGCTGGAGATGGCCTTGCCGCACTGGGGACAGTACGGCACGCCGATGCGCGCGAAAAGTAGTCGAAGGTAGTCGTGAATCTCCGTGATCGTGCCCACGGTGGAACGCGGGTTCCTCGAGGCCGTTTTTTGATCTATCGAGATCGCCGGCGAGAGACCTTCGATGAAGTCAACGTCGGGCTTATCCATCTGGCCCAGAAACTGCCTCGCGTAGGCCGAGAGGCTCTCGACGTAGCGACGCTGGCCCTCGGCGTAGATGGTGTCAAAGGCCAACGAGGACTTGCCAGAACCAGAGAGCCCGGTAAAGACCACCAGCTGATTGCGCGGGATCTCCACGGCGAGGTTCTTCAGGTTGTGAACCCGCGCTCCCTGGACCCGAATTGACTTAGACATAAAGGGAATCTACCGGTGAGTCGGCGCCCATCGNNCCTCTTCGAATCGAAGCTCGCTCGCGGCGATCAGCATCGCCTCTTCCACTCTCGCGATCTCGAGACTCAGATCGTCGGGCAAGACCGCGTCCAGTGAGGAGATGCCGTGCACCTTCGAGATGAGTTCACGTGGTGCCTCACTGCGCAGTCGGTTCAAGATATCGGCGACGTTCTTCATCACGGTCTGGGGCTCGATGCCGTGTTCAACGTTAAAGGCCATCTGGAGAATTCGCCGGCGCTCGGTGAGAGAGATCGCGGCGCGCATCGAGTCGGTCATCCGGTCGGCGTAGAGAATCGCTTGGCCGTTCGAGTTACGAGCGGCCCGTCCGATCGTCTGGATCAGGGCACTGCGTGAGCGAAGAAATCCCTCCTTATCGGCGTCAAGAATGGCCACCATCGAAACCTCAGGAAGATCGAGACCTTCTCGCAGCAGGTTGATACCGACGAGAATGTCGAACTCGCCCAGGCGAAGTGATCGGAGTATCTCGATTCGTTGAATGGTGTCGATGTCGCTATGCAAGTACTGCACGCGATAACCCGCCTTGGTGAGAAACGTCGTCAGATCCTCGGACATGCGCTTGGTGAGCGTCGTGATCAACACGCGCTCACCTCGAGCCACCACGGTGTCGAGGCGGGCTCGTAGATCATCGATCTGGTTCTTGGTGGGCACGACGAAGACCTCGGGGTCGAGCAGACCCGTCGGACGGATGACCTGCTCGACGATCTGGTCGGACTGTTCGATCTCATAGGGTCCCGGCGTCGCCGAGACGAACACCATCTGGGGCACGAGTTCCATGAACTCGTCAAAGTTCAAGGGCCGGTTATCGAGTGCACTCGGGAGTCGAAATCCATGTTCGACCAGGGTGAGCTTTCTCGAGCGGTCCCCCGCGTGTTGACCGCGTACCTGGGGAATGGCGACGTGCGACTCGTCGACCACTACGAGAAAATCGTCGGGAAAGTAGTCGAGCAGGGTGAAGGGACGTTCGCCGGGCTTGCGACCGTCGAGGTGCGCCGAATAGTTCTCAATGCCCGCGCAGATACCAGTCTGTTCGAGCATTTCGAGGTCGTGTTCGGTACGAGAGCGAAGGCGCTGCGCTTCGAGCAGTTTCCCCTCGCTCTGAAACGTCGCCAACTGCTCGCCCAGTTCCACCTCAATAGAACGGCAGGCCCGCTCGAGCGTCGCGACACTCGTCGCGTAGTGCGAGGCCGAAAAGAGCGTGAACTCCTTGACTTGGCCACGACTCTCTTGGGTGACGGGATTGAAGAAAGAGATCTCTTCGATCGCGTCATCAAAAAACGACACGCGCACGGCCTCGTTGCTGTAGGCCGGCTGGACCTCGAGCGTGTCGCCCTTCATGCGAAAGCTCCCGCGATCGAGCACCAGTTCGTTTCGGTTGTACTGCATCTCCACCAGACGTCGAAGCAGAGTTCTCTGGTCGAATGTCGCACCCACCTCGAGGGGCAACATTCGTTCGCGATACTCAATCGGCGAGCCGAGTCCGTAGATGNNTCGGGCTGGTAGTAGTCGTAGTACGACACGAAGAACTCGACACGGTTGCTGGGTAGCATCTCGCGCAGTTCCGAGGCCAACTGCGCGGCCAGCGACTTGTTGGGTTCGAGAATCAGCGTAGGACGCTGCACCTGCTCGACGAGCCACGCGATGGTCGCGGTCTTTCCGCTGCCGGTGATGCCCTCGAGCGTCTGGTAGCGAAGCCCATCTTGAATGCCTTGGGTCAACGCGGCGATCGCCGTTGGTTGGTCCCCAGCCGGCTGAAACGGTGACTCAACAAGAAAGTCAGTCACGACCGATGCCCAGTTCGATCATCGCAGCGTCTAGCTGCGCGTAAAGATCGTCGAGGGTGCCTTCGTTCCAGAGAACCCGGTCCACCAACACGGCACGTTCGTCGTTGCTCATTTGCGCGGCCAATCGGGCTCGGGCGTCGTTTTCGTTGAATCCCCGTTGGGCGCAGAGTCGCTCGAGAGCCGTCGAAGGCTCGACCTGGACGGCCCAGGCCTCATCGAGATGAAAAACCGAGCGGTGCTCACTTCGAAAGAGCGGCAACGCGACAAAAACGGCCGGCCCGTGAGCGGCGTTGAGTTCGCGCACAATCTCTTCTCCGATGGGGCCGTGCGTAATGTGATTCAGACGTCGAAGGGCGCTGGGATCGTGAAAAACGATGTCGGCCACGAACTTACGGTCAAGTTCACCGTCCTCATCCATCGCCGCGGTACCGAAGGCGTCACGCAGCGCACGCCACGCCGGCTCGCCCTTTTCGACGACCCGTCGAGCGATCACGTCCGCGTCGATGACGGGCCAGCCCAGGGTCGTGAGCCGTTCAGCGAGGACGCTTTTCCCCGCGCCAATTCCACCCGCGATGGCAACAGTTTTCACACGTCCACGGTACTCATAGCCACCTACATCCCAGGCGGTTCACCAGGCAAGTGACCCGCGGATACCACCGGCGTTGACTAATGTCCATACAGGTCCTTGAGGAGAAGCGTTGGCTCGATATTTCGCACGGCGACTGGTGATGTTGATCGGCATCGTCTTTGTCATCACAGTGGGCGCCTTCTACCTCATTCACCTCCTGCCGGGCGACCCGGCGGTCATNNACCGGCGACAGCCCGGTGAATAAGGCGAGGCTCTATAAACAACTCGGACTGAATAAACCGATTCTCGAGCAGTACTTCATCTGGATGAAGAACATCGTGCACGGCAATCTCGGCACCTCATTTATCTCCGAGACCCCGGTGTGGACCACCATCAAAGGGGCCATTCCCATCGACCTAGAACTCATGGTCATCAGCCAGATTCTCGCCTTCGCGACGGCCATCCCTTTGGCCATGCGCAGCGCGAAGAAGCCCGACGGGCCCTTGGACCGGGTGCTCAGTGCCGGCAGCTTCACCCTGCTCTCAATCCCGGCGTTTATCGCCATCGTCTTGCTCGTATTGTTCATCGCCATCGATTTAGGTGTTCCTCATACCGGGCCGTCGTCCTACGTGAGTCTGGGCTCGGACTGGATTGGCAATTTAGAGAGCCTCGCGTTGCCCTCGTTCGTTTTGGCCGTGGGCAGTTTCGTGGTGTACTACCGAATCTTGAGAAGCGACTTGATCGCGACGTTGCAAGAAGAGTTCATCACGATGGCCCGCTCCAAGGGCATCAGCCAACGACGCATCATGTGGCGTCACGCACTTCGACCATCGTCGGTGGCGCTGTTGGGCACGGCCGGGGTTAATATCGGCGGACTGTTGGCCGGTGGGTTCATCGTGCAGTATCTCCTCGACATTCCCGGACTCGGGTATACGTTGATTTCGGCGATTGGTTACAGTGACTACCTCGTCGTGCAAGGTATCGTGCTCGTGGTTGCCGTCGGGGTCATCTTGATCAACTTCGGCTTCGACTTCATCATCAATCTCGTCGATCCAAGGATCAGCCGTGAGTAGCTCGTATTTCGTGAACGAACTGGTCGAAGAGTCCACCACGCAAGTGACGCCCGAGCGCAAGAAGAAGCTCGGCATACTGTTCTGGATCTGCGTGAGTTGGCTGCTCCTCAATCTCTTGGGCGCCATTCTCGCTAACGTCCTGCCCCTGCAGAACCCGCTCTTTCAGAACTACTCGGTCATCAACGCGGGGCCCTCACTGCACCACCTCTTTGGCACGGACGATCTCGGACGGGACATCTTTTCTCGTATCGTGTACGGCTCACGAGTCTCCATCGAAGTGAGTTTGGGATCGCTCTTGATCGGCTTCGGTATCGGCGCGCCGTTGGGCATGTTGGCGGCCTATCGACGAGGCAAGTTTGACTCGCTCCTGACGACCTTTATGTACACGTTTCTCGCCTTTCCTGCCATTATCGCCACCATCGCGGTTCTGTCATTTTGGACTCCGCGTTCGTTGCTCAAGATCATCATCGTGGTGGGAATCGCCTCGATACCACTCGTCTATCGCGTCATTCGAACCGCCACCATGAATATCGCCACCAAGGACTACGTCATCGCCGCCAAAGTCCAAGGCGCGACGGATTGGCGAATCATGGTCAAGGAGCTACTGCCGAACGTGTTACCCATTGGCGTCTCGTTCCTGCTCATTGGCATCGCCACGGTGATCACTCTCGAGGGCTCGCTGGCGTTCCTCGGACTCTCGGTCAATCCCCCCACGCCCTCATGGGGCAACATGATCAACGAGAGCCGCACGATCTTGCAGCAAAACCCGTGGCTGGCGATTTTCC
>PKWA01000111.1 GCA_003131665.1 Acidimicrobiaceae bacterium
CCGCCGCTACGGCAGCTGCCGCCTCACGAGCGCGCACGAGCTTCGGGTCGGCCCAAGCAGATCTCATCGCCGCGCCGCCGATAACCGCACCCGAGCCGGCCCGGACTGCGCCACGACGGGCCGAGCGGACGGAGCCTGCACGACAACAGAAGCCCCGGCACTCCGGATCGCCCTCCCGAGCGCCGCCCCGTCGGTCGGGACGACCTCGACCGGCTGGGGCAGATCCTCGAGCCGGAGCCCGTCNNGACAAGCAGACGTCCGGCAGCAGGTAGCGCCGGCCCCTCGGTGCGTCGGCGAGGACGGCAGCCACGTCCACGCCTGCCAAGAGGCCGGCCACGGCGATGTTGCCGCCGAAGAATCGGTTTTCCACTGCCAGAATCTCGACCTGACCGAGCCCCGCCCCCATGAGGAGCGGGCCGAGAACCCGTGCCCCGTACTCCCCGGTCAGGATGGAGACCGGCAACGCCCCGGCATCGCCGCCCGGCACAGCCGAGACCGGCGACACGGGCGGTGCGGGCAGGCGGGAGGACGTCGGCAGGCGGACCGCCCGGTACCCCTCGGCCGGCGCCCCCTCGACCCACTGGAAGAAACCCGACCGCACCTTGCCCGCACCACCTTCCCCGAGCAACTCGGCTTCGAAGGCCCGCACCATCCCGATGCCGTTCTCGTGCTGCGGGAAGCCGTCGTACTCCGCCGCCCGGGGGAACGGCCGCCAGGCCAGCAGGTAGTACTCGTCGGCGGCGTAGACGAGCCGGCGCCCGAGGGCGGCCTGGAAGACGGGCTGCCACTCCGCCACGATGTCGAGGACGGCGCCGGCCTCCTCCCGCGTGTGTGGCCGCATCGCCGCCTCAGTGGTGTAGTTGCTCACGCCGAGCGGGACGAGCGCCACCGTCGCCAGTTCGGGGAATCGGTCGAGGATGCCGGCCATCGTGTCGTGCAGCACGCCCCCGTCGTTGACACCGGGACAGACGACGACCTGCCCGTGCACCTCGATGCCGTGGTCGAGCAGCTGGCGGAGCCAGCGAAGCGACAAGGCACCTCGGCGATTGCGCAACATGCGCGCCCGCACCTCGCCATCGGTGGCGTGGATGGAGACATAGAGAGGCGACAGCCGCTCGGTCACGACTCGTTCGAGGTCGGCCTCGGTGAAGCGGGTGAGCGTCGTGAAGTTCCCGTAGAGGAACGACAAGCGGTAATCGTCGTCCTTCAGATACAANNAGTCGTCGTCCTTCAGGTAGAGGCTCTTCCGCATCCCCTTCGGCAGCTGGTAGATGAAGCAGAACTCGCAGTGGTTGTCACACGTGCGCACCTGGTCGAACAGGGCGGAGGCGATCTCGGCCCCGAGCGGCTCGCCGGCCTCCTTCTCGACGTAGAGAGCCACGTCGAGGCCGCCGCGCGCCACTTCCACGTCGACGACGGGCTCGTCGGCGATCAGCTGGTACTCGATGATGTCGCGGGGCACCTGGCCGTTCATCGAGCGGATCTCGTCGCCCGGCAACAGCCCGGCACGCGATGCCGGCGACGACGCGGCCACGGCCACCACACGGGGCAGTGGCATAGGGGCAAGGCTACAGGCCGATAGCGTGTCCACGGTGCAGGTGAAGAGGGTTCGGTTGGCGGAGCCGAGGGGTTTCTGTGCGGGAGTCGAGATGGCCATCAAGGCCCTCGCCTGGATGGTGCGCGTCTTCGAGCCGCCGGTCTACTGCTATCACGAGATCGTCCACAACCGCATCGTCGTGGAGGAGTTCGAGCGCCAGGGCGTCATATTCGTCGACGACGTCACGACAGTCCCCCCCGGGGCGGCCCTGATGCTGTCCGCCCACGGCTCGGCGCCGGCGGTCGAGGCGGCGGCCGGCGAGCAGGGGCGCGTCGTGGTCGATGCGTGCTGCCCTCTCGTCACCAAGGTGCACCACGAGCTCAAGGTTCGCGCGAAAAAGGGCTACACCGTTCTCTACGTGGGCCACGAGGGCCACGAGGAAGCCGTGGGCACCATGGCCGTGGCGCCCGAGGTCGCCCACCTGATCCAGTCGCGCGAGGACATCGACGCGCTCGCCTCAAGTTCTGGACCGGTCGCGCTGCTCAGCCAGACCACGCTCAGCCTCGATGAGTGGCAGGACCTCAGAGAGTACGCCGAGGTCACGTTTCCCGACATCTGGATGCCCAATCACAGCGACCTGTGCTTTGCCACCACGAATCGCCAAGCGGCCCTTCGCGAAGTGGCGACCGGAGCCGACGCGGTGATCGTCATCGGCTCGGCCAATTCGTCGAACACGGTCGCGTTGACCAAAGTCGCCGAAGCGACGGGTTGTCCACGGGTGCTGCGAGTCAATGGGGCTTTTGAACTACCGGACGATCTCTTTGGGACGGTCGCGGTCACCGCGGGCGCCTCCGCACCCGAGTCGCTCGTCAATGAGGTGTTGAACTTCTTGAATCCCACCGACGGTGTCACGGTCAAATCGGTCACCGTCGAGGACGAGTATTTTCCACCGCCCCCCGAACTGAGAGAGATCCTCAAAGCCATCTCGGCTCTGGTAGATCTCGTTCTTCAAACTCCGCACTCCTCGAGCTTTGATGGCCAGGCCGACCGTGAGTTCACCGCGGCGCAAGTGCTGTCGGCCGTGAGTCGCTAGTTCTCAGAAAAGTTCCTAACGGTTAGTATTTAGCCGTGACTTCCTTTCCCAGCATGGATGTCTCCACTCGTGAGCAGTGGATGGAGATCGTTGACCAGACCATCAGCGCTCAACCTCGGGTCGCCCGCCAGATTCTGGCCATGGTGAAGGGTCTCAGTGACATCACCGACGGCTTCTCTGTTGATCAATTGCAACACGCGCTGCAGACCGCGACGAGAGCGGAACTGGACGGAGCCGACGAAGAGGTCATCGTGGCATCCTTGCTGCACGACGTCGGCAAACTCATCTCAGTGGCGAACCACCCCAAAATCGCGGCGGAGATCTTGCGCCCCTACGTTCGCCACGAGGTCTTTTGCATGGTCGCCTTACATCAAGACTTTCAGGGTCGCTACTACTACGAACACCTCGGCATGGATCCCAACTTGCGCGATCAGCACCGCGATGAGCCGTGGTACGAACTCGCCGAGAGGTTCGCCGACCGCTGGGACCAGAAGGCCTTTGATCCCGACTTCCCCGCTCAGACGTTGGAACACTTCGAACCGATGGTGAATCACGTCTTTGCCCGGGCAAAGTCCATCTAGGGAGTCCGTTTGTCACCCGTCGATTTGGAGAAGCGCCGCCTGGTACGACTACGGGCCTTCGCCATTGACCAGGCCATGACCCGATTTCACCAGGAGTACCCGGGATTCGCACCCGAAGAGATCGTGGCGTCGATATGTGCCTACGAAGAAGAGGGGAATATCGGCGACGTGTTGGCCAAAATGCCCGCGGCTATCAACAACGCGCCGTACACGACCCTCGTCGTCGTCGACGGCGGCGATGACCGCACCGCTGAGATTGCGCGAACCTATCCCGGCGCCAAGGTCATCGAGTTTCCCGTCAACCTCGGACACGGCGTGGCCCTGCAGGTTACGTATCGCTACTGCATCGAGAACAACGTGAAGTACGTCGTCACCCTGGACGCCGACGGCCAAAACGATCCTTCAGAGATTCCCCAGCTACTCGCTCCTCTTCTGAGCGACGAGGCGGACTTCGTCGTGGCGAGTCGCGTACTCGGTGAGGATAAGACCTCGGACATCGTACGCAAAAGCGGCGTACGATTTTTCTCTCTCGTTATGAATCGCATGACCGGCGCGCACCTCACCGACACCTCAACGGGATACCGGGCGCTGCGCGTGACGATGTTGGCGGACGTGCTGGATCGTCTCACCCAAGAGCAGTATCAGACGGCCGAGTTGCTGATCACCTGTCTCAAGCGTGGTTGGCGCGCGAGCGAAGTGCCCACCGTGTGGTACCCGAGAGCCTCGGGTACCACCAAAAAGGGCCAGAACTGGCTCTTTGGCCTTCGCTACGCCCGGGTCGTCTTTGGCACCTGGTGGCGCGAGCGGTAGTTAGCGCAGGCGCTCACGGCTCTCGTCGTACACCAGTTGCAGCTGGCGTCGCAGTTCTTCGGTCTTCGCGGTGATCTCTGAGCGGACGACTCGTCCCTCGCTTGACGGCGGTGCAATGGGCGTACCCACGACAACGTGGATCTTTGAAAATCGGGGCAGCCTCGCGCCCACGGGCATCGCGCGATCGCTGCCCGATATGCCCACCGGCACCACCGTCGCGCCCGTGCGTGCGGCAAGAAACATCGCGCCGTCGTGAAGAGGGCCTACGGTGTCCCCCTCCTTGCGAGTGCCCTCAGGGAATAAGACCAACGCCTGACCTTGACGAAGGACCTTCTCAGAGAGTCGCAGCGACTCACGGTCAGCACTCTTTCTATTGACGGGAAAGGCCCCCAGGCGAAGGAGCAACGGTCCCAGAAGGGGAACTCGAAAGATCCCGTCCTTGGCCATGAAGAAGACCTTGCGAGGCGAGATGAACAAGGTGAAGGCGAAGTCGACGTTCGAACGATGGATGGGCGCGATCAACACCGGCCCGCTCAAGGGAATGTTCTTCGCGCCTTCGACGCTTGGTCGAAAGAGCAGTCTCGCCAGACTTGACACAATGAGCGCACAGGCCCGATAGATCAAGGTCTTGTTCGGGTTTAGGACAAAGTCTTGTTCTTCAGCCATTGAATGATCTCCTCAACCGCGTCGCCGACTTCTCGTCCCGTTGTGTCTATCACGAGGGCGTCGGGTGCTTGACGCAGCGGCGACGCCTCTCGAGTCGAATCGGCCACGTCTCGACGGGCGACGGACGCCTCGCCCTCTTCCCCGCGACGGCGCGCGCGCTCTTCCAACGAGGCCGTGAGATAGACCTTTACGGTCGCGTGGGGAAAGACCACGGTGGTGATGTCACGGCCTTCCACCACGGTGCCCAGCGGCTGCGCCTCTGCGAACTCACGTTGGCGACTGACCATTTGGTGACGCACGAGAGCGTTGGCCGCCACGATCGAGACGGCTTCGTTCACTGTCTCGGTGCGGATCTCATCTTCCACGTCTCGCCCGTTCACGCTCACCCTCGGCAACGTCGACAGTTGAACCTCGCGGG
Organism: Acidimicrobiaceae bacterium; assembly: GCA_003131665.1. GTDB lineage: Bacteria > Actinomycetota > Acidimicrobiia > Acidimicrobiales > RAAP-2 > RAAP-2. The sequence continues at coordinate 5,106 of PKWA01000111.1, forward strand.
CGAGGTCGCCCATCGCTTCCTCATTGCTCACGTCGACGCCCTGACGTAGCGCTTCGACGGTCACGGCTCGATACATTGCTCCGGTGTCGAGAAACGACCACCCCAGCGCCGCCGCCAACGCGCGCGCCACGCTCGACTTGCCCGATCCCGCCGGACCGTCAATGGCGATGACTCGAGTGCTCACTGCAGTAACGCTAGGTCGCGAAAGAAATTCGGATAACTCGACGACACCGTGGACGCACCTTCGATAGTGCACCCATTACCCGCACAACCGGCCACCGCGCAGGCCATGACCATACGGTGGTCAAGCGCGGATGCGAAGTTGAATTCGAGAAAGTTCTCGGCACTGCCCACCCCTTCCACGAAGAAATCCTCGCCCTCGGACCACACTCGACAACCAAGGCTCTCAGCCAGTGTCATGGACGCGCGGAAGCGATCGGACTCCTTCAGTCGTAGTTCGCCCATTTCTCGAAAGGCGCTCACACCGGTGGCGGCACTTGCCGCCACCGTCAAGATCGGCACTTCATCCACCGAGGGAACTTCTCGAGCATGGATCTCGGTCGCCTGGAGCGTGGAGCTACGCGAGTGAAGGACATGGAACTCACCGCTCGTAGAAAGTCGCACGTCGGCGCCCATGCGCTGCAACACACCCACAAAACCAACTCGCTCGGGCGAAGCTTCGACACTGAGAACTTCAAGGGTCGCGTCGGGGTGAATCGCGCCCAGCACCGCGAAAAACGCCGCCTGTGAGGGATCGCCTGGGACAAACCAGTCGTGTCGACGCGGTCGAGCCGGCGTCAAAGTGACCCGACGCCCCTCGCCGACGCTCTCCACGACCAGTCCAACGCCCGCGGCGCTCAACATCTCTTCGGTGGTGCGACGTGTACGAACATCTTCTTGAATCGTCGTGACGCCCTTGGCCGAGAGTCCCGCCAGCAACACCGCCGACTTCACCTGCGCGCTGGCGACGGGTACGTGATACTCGATGCCGCGCAGTTCCTTGGGACTCTTGACGCTTAACGGCGGCGTGACCCACTCACCGTGGCCGTGCACGAGCGAGCCCATCAGTCCTAGTGGCACCGCGACACGGTCCATGGGACGCACCGAGAGCGACGCGTCGCCAACCAGCTGATGCGATCCCGCTATGGCGCTCACGACGCCGCACAAGAGACGCATGGTGGTGCCGGAATTGCCGCAGTCGAGCGGCGCCGAACTCGCGCGAAGTCCCTCGTCAGGGCCGGTAATGAGGACGCGGTTTTCGTCGTCGTATCGCGTCGCGCCCAACTGATTGATGATCGCGCTGGTCGCGCGTACGTCTTCGCCCGGCGACAGTCCGGTGATAGTGCTTTGTCCCGACGCCAGCGCGCTCAGGATCAATGCTCGATGCGACGTGCTCTTGTCACCCGGCACGCGAAGCGAGCCGCGCAGTTGGCGAGCGTGGCGTACGCGCTCGGCGTCGCTCACTCGTGACCGACCTGGAAACCTCGCGCAACGAGGGCTTGGCTGAAGGAATCTGCCTGACGTGCGTCGATAGCCAGCAACAACGTTCCGCCCTTGCTTTCGATGCCGTGCGCGATCTCAATGTCGTAGATGTTGACCAACATCTCCGACGCGGCAGTCGTCACTGCGGCCAAGACGCCCGGTTGGTCGCTCACCGCGACGCGCAAGTAGGCGAGATTCTCCGAATGGAGCGCCCTTCCGGGCAGTTGACGGCGAGCCGACGCGGCGCTCAGCAAATCTCTCGAGACGGCGTCGTGGTCGGCGTTGATTAACGCCACACGTAGCGCCGCGAGGCGTTCCACTAAGGCCTGAAGCGACTGGCTGATGGCGACGCGGTTCTCAAAGAGCACGTCGGGCCAGATACCGGGATCGCCCGCCGCGACGCGCGTCATGTCGCGAAAGCCACCGGCCGCGAGTTGCAGCAGCACGGCGTCTTGTTCGGCGACGCGACTCGCCTCGTTCATCAAGGCTCCGGCGAGCAAGTGCGGTACGTGACTCGCGATCGCTACGAGACGATCGTGGTCGTCGGCGCCGACCGCAACCACGTTCGCGCCGAGCTCACGCAGCACGCCATGCAAGGCGCCATAGGTCTCGGGCGTAGTGGCGTTCGTGGGCGTCAGCACCCACGTGCAACCTTGGAACAGGTCCGCGCGTGCCCCCGCGGAGCCCCGTAACTCCGAACCGGCCATCGGGTGACCCGCGAGAAAGCGGGGGTCGCTCACGTCGTGAACGATGGCGCTCTTCACGCCCGCGACGTCGGTCACGACCAACGCCTCATTGGTGAATTCGCGCAGTATCGCGTTCGCGGTCTCGGCCACGGCACTGGCGGGCGTCGCTACCACTACCAGACGATGATCGTCGCTTAGCTCTACACCGTCAATGACGCCAGTGCGTAGCGCCGCGTCGACGGTGGGGCGATCGAGATCGCTACCGGTTACGGTCCACCCGGCGTCTCGCAGCGCCAGCGCCACTGACGAGCCAATGAGACCGAGACCGACGACGTGCGCGCGGCGGCTAGTCGGGGAGGTCATCACGCAAGGACGGAGCGTTTCGAAGATACACGTGACGAAGTTGGTCGCGCGGACGTTCGGTGTACGCGTGCATTAACACTCGCACGGTGAGCGGCATGGCGCCGGGCACGTTGATCTCACTGGCGCACAAGAGCGGCACGTCACCGAAGCCGATGCCCCGGGCGGCCGTCGCGGGAAACATCGCGTTGAGATCGGACGTCGTGGTGAAGAGCACACTGACCACGTCGTCGTGATCGATGGCGTTCTCCTTAAGCATGGCCAGCAACAACTCTTGGGTCACCTCGGTGATCTCCTTCGCGGAGTTCGCGTCGCACGTGGAGGCGCCGCGTAGACCTCGAACCATGGCGGTACTCATGAAGGCATCGTAGAGGCCAGTTCCTCGGTCATCCCCACGGCCTCCATTAGCTGGCGCACTTCACTAAGCGAAAGCTGACGGGACGAGCCGGGTGAGAGCGTCGCGTCGTGTAACGGCCCGACTCGAGTACGCACCAGCCGCGTGACTTCATGACCGAGCGCCGCGCACATACGGCGGACCTGGCGATTGCGTCCCTCGTGGATAACGATGCGAAGCAGCCCCTCACTCACCCGTGATACTTGAGCCGGCGCCGTAACCCCGTCATCGAGTTCCACTCCCTCGCGTAGTCGTCGAAGCGCCCCCGGCGACGGATCGCCCTCGACGCGCACGAGGTACTCTTTCGCAATCCCCGAGCTGGGGTGGGTCAAGAGATGGGCCAACCGCCCGTCGTTGGTCAGGATTAACAGCCCCTCGGTGTTCATGTCGAGTCGTCCGACGGGAAAGATCCGCACCGAAGACTCCACCAAATCGAGCACCGTGGTTCGGCCCTGGGGATCAGACGCGGTGGTCACCACGCCGTCGGGCTTGTTCAAGAGGAAGTAGACCTTGTTCTGCGAGGTCGGCGCCAAGTTTCCGTCGACACAGATCAGTTGCATGTCGGGGTCGACTCGATTGCCCAACTCCGCCAGTCGCCCGTCAACGGTGACGCGCCCTTCGACAATCAGGACTTCACACGCTCGCCGAGAGCCGTAACCTGCTCGAGCCAGCGTCTTTTGGAGTCGTTCACCTTCGACCAACTAGGTCACCTCGGTCACGTCGAACTGCGTGGACATCTCGTCGGCGAGGGCGAGGGCGGTCTCCACCGGCGGCATGAACTCCTCGATCGGTGGCAGTTCATCCAAAGAGGCGAGACCCATGCGATCCAAAAAAAGTTCCGTCGTGCCGTAGAGAATCGGAGAACCTGGTCCGGGGGCTCGTCCGAGCTCATCGATGTAGCCCCGTTGTTCTAGCAGTCGAACCACCCCGTCGACGTTGACTCCACGAAGCGCCGTGATCTGAGCGCGCGAGACCGGTTGGCGATACGCAATGATCGCGAGGGACTCGAGCGCGGCGGAGCTGAGCCGATGCGACACGTCGCGGTTCGCGAATTTCGTCACCCACGCCGCGACCTCAGGCGATGACTGCATCACCCATCCGCTGGCCAATTCGACGAATTGAAAGCCCCGGCGTTGGGCTAAGAACTCCTCGCGCAACGCGCGAAGTGACTCAATGACCACGTCGGCGTCGTCGTCAACGACGTCGGCGAGTTCTTCCACCGAGATGGGCTCTAACGCCACAGTCAACATGGCTTCGAGTTTCTGTTCGAGCGAGTCCTCATCCCTCATAACTGTCCACCCCTCCAATATCAAGCCCGTACGGCGAGTCAAGCCACTGAATTTGCACGTCACCGAACGTACCGCCCTGGCCCAGCTCCACGTGACCTAGTTTGCACAGCTCTAACAGGGCCAAGAAATGAACAATGATCTCGATGCGCGTTTTGAGTCCTTCGGTAAGTTCGCGAAAGGACAATCGACCCATCGTCGGCAGACTCTGAGCGAGCGCGGCGACGGTTTCGGCAACCGTGACGGCGTCCACCGTGAGGTGGTGTAGGCGAACGACCACTCGGGGCTTTTCTTCGATGCCACGCAGGTACGCGAGGGCCAGTTGCGTCGTCGTCACGCCCGCCAACAGATCGGGGGGCTGAACCCGAAAGCCCTCGTTCACACCACTTAAGCGAGGGTAGGCCCGACTCGCGCGTTCGAAGAGCGAAATGAAAGCATCGGCGAGGGCTGCGTAGGTACGAAGTTCTAACAGGCGCGCCAGTAAAACGTCTCGCTCCTCCCAGCCCACGAACTCCTCATCAAGCTCACCGCTGTCACGTCCGGGCAAGAGCTGTTGGCTCTTCATCTCCACGAGCACCGCGCCAATCAAGAGAAACTCCGAGAGGTCGCCCATCTCCAGAGTCGCCGATTCGTCGCGCATCACCGCAATAAAGGCGTCAACGAGCGGTGCGAGGGGCACGTCGAGAATGTCGAGTTCGTGACTGGAAAGCAGTTGAAGCAAAAGTTCTACGGGGCCGCTAAAGGACGGCGTCGTCACGACGAAGGTCACCGGGCGATCTTACTTCGACCGATCACGAGAGCCTCTCATCTACGATTGAACCATGAGAGTCTTTTCGGGAATCCAGCCCTCGGGTCCGGCGCACCTCGGCAACTACCTCGGCGCGTTCCGTCAGTGGGTCGACGTCCAAAGCCCTGACGCCTTTTACTGCGTGGTCGATCTGCACGCTCTCACCTTGGAGATCGCGCCCGACGTGCTGCGAGCACAGACCACCGATCTACTGGCGACCCTCATGGCCTCGGGCCTCGACCCGGAAATCTGCACGATCTTCATTCAAAGCCAAGTGCCCTATCACGCCCAGCTGAGCTGGCTCTTGGAGTGCGTCGCGACCAGTGGCGAGCTGTCGCGAATGACTGCCTTTAAGGAGAAGTCCCAGCGTCAAGAGGGCTATCGGGTGGGACTTTTGACCTATCCGGTGTTGATGGCGGCCGACATCTTGCTCTACGAAACTGAAGAGGTTCCCGTCGGTGACGATCAGCGCCAACACTTGGAACTGACACGCGACGTCGCCGAGAAGTTCAACCACCGTTTCGGCGAGACGTTTCGCCTGCCGGTAGGGACGCAGCCCAAAGTGGCCGCTCGCGTAATGGACCTCCAAGAGCCGACCCGCAAGATGTCCAAATCGATCTCCAGTCCTCTGGGCAAGCTCTACATGTTCGACAGCCCCGCAGACATCGAAAAGAAGATTGCCAAGGCCGTTACGGACAACGACGGCGAAGTCCGTTTCGATTGGATCAAGAAGCCCGGCGTGTCGAACTTGCTCGAGATCTACTCAAGTCTCAGCGGTGAAACACCCCAGCAGGTCGCCAGTCGCTACACGCGTTACGGCGAATTGAAGAGCGATTTGGCCGAACTGATCATCAAGACCCTCGCCCCCCTCAAGCAACGCCGCGACGAACTCTTGGAGTCACCAGAAGATCTGTACCGCGTGGCCGCACGGGGCGCCGACAAGGCCGCAGCGGTGGCGGGCGCGGTGTATCGGCGCGCGGCTACTGCCATGGGGCTCACCTAAGCAGACTTAGCCACCAGTTCTCTAAGTCGGGCAGCAGATTCGTTCCGACGTGGAGGAACTGAAAGTCAACGAAGAGAATAATGAAAAAGAAGGGCAACGCTCGAGCTCGAAGGTTGTAGTAGCGAGGCATGTGACGATTGGGAATGAAACGCTCGATGATCGCCGAACCATCCAAAGGTGGGATCGGCAAGAGATTGAAGACGGCGAGCACCAAGTTGCAAAGTCCGAAGGCGATGAAAAAGAGTTCGACGTTGTAACTCAAGGACGAATGAATGGCGAACTCGGTAGCCACAAAACCGATCGCAGAAAGCACAATATTTACTGCGGGTCCGGCCAGCGCCACCCAGAGCATCTGCTTGCGCGGATTGCGAAGTCGTCTCGGATTTACAGGAACTGGCTTGGCGTATCCAAAGGCGGGAAAGTGCAGGAGTACCAGCACGAGAGGCATAAGGACTGACCCAACTGGGTCGAGGTGGCGGACTGGATTCAAGGTGAGTCGATGTTGCTCCCTTGCGGTATGGTCGCCAAAAAAGTCAGCAACCCAGCCATGACTTACTTCGTGCAGCACAATCGAAGGTATGAGACTAATGAGGTAGAACCAGTAAAACGTCGTCATTGTCAACTACCTCTTAGTCGTGTGCTCGAGGGTGAGCACGGTGATACTCGCGCTGCAAGGTCGTGACCGAGACCGCGGTGTAGAGCTGCGTGGTGGCAATGGAGGCGTGCCCCAAGAGCTCTTGTACCACTCTAATGTCGGCCCCGTGGGCCAGCATGTGNNCTCGATCGATGCCCACCACTAGGGCCCGTTTGTCAATGATGAGATCGATTCCTTGGCGCGATAACGTCCCTCCGCGAACGTTCAAGAACACTCTCGTGCTCTTTTTGGACCCCAACAAGACGTCGCGGCCTCTTGGTTCCAGATACGCTCGCAGCGCTCGGTTAAGCGAGGCACCTAAGGGAACCAGGCGCTGCTTCGCACCCTTACCGGTCAACAGTATGAGTTCCTCGTCAAAATCGAGGTCCGAAAGAGCCACGCCCACGACCTCGCTCACTCGCGCGCCGGTGCCGTATAAGAGTTCGAGGAGGGCTCGATCTCGCAGGTCAACGCCCGAATCGGCGGGGATTGAATCCAACAACGTGATGATCTCTTCTTCCGCGAGGGGTTTGGGCAGAGTCCGGCCCCGACGGCCGCCCTTCAAACGCGCACTGGGATCAAGGTTCAGGTACCCCTCGTCGAGGAGATACGCCAACCATCCCCGGACCGATGCGACGGCGCGCGCCACGGTACTGGGCGCGCGCTTGGCCCCCCGGATTTCGTTGAAGTAACGCTCCAGATCCTCTTCCGTCAACTCAATGAGTTTGATCTTTCGCTCATTCATCCAGAGTTCGAGGGCCTGTAAGTCACGTGTATACGCTTCGACCGTTGCGCGACTACGGCCTTTTTCGATGGTCAGCCACTGCAGGTACTCCTCGAGTAGGAAATCAGGACTCGTCACGAAGAGTCCCAAAGACCCGGTGCAGAGCGAGCGCCGTCGTTGAGTCCATCGCGCTCGCGTTTTTCAGGGTCTGTCGAATCTCCGCCGGCGAGAGCCACAGGACCGTCGAGCTGCGTTCTTCGGGTCCGGCCGGCGCACGCTCTCGCGCCGTGAGTTGGCGCGCTACGTAGACCGTCATGACCTGACTGGTCCAACCCGGAGAGTTCATAAATCGACCAAGCAGCGTCCATTCGGCCGCCTCGTAGCCGATCTCTTCGAGGAGTTCGCGCTTGGCCGTTTCGAGGGCCGGCTCGCCCGGTACGTCTTGGGTGCCCGCGGGAAGCTCGAGCAGCAGTTCGTCAAAGGTGGCGCGGTACTGGCGAATGAAGCCCACCTCACCTCGATCGTTGATGACTAAAACCGCGACCGCTCCAGGGTGGAGCGCCACGTCGCGCTCGAACGTTTCGTTACCATGGCGCACGACTCGTCGCTCTACCGAAAAGACGTATGAGCGAAAGACAACTTCGGCTCCTTCGACGTGGAAGGAGCCGCTCACAAGGTGGCGTCGACCGTGGAGGGATCGATGATGTGCGGTTCGCGACCCTCCGCGCGCAACGCGGCCGCCTTGATGAGACCCGCGAACAACGGGTGGGGACGATCGGGGCGAGACTTAAACTCGGGGTGCGCTTGGGTGCCCACGAAGAACGCGTGACCCGGCAACTCCACGAACTCCACGAGCCGTCCGTCAGGCGAATTGCCCGAACAACGAAGCCCGGCCGCTTCGAACTGCTCGCGGTACCGCGCGTTGAACTCATAGCGGTGACGGTGACGCTCAGAGACGACCGTCGTCCCGTAGAGTTCGGCCACGTGGGAGCCCTCGTCCAGCATCGCCGGCCACGCGCCCAGGCGCATCGTGCCGCCGAGGTCGGTCACGTCTAGCTGCTCGGTGAGCAGCGAAATCACTGGTGCCGAAGAGCTGTGGGTGAACTCCGTGGACTGCGCGTCGCTCAGACCGAGCACGTGGCGGGCGAACTCGATCACTTGAATCTGCATACCAAGACAGATCCCCAAATAGGGAATATCGTGTTCGCGCGCGATCCGGGCCGTGGCGATCATGCCTTCGATGCCCCGTTCGCCGAACCCACCAGGCACGATGATGCCGTCGAACTGACCGAGGCGTTCGGCGTCAATCTCGGCCGGCACCCGTTCAGCCTCGAGCCACTCAATGTTGGTCTTGGCGCCGATACCAAATCCGGCGTGACGCACGGCCTCGCCAACGCTCAAGTAGGCGTCCGGCATGGTGACGTACTTGCCCACAATGCCGATGCGCAGCGTACTCGTGGTGTTGTGCACACGACGTACCACGCTCTCCCATGGCTCGAGGTCGATCGGGTGCTCATCGAGATCGATCTTCAACGTGTCACAGACAATCGTGTCGAGCCCCTCGTGGTACAGCGTGACGGGGATGTCGTAGATGCTCTCCTCGTCCACCGCGGAGATCACCGCCTTCATTGGCACGTCACAGAGCAGCGAGATCTTACGTTTCAAACTGTCCGAAATCGGTTGGTCGCTCCGACAGACAATGACGTCGGGCTGGATACCCCGCGACCGCAGTTCAGTTACCGAGTGTTGCGTCGGCTTGGTCTTTTGTTCACCCGACGGCGCCAAGTAGGGCACCAGTGTCAAGTGCACGTAACAGACGTTGTCTCGACCTTGGTCTCGACGGAACTGACGTATCGACTCGATGAAGGGCACAATCTCAATGTCGCCCACCGTGCCACCGATCTCGACAATGACGACGTCGGCCCCCAACGTGCCCTGTCGGCGAATTCTCTCTTTAATCTCGTCCGTCACGTGAGGGATGACTTGCACCGTCTTGCCCAGATAGTCGCCGCGGCGCTCGCGGGAGATGATCTGCTCGTAGATGCGGCCGCTGGTCAGGTTGTTGGCCTGGGTCAAGGGAGCGTGAGTGAAGCGCTCATAGTGGCCCAGGTCGAGATCGGTNNCGTTCCTTGGCGATCACGTTCGAGTAGATCGATCCCGTCGTCGTGTTCGATATCTTCGACAGCGATTCATCAATGAATCGTTCGTAGTGGCCTAGATCAAGATCGGTTTCACCGCCGTCATCGGTCACGAATACCTCGCCGTGTTCGCCGGGATTCATCGTGCCAGGATCGACATTCAAGTACGGATCGAGTTTGCACATCGTGACCTTGAGGCCGCGAGATTTGAGTAGTCGTCCCAGCGAGGAGGCCGTAAGGCCCTTACCGAGTGAACTCGACACTCCACCCGTTACAAACACGTATTTTGTCATCGCGAAAATGCGCTTCTCACGGAACAATATCTTAGCAAGGAAACTCTGCTCCGGCACGAACTTCGGAAGAGTTTTCGAGCAATTGTTGCGCGAGCGCTCTCGACTCGGCAGTCGTCTCATCTCCGGCGAGCATTCGAGCGATCTCGTTTACTCGGTCGCTGCCCACCAGCGCCCGAACGCGCGTCTTCGTGGCGCTCCNNATCACAAAGTGGTGGTCCGCTCTGGCCGCGACCGACGCCAGATGGGTAACCGCGAGTACTTGTTGGTGACGGCCGACTTCGCTGAGACACTCACCAATCTGTTGTGCCACCTGTCCCCCCAAACCGGCGTCGACTTCGTCAAAGACGGCGACGACGTCCTCACTGGCCGTTTCGAGTGAGATCGCGAGCAAGACTCGACTGAGTTCTCCTCCGCTCGCCAGTGCGGCCAGAGGGCCTTCGGGCCGACCGGGGTTTGGGGTAAAGAGAATCTCGGCGTCGGAACCGTCGTCTCCGTCGACCACAAAACGCAAAGAGGCGTTCAAAAGAGCGACGCGAGCCAACTGGAAGCGAACCGCGTTGGTTAGCTGCGAAGCGGCGATCTCTCGTTCTTGGCGAGCGCGCCGCGATAACGCCAGTTCTCGTTCTTCAAGTTGGCGAATCTCCTCGTCAAGACCGATAAGTCGATCTGCCTCACCCACCAGTCGTTCGTGGTTTAGTCGCAACTCGTCCCGCGAGGCGAGAACTGCTTCAATCGTGCCACCGTACTTTCGCGCAAGTCTCTGCAGCACGCGCGCCCTCTCTTCGAGCGACGCCATTGTGACCGTGTCAAAGGCCTCGGGATCGCAAAGAGCCGATAGATCGTGCATCGCCTCACGAGCTTGAATCAGGGCGCCAGTCAAGCTGGCTCGCACTGAGTCATAGGCGCTGTCATCAGGTAATCGGCTCAACGCTCGGGCGAATTTGGCCAGAACCGCGTCGTCACTTTCGGCGTCAAAGAGATTAAGAACCTCCGCCAGCGTCGCTTGACCATCTCGCAAGGACGTGAGTCGTGTCAGTTCCTCGAGGGAGTCGACGAGTTCATCCTTCGAGGTAATGGCGACGTCATCAATCTCGCTTAACTGGGCAACGATGTACTCGAACTCACGTTGTCGCGAAGTCGGATCCCCGCCGAAGTCGTCACGGAGCTGGCGTGCCTCTCGAAGACTCCGTCGAACAGTGTCGAGTTCATCGGTGTCCACGGCGCCACTTCGGTCAATGAGGCGCACAATCTCACTTCGGTTACGCAGGTTGAGCGAGTCGTGCTGGCCGTGAACGACCACCAACTGTTCTGAAAGCGTTCGTAGTGCCTCAACACTTGACGGCGAGCCATTCAGGGTGCTGCGAAGGCGGCCCGAACGCGTCGACTCTCTTGAGACGAGGACCTCTTCAATTTCGTCGCGCAGAAAGAGTGCCGCGGTGCGAGTGTCTGAGGAGATCGCGAAGCGCGACACGCTGGCGTCGCTACCCAAACAGAGCCCGAGCGCGCCGAGTAACAACGTCTTACCCGCCCCCGTTTCACCGGTGATGACGTTGAAACCAGGGCCAAACTCTAAACGGGCGTCGTCGATCACCCCAAGTCCGTGGGCGAAGAGTTCAACCAACTGGACCTTAGGCATGACCCTCTCGAAGGCCTCGGCGGAGGCGAGTCGCGAGGTCGAAGCTTCGCGTCGCGACCACGTGTACCGGCGAGGGATTCTGGCGCACTTCAATAAATTGATCTGGTTCCAGAGGCCCGATGGACCGGCCATCGGCCACCAACACCGCGGGCCTATCCAAAACGACCAGTCGAATCACTTTGCTCTCGGGGACCACGATGGACCGATCGATCGTAAAGTGCGGCGCGACCGGGGTAAGGATCATTAGTGACAGTGAGGCTTCCACGACGGGCCCACCCGCGGAAAAGTTGTATCCCGTGCTTCCGGTGGGCGTGGCGACCATGACGCCGTCGGCGGTATAGGTCAGATATTCCTCATTGTCGACGAACGTCTTCACCTTGACCATATGGCCCGCACTGTCACGCTCCACAACCACTTCGTTGAGCGCGAACTCACTGTCGTTCGCGTCAGAAAATGAGATCTCCAGGGCGAGTCGCTCGGAGACGAAGTTGCTTTCTAAAGCACCTTTGACGTTCTCAACGATTTCGGTTGACGGCACGTTTAAGAGGAAGCCCAACTGGCCGAGGTTGACTGCGACCACCCTCGCCCCCACGGCATGAGCTAGTCGAGCGGCCCTTAGGAAAGTGCCGTCGCCGCCTAGTGAGACGACGAGCGTGGACGCGTCCAGCTTGGGGGTCTCCGAAGAGTCCAGCAAATGAAGCGACGACACAAAGCCATCGCTGGCCAACCGCTCCCCCACGTCGTGCGCGAGCTTTATCGCGTCGCTGCGGTTACTAAAGGCTGTAAAAAGCAGTTCGGACACGTGACACCTCAGTTCAATCGTAGTAACAAAGGTCGTCTTCTTCGACCACCGGGTGGCGTCAAAACGTCACGAGAACTTGGTGTCTCACTTCGAACAGAGTTCCGACGCTGGAAAGTTTTGTAAAACCGACAACGACGACGTGTCGCAATCCAACAGTCGCTCAACTCCCGGGCGGACGGTACTTCACGTTCTTGTTCGCAGCCGCATCCACCTGCGCTGGCGTCAAGAGCGAGACGGTACGGGTCGTGGCGCCCCCCGCGGCGCCGACCGTCAGCGCGGCCGCCATCGCGCTGACCTCATCGGGCAAATCTGCGACCACGAACGCGTCGGTGCCTCCGAAAGCGAAGTAGAAGGACTCGATCTTCCCGCCCACGCCCTCAATGAGCTCGGTCGCCGCCGCCAGGCGATCGGAGCCACCTTTCTCCTTGATTCCCTTGACGCCTTCCAAGGTGTAGGTGATTTCGAGCAGGTATTTGGACATGGGTACTCTTCCTCTAGCGATTTGAGCCGAGTCTACGTTCCGCGCTATTGCCTCTCCCCCGCCACGCGAGAGCGCCTTCAACCGCACGTTTGGGACCGAACCGTCACAGGTGCAAGGTCGTTAATCTAAGGAGACAAGTGATGCACAGGAGGACGACCGTGAGCAACGAGGAATCATCAAATCAAAGTGCCGTGAATGCCGCCAACGCTTGGAACGCGTCGATTATCGATGAGTTTCGCTCCCATGACGGCAAGGTCGGCGGCCCATTCGAAGGCTCACCAGTACTTCTTCTGCACACGACAGGAGCGCGCACACGTGCCGAACGAACCAATCCGATGATGTATCTCAACGAAGACGACAGAATTTTCGTCTTCGCTTCGAAGGCCGGCGCCGACACGAACCCCGACTGGTTCCATAACCTCGTGGCCGAACCATTAGTCACGGTCGAGATGGGTAAGGAAAAATTCTCTGCCACCGCCCGTCCAGTAGTCGGCGATGAACACGACCGAATCTACGCCGTACAGGCCGAGCGATACCCAGGGTTTGCGGAGTACCAAGCCAAGACCACCCGGGTCATTCCGGTGGTGGAACTGGTTCGCGCCTGAGTTAGGCCGGAGACCTCGCTACGTCTGACCATGGCCCGTGGCCGCCTCTCCAACACTCAATCATTCGTGCTTGGACCGTACTAGGGAGCGCATTACGTGCTCCAGATCGCGTCAAACTGTACTGCGTCCAGCGGTAACAGCCAACACGCCGTTACCCGCGCATTGGCAATTTCGTACAGACCTACCGTCGACCAACGGCACTCGACGCCGGCAATGGTCGCCGACCCATCGGTAATCGCGGCGATCTTCTCACCCTCTCCCACGAGCACGTCTCGCCGACGCAACTGGAACGTATCGCGAGCGATTCGACGACGTCGAACGAAATATTCCAGAACCTCTTCGTACCCACGGTAGATCCCTGCTACGGAATTACGGCCTGGGACGCTCCACTGAATGCCTGGCTCTAGGACGCGTCGAAGTTCATCGGAGTTGCCTCCCGCGTAAAAGGTGTTTTGCGCACGATGGAGTTGATCAAGTACACCCAGAGCTTCGTTTCTCTTCACGTCGTCATTCTGGCACCGCGCAATGTCACGTCGACAGAGAAGGAAGCCGTACACTGGTCCTCAAGTCGCCACAACCACCGTCCAAACTAGGAGCGTCGTGATAGCAATCTGGCACTGGCTCTTGCAGGTGACCGGCACCGACAACGAGGCCGGACGGTGGTACGCCTTTTGGAGTGGCTTCGGCGCTGATTTTACCGAAGGGGCCATCTTTTTCAGCATCATCGGCCTCTACCATCGTCACAAATGCCAGTCGTGCTGGCGACCGGCGCTCAAGGGCGGGCTCGGACGTGTTGAGGGGACCCACTATGAGACCTGCCACAAGCACACCACTAAAGAAGATCACGAGTCGCTGAAACTAAAGCACAAACTCAAGCACCCACTGATGCACGAGCATCTGAACCCGGGGGTCGAGTGAACGCCACGACTTTTTTCACACGTTGGGTGTGGCCCGCTGGCGGATCGGGTGGCATACCCGGCGACGTTGTGGCGACCTTCATTTGGGTCATCGTCGCCGCTATCGCCACCACCATCTTTTACCCGCCCCTGCGCAAAGCCGTCGAGTCGTTCGTCAAGCGCCACATCAGTGCGGGGACCGCCGAGCTTCACGCCAAACTCGACCACATCATCGAGCACCACCCCGACATCCCACCATTTCCGTCCAAGAAGCCGGATGAGTAAACATCGCGACGGTGCCTTTTAGCGGACAGTGGTTGTCGGCGAGATGTCCGCGAGGCCACTTGGCTACTCTCCGGTTTGCCCGTCCACCGACTCTCGAATGATGTCGGCGTGACCGTTGTGCCGCGCGTACTCTTCGATCAGGTGACACAAGATCCAGCGCAGGCTGGGTGATCGACCGTCGGGCCAGGGGCGACGGGCCAACTGCGCCAAACCACCGTCGACGAGCGCTTCCGCGACTAAGGAACGAGAGTGCGCTACGGCGTTTCGCCAAAGTGTGCGGAGTTCCTCGGGAGTATCCTCAACCGCGGAGTGCCAGTCCCAGTCGGGATCGGCGTCCCAGTCCGCCGAGTCCCACGGAGGCGGAGACTCGTTTCCGAACAGTCGCTGCGAGAACCAGTAGTCCTCCACCAGGGCCAGATGCTTGAGCATCCCGCCCAGAGTCATCGATGAAACGGCGACACTGACGTTGAGACTTGCCGCGTCGAGCCCCGCGCACTTCCACTCGAACGTCGCGCGTTGATACTCCAGGAAACCCACCAGGGTCGAGGCCTCGTCACTCGCCGGAGGGGGCTCGGGACGACCTAGTTCATCCAGGTTGCTCATCGCTGCTCGACCGCCGACGAGATCGTCGGCGCCAGACAAACCGGCAGGATAATTTCCACGCTCCATACTCACACGTCTTCGTCCGAACGTACTGAAGTCACTTGCTCAACCGTGTGCTCGTACTGTCAGCGTATTGAAGCCACATGCCACGGACCAGAGCTGATTTCTTGAAAGCCATCGCCCGGTGATCGACCAGGGTTGTGTTAATCTACAACTATATGGTTGTACATTCTAAGGGCCCTCAAAAAGCCGATCGCCTATTTCAAGCACTCGCTGACGCCACGCGTCGCGACATACTCATGCGCTGTCTCCAAGGGGAGCATTCGGTGTCCGCGTTGGCATCCNNTCCCTTTATCCCATGAGCTTCGCCGCGGTCCAGAAGCACGTTGCCGTGCTCGAGAGAGCAGAGCTGGTGACCAAACAGCGGCGGGGCCGCCAACAGATGGTGCGCGGCGACGTCGCCACCGTCCACTACACGTTTGAATTGCTCGAACAGATCGAAGAGGTCTGGCGCAGTCGCCTCGATCGATTTGCCGAGATTCTTATGGAAAACCGATAGCAGGAAGGCACCCAATGACCGTCACGAGCGTCCACAAGGACCCCCAAGCACTGACCATGACCATCAACGCCCAGTTCAACGCGCCTATCGGACGTGTGTGGGAGATGTGGGAGAACCCACGCCTGCTCGAGCGATGGTGGGGACCGCCGACGTATCCGGCGACAGTGGTTGATTATGACCTCAACCCAGGCGGAGGCGTCTCGTACTTCATGACGGGGCCCGAAGGAGACCAATCACATGGTTGGTGGCGCGTGCTCACGCTCAGCGCGCCGAACGGGCTTGAGTTCGAAAACGGCTTCGCTCATGAATCGGGCGATCCCAATCTCGATATGCCCACCATGATCATTCGAGTACTTCTGAGCGAAGAGCCCTCTGGCATCACACGGATGACAATCGTGACGGCATACCCGTCACTGAGGGCGATGGAACAGATTCTGGCAATGAGGATGGAGGAAGGTATGACGTTGGCAATCTCACAGATCGACGACATCCTCTAAGTTCAGAACGTTTACGCATATGAGGACGACCGGCAGACGAAACGACACGGGTCGGACGCCCAACTTCGACCACGGCTCGTGATAGATCGCCAATTCAATTGGTCCAGAACTAGCAATACCGTCTTTGCGCAAGCGAATCAGATGTCGAGTAAGTTCTCGAGTCGAGATAAGAATTCACACCGCGAGACGACTCGTGGTTTGGAATGAGGAGGCAGCCAGTGCCGCAGTTCATGGATTTCCACGACGATCTCAAATTGCCCCATGAGGCCGTTGAGCAGATAACCCAAGAAGCCAAAGAGCACAAGGCCGACCAATTTGGCGTCCGCCAGATCGAGCTCTTTCACAACGCGAGCGGAAAGGTCTACTGCTTACTCGATGCTCCCGACGCTGAGGCGGTACGTAGCCACCACGCGGCACTCGGCGTGCCCTGCGGAGAGGTTCACGAGGTCTCGGGAATCCTCTAAGAAGTAGAACGGCGAGCGAGTATCGAAGGTCCATAAGTCACGGCCCGGTGCAACATCGCTCGGTGCTCTTCGCAAGCCATGTGGTCCCCGATTACAAATTATTCAAGGCGAGTGTGGTCGTCGTAGTGGTCGTGCTGATCGCGGGCAAGTTGAGTAGACGGCGTAGCGCGTTACCGAGAGTGACTCCCGCCAGACCGTCACGAGCTGAGGTGGCCTTGTAGGTCTTGGCGGTCGAGCCACTCAAGGCCCCGAGGGCCAACACGTCGCTCAAACTTCGTTCCTCAGCGTTCACGTATGCCACCACCGCCGCGCCGAGGTTGCTCGTCGCACCGAAACTCAGTAACTCATCGTCGAGGGCCCCGACGGCGTCGCCAAGGGAAAGGTCGATTCGAGCGAGGTCTTCAGGCGTCGACTTAGAGGTCAAGGACTTCAACTTCGCGACCCACCGCGTGCCCGCTGACCTCTCAACTTTGTAGTCCGTGAGGTAGCTCTGGCGAATCTTTGCCACGCTCAATGGTGTAGGTACTCCGAGGAGGAACGTTCGAACGAGGAAGGTGAAGGTCGCCCCTTCCTGGAACAAGAACGCGTGACCCGCGTCGGGATAGAGCACGAGTTTCGAGTGCGAAATGAGCGACGACAGCTCGCGATCGTTCGCGACGGCGTCGAGACGGTCACTCGCGCCATCGGCCACGAGGGTCGGCACCACAATCCTTGACAAGTCGTGTCCCGCGACGTCACGGCCGTCAAACCAGGCCAGGGACGCACCCGCTTGGCCCGAGATCGCCGACGCGCTGGCGGGCGATGAGGCCGGGTAGGCGTCGAGGCTCCCAGAGAACGCGTCGTCGGCGAGAGTCTGATCGGCGGGAAAGAGGACCGCCTGTGTCGCGGCGACGTTGCCACTCGTCAGTGCGGCGATGTCGCTTTGAGAAGGCTGCACGGCGTTCCCGTTGCCTGGGAACGTGGCGGCCAAGATGAGACGATGTACCTGGGCTGGGTGGAGCACGGCGAGGGCCTGGGCGATCATGCCACCCATCGACCAACCGAGCACGTCAGGCGAACCCAGATGCAGCTCCGTGATCAGTGCGCTCGTCTGATTGGCCATGGCGTCGATGGTGAGGGGCGATGCGAGCGACGCCGTGCGCCCGGTACCCGCATTGTCAAAGAGATAGACCCGAAAGTGGCGCGCCAACATGTCGACAAAGTGGGGATCCCAGGTCTCCATCGTGCCCGCGTAGCCCATGATGAGCACGAGGGCGGGTCCGCTGCCCGTGACGCGATACTCCACGTCGCCCAGCGCCGTGTGAGCGACCTGCACGGGGGCGTCCACCACGACCGCTGGCGACGACGTCGAAGATTTCGTGGCGGCTGCGCCACACCCGCTCAACGTCATGGCGGTGAGGGCAGCCACGAGCAGTGAAAGAACCCACCCACTTTGCGAACGATGCATCACCACTGACCGTACTAGGTGTCTTCATGGCGCGATCGAAAAGCCCAGCGTGCTCGCGACAACGTCCAGAGTTCGAGCAGGCTACGAACCGCGGTGTTCTACGACGAAGGCAATCTGTAGGCGACGACCTGCGAGGAACCAGTTCCCTTGCCATACTTAGGCCCGCCCGCAGGGACAATGACGGTATCTCCCGCGATGGCAATTGGCGAGTTCGTTGATCTTGGCAGCTGTTGCGTGGAGACGATCGCTCCGGTGGAACGATTGAGCGCGAGCAACTGCCCTTGCAAGAGCGTCGTGAACACCAGATTGTTCGACACCGTGGCCGCGCCGAGCGGGAACCCCTTCACTCGAGTGTCCCATTCGACTTTTCCCGTCACGAGGTTCAAGGCTTCGACGTCGCCGGAGAGCTTCGTTCCCACGTTCACACCATTGACTTGATCGGTGTTGGTGAAGGAGAACGCGAAGTTACAGGTCACTAGGTAGACGGTGTTGCCCGCCAGGGCCATATTGGTCAAAATGCCACCAAGTGCGCCCGGCTCGTAAGTGAATGGAACCTTCAGCTTGCTCTGGCCTTCTAAGGCTTTCAGTGAGTCGTTGTCGTGGCCGTTGTGAGTTCCGATCGGAGTCCTCCAGATCAGCTTTCCGGTAGCGGCGTTCATCTCATAGACGATCCCCATCTTGCCCCCGCCCACAACGACCGAAACGCCATTGGCCATTGCCGAGATCGGCGAGGCCTGCATGTCGTAGTCCTTGAAGTCGTTGGTGACGCCTTGGTAGTACCAGCGAAGTTTGCCGGTCGCGGCATTCAAGTTGACGTCGCTGTCGGTGTAGAGCAATTTGTTGGGATCCGCGAGCGCCTTCGCCAGGGTCTGATACGGATTGCCCGTACCAAAGGTGACCGAGCCGTCGGCGCTGACGAGCGGCGTCTCCCACGCGCCCCCCGCCCCCAGGCCCAGCGCGCTGACCCCTTTGTCGTTGCCGGGCACCGACTTAAAGGTCCACAACACGGCGCCGGTGGCGGCGTTCAGAGCCATCAGTACTCCCCCGCCCGGCACGAGACCGTACTGACTAGCCAGATAGACCCGCCCGTTGGCGACCTGGGGCTGTATTCCGAAGGTACCTTGACCTTTTTTGAGGAGTTGGTCGTTCGACCAAATCTTGTCACCGGTTTTGGCGTTGAGAGCAAAGACTGCAGTCGGCGTCGCGCCGTAGACCGTGCCGCCAACGACCGCGACCCCGTTAGGTCCCGGTCCACTCTTCTCCTTCTTATCCACGAGGTACGACCACAGCAGCTTGCCTGTCTCCAGAGACAGCGCATAGACGTTCGAGTGGAGGTCTTGAATGTATACGACACCGTTCACGACGATAGGGCCCGCCGCCAATGTGCCATACCCGCCGACATCTTTCGTCGCAGTGCCAGTGAGCACGAACGACCACGCCTTCTTTAACTTCGACACGTTCGCCAAGGTGATCGTTGAACCGACGGCATCACGAGTGTTCGCCAAGTTTCCGTTCGAATAGGCCCAAGACCCGCTCGCAGATGGACTTTTAGCGCCCACCGCCGCGTTCACGCCAATCGCGGNNAAACTGCGATGGCCATTGCCAGTGTGACCACGAGCGTCCACCTTGGGGCCAGATCTGTCCTCATCCGTCGCTCCCCCTCGTCACTATCATTTTCTTGCACGAAGCAGCCCCGACGCAACAAGATACATTCCTCGCCCAAGAGATTGGTGCGAGAAGAGTTTGGTTCTCACCTACCATCAATGTTCAACTTTGCTCTCCCTCCTCCGGGGGCGCCCAATCGTCGGGTCGGCCTGTATGGTTCGCGAACTCAAGGGACCATTTCCACCAACTGTGGTCTTCAGAATGGTGCCACTCACGGAGCATCCCCACTTCGCCGCCGGCCAACAACACGGGCAGACCGTAAAAACTGACATCGGGCCATACTTCGCTACGACTGATCACGGCATCATCGATGCTAAGGACCGTCATTGGTCTGTAGTCACCAACGCGGTCGAGGTTTTCCGTACGAGCAATTACCACACCGAGATCATCGACGATCTCTATCGACAGGTGAGCGGGTGCCGCGTGAATCAGAGCTCTATCGAAGCCGCTCGCCGTCGTGGCCCGCGCAAACTCAAGACCGTTCATCCCGCCGTCACGAGACCGCAGACTCCAGGTCCAGTTAGCCATAAGCATCACCCTTCTTCGACTCAGGTTAGCGATGAACTGATCGGAGAAGCCTGACCTCCAATAAAGAGTGTCGGAGATTTGACGCGGCAGAGCTGCCACTGATCACTGTCACTCCTTAAAAGAACGAACTCGGGAACAGCGGAGGAAACGCCTAGCCGACTGACCAAAATCGCCTGTTGTAATTCGTCCGGGCCAATGGTATAACTTGCCGTGTGTTCAGAAGATCAACAACTCTGTTGTGCACCGTGGTTAGTTTTGCGTTGGTAGTTCCCTCTGCCGGCGCGTCGTCGCCGCGAGCGTCGAGGCCGCTGGTCGCCACCCCAACGGAAATCAAGATTCCGGTAAAACCCGGTGCGACCATTACCGAGATTCAGGGAACGGTGGGACAGTTGCCGAGCACAACTTCATCCGGTTTTCCGTTCAAACTCTCGGTCGGGCACACTGCGAATCTGCCTCTGGCACCCTACGCAGCCCTCGAGGTCCAGGTCAGCAAAACTCAGTATCAGATCTTCATTGCGATTAATAACTCCAATAGCCCGGCTATCAAGGCAAATGCTGTGTCCGTAGCACCTCGCGCTGAAAGTACGGGAGAGAACACGGATGACTTTTTCGAACTGTTCGTCGGAGGTCTCTGGGATCACCAGGTTTGGACGCAGGCCGAGCGAGACGAAGCAACTTGTACGTTTCTGAAAAAGCAGATCGACAGCAACCACGCCCATGAGTACGTGGCTATCGGGAAGCCGAGGTTCCCGACGCCCCCGGACCAAATCTTCTCAAGCACGATACTTGCTGACCAGTACTGTCGCTAGTCAACAATTGTCCCGCACGGTTGGGCGAGGGTCGCAGGTCGGAGTGAGCAAGCGACGGCGAATGCTCAAAGTTACTTGTCGTGACCCAGGTGCCATTTGGCGCACGTTCCACAGTGATACGCACCGAGTGACGCACCGTCTCGCTTCGTCAACATTCGAGCACCGGCCTCAGCTTCCTCGCGAGTCGCGTAGGCCTTCTTAGGCCGACCAGCCAAAGTGGTGTGCGCACCGGCTCCACGGCGAATTGAAGTCCCAGAACTTCGCTTGGGGTCTCCGTAACGGCCCGACCAATAGAAAACAAGGATCACTAACGCCGCGGCAGCGATCAAGACGCCGACGGTAACCATGGCAACCAAGCCTACAGTTGATACCTGTGCTGGCTGGAGTCAGAAACCCGACACGATAAAGCTGCACCCAACGGATGCATCGTTTCTCGATCCTCAAGAGATTCAACAGATCTCGTTACCGATGCCATCGAGCATCTCGCGGTGCGAAGTGAGACAGAGAATTGGCTACATTGGCCACTACGAGAACAGGAGAGTTCTATCGTGGCAGAGCAGTCTGCACCATGGCCGAAGCAAGGGCCTGCGTCCTACTTCCCTTCAATTGAGAAGAAGTACGGTCGCTCGATTGCGGAATGGCAGAAGATCATCGCCCAATGTGATCTCAAGAAACATATGGCGATCGTCGGTTATCTCAAGTCGGAGTATTCAATGGGGCACGGCCACGCCAACGCGCTCGTCTTTTGGACGCTCGCAGGTAATTCGGCGACTCCTTGACACTCGCCGGCCGCAGATTCAGCGGCATTTGAGTTCAAACTCAAGGTGACCTTCTGAATTGGAGAATCACAGCAATCTGAGATTCTTGGTGTCGGATGAGCGACGTCGACAGTCTCTAGTTGGCGGAATTTGTCGTCGGCCATCGTCACTAATCTGACGATCCGGAGCGCGCCAAGTAGAGCTTGTGCCGCAATGCTGAGAGTTACCATTTAACGTGCTCGACCTGGCCCGTGGACTTTCGTCCGAAATGCTTACGCAGATCGCTGCGTTGGAAGTCGACACGGTGTCAGCCGATGGTGGGCGACTCAAATTGGAGTGGAGTATCCTCAAATCGCGCTCCGGTGAGTCTGTCGATGACATCCTCTGGTGGGAGGACGGTCGACTTGTTGGTTTTCTTGGCCTCTACGCATTCGGGGGCCCCACCGTGGAACTTGCTGGAATGGTTCATCCGGACTATCGACACCGAGCAATCGGCACGAGACTGCTCGACGAGGCTCTCGAACTGTGCCGTGGACGAACTCACCACAAAATCTTGCTCGTCGTTCCAAGGACCTCTCAAGGCGGTCGCGCCTTGGCCGAATCGCGTCACGGGTTCCTCGATCACTCAGAACACGCGTTGGACCTGGATGGAGCGACGATAGATGGCCCGTCGGATTCATCCTTGATACTGCGCGTAGCGACGAGCGCCGACATCCTCGACGAGGCCCGAATTCTCGCTGAGGCATTCGGGGACCCGCAGGACCCGACTGCTACTGATAACCCGGATGAATCAAGGTTGGTGGCCGAACGCGACGGGTTGGTCATCGCGACTCTTCGGGTAAACCGATCTCCGGAGGTATGGGGTATCTACGGACTTGCAGTCGATGCTCAACACCGAGGTACTGGCATAGGACGAGATCTCCTTCGACGAGTCTGTCGTCAAGCACACGATGCCGGGGTGACGCGGATGCATCTCGAGGTCGAAGTCAACAACGACCGAGCACTGGGCCTCTACACATCGTTGGGATTCACGCAGACTTCTACTGAGGATTACTTCGAAATCCCACTTTGAGTCTCAGGCCATGGATGCGGTGAGTGGCGATGCCAAAGACTGGAAGCATTCGGACACCTCGAGACCTCAAAGTCAAACACGAGAATCATTTTGTGTCGCAGATCCAAAGCAACGGGTTCACTGCCAAGTTGTGACGGCTAGTTATTTGAGTGGCGTATTAAGAGGGGCCGATCACATCACTGACGGCTAACCCATTCACTACGCTGCTTCTTCGTTAGCGGTCTCTCTGTTCGAGAACTCGCGAGACATAAGAAAGAAACCGACCGCAGAACTCGCCATTCCGAGAGCCTCAAGCCACTGAGAGGACGTGAACTGGTCAATGCGCGGAGACACCGAAAGCACATCGATATATACCAGGCCAAGGCAAATATTTTGAAGAGACAGGCCCAGGAACGCTTTCTTGAAAAGCTGAGCATGGGCGGATTCGACCGTCGCGATCTTGCTCAGGAACCACCACGCCCACAGGGCGGCAATAGAGGAGAGTGGAACGACAAAAAGTTGGAGAACCGCCCGAAAGTCACCTTGTCCGAAGTAGTTGTTTGAAACCAGAACCGCAAAACTGACTATCCCGCCCAACGCCACAAGGGCAAAGCCAACGACAATCCACAGCTGTGCGATCCGCTTCCTTTCACTCATCACTCCACAGTAGGTCCCTAGATCCTGGCGCCAGGGCGTCATTGGAAGAGCGTGGCTCAATCAGACGCTGCGGAGGGTGGGATTGGATTCGAGGGCGGTCGACACATTTATCTAATCGGCGCTCGAACCAAGAAAGGATTGATCGACTACTTGTCCAACTCGGCTAGGACCTCACCAATAATCTTGGTCATCTTGTGGGCCGGGAGCGGTTCGCCCCCTTCGGCTTCGGCCACCTCTTCGGAGAAGGCCTCGACCGAGTGAGTACCCCCGATCAAGACGTGCCGCAGTGCCTCGCCGCTCGCTTCANNTTTTGTTGAAGGTCCCATTCGGCTAGTGCTTCGCTATAGCCTCCTTCACCGGGATGCAATATCCGCGTCGTCGCTTCAGCGACCACGTCGGCGTCGTCACCGGACGGGGCGTCGACGGCGTCACTGTCGTGATGTCGCACCTCCGGAATAGGTACTACCAGGCTCCCGTCGGGATTTCGGATGATCTCCATGTCGTCACTCCTCTTGGACTCCACATCACGTCCGTCACTCCCAACCTAGAGCGTGTGTCTGGATGCAAATCGTGACCGGTATCGCCTATCGATCATTCGCCCAAAGTGCCCTGGAGGCAGTGTGAGGATTCTCAAGAGCATCTACTCCCCCGCCCACCAATGACCGCTCCGAGTGTCGAAGACCCGACGTAACCGATCCGCCAACAAGCACCGGCAGCCACAGCAGGCAGTGTGAGCAACAATCTCGCCGTTCAGACTGAAGATTTGGCGCAACGAGTGTTCCGTAGAATAATCGACTAGATCAGTTGATTGACTAACGGCATGAGTTACAACAACAAGGAGATCAGCAGTGACACCTAATCGACATGGATCGGAACTCATCGAATTTCCTAGCGATCTTAAGATCGTCATCACTCGAGAGTTTGACGCTCCGATCGAACTCGTCT
>PKWA01000159.1 GCA_003131665.1 Acidimicrobiaceae bacterium
GTTGGTGATCTGGCCGCCCCACGTCGGTCCGACGTTGCTGGTGGAGACCTGGTTGTTGGTGGTACCCGCGACCTTGGCCATGGCGGCAACCACGTTGTTGGTCTCGGCGAACTGTTGGGTCTGGGACAGTGAGTTGATGTTGGCGGTGACCTGGTAGGTATCGGAACCCAACTTCTCCACGCTCGGATTCGAGAGTCCGGCCTTTTGCACGGCGTTGGTCATGTTGGTGATCGACGTGTGAGGCGCGAGTACTTCCCAGGAGCTACCGCCCTTGAATTCGATGCCCAGGTTAAATCCTCGAATGGCGAGTGAACCCATACCCACGACAATGATGATCACCGAGACGCTGAACCAGATCTTGCGTCGACCCACGAAGTCCACGGTCGTAAGCCCGTGGTAGAGACGGCCAATTGGACCGTAGGCCTTCGTCTCGCGAGGTATCACCATGTCGGTATCGTTACTCACTGGCGACTCCCGCCTGCATGCCCGCCGCCATCGACAGCGCCGACGTACTTGAAGAGCCGCGGCGACCGAGCAAGATCACGAGTGGTCGGGTGAAGTACCAGGTGATGGCGACGTCCATGATCGTCGACAGACCGAGGAAGAAGGC
Organism: Acidimicrobiaceae bacterium; assembly: GCA_003131665.1. Classification (GTDB taxonomy): domain Bacteria; phylum Actinomycetota; class Acidimicrobiia; order Acidimicrobiales; family RAAP-2; genus RAAP-2. The sequence continues at coordinate 611 of PKWA01000159.1, forward strand.
GAAGCCCCTCACGTCACCCACCGCGATGATGTACAACAACACCGCCGCGAGCAAACTCACCGTGTCCGCGGCCAACACCGTTCGCCAGGCCGAGCGAAAACCGCGATCCACGGAGGATCGCACCGATCGACCGGCTCGAGCCTCATCCTTTAATCGCTCAAAGTACACAACGTAACTGTCGACCGTGATACCAATCGACACAATTAATCCGGTGACACCAGCCAAGTCAAAACTCGGCGCGAGGGCCGTATGGCCCAGGGCCGAGATGATCGCCCACAAGAGCGACGCGGTGACGATGAGTCCAAAGACGATGATCAGCCCGAGCGCGCGGTAGTAGAGAATCGTGTAGAGCAGCACCAACGCCAGACCGGCCAAACCGGCGCCAAGACCGGCGATCAGCGCCGAGTGACCGAGGGTCGGTGAGACCGTGACGGTGTTCAGGGCCTGAAGCCGCACGGGCAAGGCGCCAAAGTTCATCGCCAGCGCCAGATTCTTCGCCGAGGCTTCGGTGAACGAGCCCGAGATTTGACCGGTGCCCTGAAAACTGGAAAACGTCGTCTGGGTCGGCTGAATGATGGGCGCGGACTGCACCACGCCGTCGAGTTCAATAGCGAGGAGTTGGTGGAAGTTGTCGCTGGCCACTTTGTCCCACAGCGGACTTCCAGTTCCGGTCAGGGTGTAGTTCACGACCCACGCGCCGGTCTGGTCCTGTTGGGCCACGGCCTTTTTGATCGACTGACCCGTTAGCTGTGATGGTCCCAAGACGTAGCGCACGCCGGGTTGGCCCAAGAGCGGTAAGAGCACGGAGTCTTGGGGCAAGTCACTGTTGGGTGACGTGGAGGCGATGTCGGTAAAGGAGGGATCGGCTTGGNNGACCGCGAGATTCGTCTCAGTCATCTGGTACGCGGCCGCGCACGTGGGCAAGGTCTTTTTGCCCAGAGGAGCGAGTTTCGTTCCGACCTGGGCCTGGCAGAGTACGGGACGGAACAAGAGTTGTGCGGTCTCACCGACAATCGCCAAGACTTTCCGCGCGTCGTGGACCCCGGGCACGCTCACCACGACGTCCTTGCCTTGAAGGTTGACCTGGGCGCCTGAAACGCCAAGTCCGTTCACTCGATTGGAGAGAATCGTCACGACCTCTTGCATGTCCGAGGTGGACGCGACGGTCGTGGGCTTATAGACAACCGAGAGACCACCGGCCAAGTCGAGACCGAGTTTGGGTCCCCACCCGAGCGAGAGAGTNNAGATCCAAAGGCAATCGCAACGGTAAGAACGAGACTGACGATCATTGATCGTCGTGAGCCAACCTGTGGCGGCATTACTTGGCGTCACCTTCCGAAGGGTGATCGTCGGTGGACTCGGGAACAACCGGGTCGTAGCGACGCGCGATGGCCGAGGGGATGAAATCGAGCTCGACGCCACTGGCGCTGCGCAGCGTCACCAGGTCGCCCTCGTTCTTCACAACCGTGCCCACGAAGCCGCCGATGGTCTGGGCGCGTTGGCCGACCTCGACCTTGCGGGACTGTTGACGCTGAGCCTTTTGCTTCTTCGAGCGCGGACGCAGGTAAAAGAAGTAGAGCCCGCCGAAGACCACGACGTAAATGATGAGAATCGACGACGAACTGGAGCTGGCAACCAACATGGGGATTTCCTTCGTTAACGGACAGGGAAACTCTAGTCGCTAGGTGCCCGGTGCGTTAAAACAGGCCGCCGTGACGTGGCTGAATACCTAGGTGATCGTACGCTCGTTCGGTCGCGACGCGTCCTCGAGGCGTGCGCACCATCAGCCCGGCGCGCAGTAGATATGGCTCGTACGCGTCTTCGATGGTGAAGGGCTCTTCACCACAGGCGTGCGCCAGCGTCGTCAGGCCCACGGGCTGCGCGGCGAACTGCTCACATAACAAAGTCAAGATCCGCCGGTCGATCTTGTCGAGTCCGAACTCGTCAACGCCAAACAGCAAGAGCGCGTCGGCGGCCACTTGCGCGTCGACCTTCTCGTGACCCTTCACCGAGGCGTAGTCGCGCACTCGGCGCAAGAGTCGATTGGCGATGCGCGGAGTGCCACNNGCCAAATCGATCGCGAAGGGGCGCGGCGACCAGACCGGTTCTGGTGGTCGCACCGACCAACGTGAAGTTCGGCAGATCGAGCCGGATCGAACGGGCCGAAGGACCACGTCCGATCATGACGTCGAGGCGAAGTTCCTCCATCGCGGGATAGAGAATCTCTTCCACGGCGCGCGAGAGGCGATGGAGTTCGTCGATGAACAACACGTCACCGTCTTGTAGATCGGTAAGGAGCGCCGCGAGGTCTCCCGGGCGCGACAACACGGGACCCGAGGTCACGCGAAAACCCGAACCCATTTCGCTCGCCACGATGCTGGCGAGGGACGTCTTGCCGAGTCCGGGCGGTCCCGCGAAGAGCAGGTGGTCAGCGCATTGGTGGCGAGCTTTCGCAGATCCGAGAACGACTTGGAGGTGACCCACGAGATCACGTTGACCGACGAAGTCCTCGAGTGTCTGAGGACGCAACGACACCTCGGTTCGTCGCTCTTGCTCTTGCGCCTCGGGCGTCACCACGTGGTCTCGCAGTTGCTCGAGGTTTAGTTCGTGTTTGGTCACGATCGCCGCAGTAGTTGCAGGGCACTTCGAAGGGCCTCGGATTCGTCGTCCGGCAACTCAACGCCACTGAGAGCTTCGCGCACCTCATGACTGGTGTAGCCCAATGCGCGTAGGGCGTCTTCGACCGCGGCGTTGACGTGCACGGTGGCGTGGCTGTAATCCAAGGAGCCCTCAACGGGGACCTTGCCCTTGAGCTCGAGCACGATCCGACTCGCCGTCTTGGGCCCGATCCCGGGAATCGTGGCCACCTTCTTGGTGTCGTCGCTCTCGATAGCGAGAGCGAGTTCGGCGACGCTCATCGTTCTCAACGCGCCCAGCGCGGTCGAAGGACCGACCCCGGGAGTGACGATGAGCAGCTCAAAAAACTCCCGCTCTTCCACGGTACGAAAACCGAAGAGTTGGATGGCGTCCGCTCGGACCACCGTAAAGATAAAGAGTTCCACGAGTTCGTCAAACGGCAATGGCTCGCTCGAGGCGACGTGGACCTCGTACCCGACGCCCTGGACCTCAACTAAGAATGCGCCGTTTCGCAGTTGTGACAGCACGCGCCCACCGAGCCAGCCGATCACGCGAAACTCCCGAGGGGGTAGCGGCGCTCAATGCGCACAATCATGAAGTACGCGATCGCGAGGGCCAGCGCGTCCGCGGCGTCGGCCGGACGAGGAATCTCACCTAACCCACAGAGCCGAGCCACCATGCTCTGCACTTGGGATTTGCTCGCCGCGCCGTATCCCGTCACCGCCAATTTGACTTGCTGAGCGGTGAATTGACGCACCGCGACGTCCTCGCCGACCAGGGCGATGGCGACACCACTGGCCTGGGCCACGCCAATCGCGGTCTTGGCGTTTCGCTGGAAAAAAACTCGCTCCACGACGACCGCCTGAGGAGCTGTCTCCTGGAAGAGTTGAGCGAGCTCGAAGTGCAACTGACGCAGACGTTGCTCAACGGGCATCTTGGGGTCAGTTTCAATGGTGCCGGCTCGAACGGCTCGAAACGACTCCACTCCTTCAAAGGATCCCTCCACCAGCCCGTACCCGCAACGGGTCAAACCGGGGTCGATTCCGAGTACGAACATACGTTCGATAGTACTCCTCAGCGGGCCCTACGACTGGTAATTAGCCCTCAAACGCGGCCAGCAACTTATCGGAAATATCGAAATTGGCGTAGACGTTTTGCACGTCGTCGTGGTCGTCCAACGCGTCCATCAAGCGCAGTACTTTCTTCACCTCGGCCTCGTCCGCGACGGGAATCGTGTTCTGGGCTACCAAGGTCAGCTCGGCGCTGAGCACCTTGAGGCGCTGCGCTTCTAGGGCGTCGCGCACCGAGCCCAGAGCGTGGGGCTCGGTCGTCACCGTGTAGTTCGGGCCGTTCGCCTCGTAGTTTTCAGCTCCGGCCTCCATAATCCATTCGAGGAGTTGGTCCTCGTCCAGGGGACCCGCAACCTCGAGCACACCCTTGCGCTCAAACTGCCACGACACCGCCCCGGGCTCGGCGATCGCTCCCCCGTTTCGCCCAAAGAGGTGCTTAATCTCAGAGCTCGTTCGATTTCGATTGTCCGTCAAGGTCTCGACGATGACCGCGACGCCGCTCGGTCCGTAGCCCTCGTAGCTAATGGATTCGTAGCGAACACCTTCGAGTTCGCCGGTGCCGCGCTTGATGGCGCGCTCGATGGTGTCCAAGGGCACCGACGCCTCTCGAGCCTTTTGATACATCGTGCGTAGCGCGGCGTTGGTGTTAGCGTCTCCGCCGCCTTCGCGCGCGGCGACCTCAACTTGGCGAATGAGTTTGGCGAAAACCTTGGCCCGCGCCGAGTCCTTGGCACCCTTGCGGTGCTTCGTCGTTGCCCACTTGGAGTGGCCAGACATAGTGCCTCCTGCCCTCAGGGCCTGGCTATCGTATCGAAATTTAGAGCGAGTCGACGAAGAGTTGATGGAGTCGCGGATCGGCGGCCAACTCGGGGTGAAACGAGGCGCCCCAGACGTTGTCCTGGCGCACGAAGACCGGATGCTCTCCTCGTCCGTCACCGTGATCGAGTGTCGCGAGTACCTCGACGCCGTTATCCCACGCCACGATGCGCGGCGCACGAATAAAGACCCCCGCCACGGTGCCGACATCCCTTACTTCAATGGGTGACTCGAAACTCGCGATTTGGCGGCCGTAGCCGTTGCGGCGCAGCGACACCGACAACGCGCCGTAACTCCACTGATCGGCACGGCCATCGAGCACTTCAGAACTCAAGAGAATCAGTCCCGCGCACGTGCCAAAGACGGGGAACCCATCACGAAGCTTCTCTCCGAGGGGCTCTTTTAGACCAGCGGTGACGAGTAAGTGGGCGATCGTCGTGGACTCGCCACCGGGCAGCACCAGAGCGTCGACGCTCTCGAGCTGTTCGGGGGTTCGCACCTTGACGACCACGGTGTCAAGAGATTCGAGCATCGTGACGTGCTCTCCCACGTCACCCTGCAGGGCAAGTACGCCGATGCGCTTCACTACCAGCCGCGTTCGGCGAGTCTTTGCTCCAGCGACGACGTCTCCCAGCCCTTCATGGCCGAACCGAGACCGGTCGAGACTTTCGCAACGACACTCGCGTCTTGAAAGTGAGTCGTCGCCTCGACGATGGCGCACGCCATGCGAACGGGGTCCTCACTCTTAAAGATGCCCGATCCGACAAAGACGGCCTCGGCGCCAAGTTGCAAGACCAGTGAGGCGTCGGCCGGCGTCGAGATGCCCCCGGCGCAAAAGAGCGGCACCGGTAATCGACCGGCCTGGGCCACTTCTTGAACCAGGGGAAGGGGCGCTTGGAGGTCTTTCGCTAAGGAGAAGAGTTCGTTCTGGTCGGCGCTGTGCAGCCGGCGCATCTGAGCGTTGATGGTACGCAGGTGCCGCACTGCCTCGACCACGTTGCCAGTGCCGGCTTCGCCCTTGGAGCGAATCAGGCACGCTCCTTCACCGATTCGACGAAGCGCCTCGCCGAGATTTGTGGCGCCGCACACGAAGGGCACGGTAAAGGCCCACTTGTCGATGTGGTTTTCCTCGTCGGCCGGGGTCAGCACCTCGGACTCGTCGATGTAGTCGAC
>PKWA01000082.1 GCA_003131665.1 Acidimicrobiaceae bacterium
TCACACCGACCTTTATCCGTCAATCCTACTGAGACGCCGCGAACGCGAAGGGCCCCGTTAGGCGTCGGACGCCGTTTACCTGCGGCGAGGTGACCTCGAGAATCTTGCCCTGGCCGCTGTGTCGTAAAGTGACCTCACCCACCCGAGCGCCGCTCACTATTAAAGGCCTTTATACCAATGCGACTGGCAAATCTCGCCGGACGATCGACCATCGTTACCAACGACGGGCTGATCGACGTGGCCACGAGCTCTCAGGGCGCCTTTTCGGCTTCAGTCGATAAGTGCATAGGTCAACTCGACAAACTTCAAAAGTGGTTCGAGACAGCTCAGCCACAAGTCGGTGACGCGTTGACTCCAGAGGAGCTGTTCGGCGACCCTCGATTGGGTCCAGTGGTGACCAGCCCCCAGCAGATCTTCGCGATCGGAATCAACTATCGACACCACGCCGAAGAGATGGGTCGAGCGTTGCCCGAAGAACCCATGGTGTTCACCAAGTTCATTTCGGCGCTCTGTGGACCCAATGACGAGTTGCCGGTGCCGAGCGCGACCACCGACTTTGAAGTCGAGCTCGTCGTGATCATCGGTGCCTCGGCTCGAAACGTTTTGGAGGAGAATGCCCTTAACGCGGTCGCTGGCTACTGCGTAGGTCAAGATTTTTCAGAGCGAACGCTTCAGATGAAGGGCACGCCCGCGCAGTTCTCTCTCGCGAAATCATTTCGCCACTTCATGCCGATAGGCCCCTGGCTGACCACTGCTGATGAGATAACAAACCCCAACAAACTCTCCATTCGCTGTGGCGTCAACGGCGTGGAGTATCAGAATTCCAACACCGACGACATGGTTTTTGGCGTGGCGCGGCTCGTCAGTTATCTCAGCAATATCGTCGAGCTTCGTCCTGGTGACGTGATATTTACCGGTAGCCCTCACGGCGTGGGCGTCGCTCAGACACCGCCGCTGTTCCTGAAACCCGGCGACCGCATCGTCTCTGAAATCCAAGGACTCGGAAAGATTGAGAATCTGGCGGTGTAGCGTCCATCCTTCTTTCGCGCTGAGTGAAGAGCCCATTGGCCCGTGAGCGACTCAGTAACCTGATCGGAATGGAGAACGAGAGCGGCGGGTGACGGTCTACGTTGGCTTTGACCTTGAAACGACGGGCATCAGTTCGTTTCGCGACGTTCCGGTCTCGTACGGCTTCGTCGAGCACGTACGCAGTGCCAACGAAATCGAGACGCGACGTGAGGACGGCTACGTCAATCCCGGTACGGCGATTCCTGCGGGTGCGTCGGCAATTCATGGCATTACTGACGCCATGGTGAAGGACGCACCTGTCCTCGAGGACGCCGTGGAGACCATCACGCAGCGACTCACGTCGATCTGGTCCTCGGGTGGGGTGATCGTGGGCATGAACGTGTCCTACGACCTCACCATGGTCGACTCGCTCTGTCAGCGACTGGCCGTGGCGACGCTAGAAGAACGTGGCACCGTGGGGCCCGTTTTCGACATTCTCATCCTCGATCGTCACTTTGATAAGTGGCGCAAAGGAGCTCGAAAATTGACCGACCTGTGCGTTCACTACGGTGTCACGCTGGCTGGTGCCCACTCTGCCGTGGCGGACGCCGAGGCGAGCCTCAGCGTCTTGGAAGCGATGCAACTGCAGTACCCCGCGATAGGAGAGATTCCCGTCTCGGCGATCAATGACACCTCACGCGCCTGGTACCAAGTGTGGCTCGCCAGTTTCTCTACTTACTTGGAAAAGAAGGGCGAAGGACCAATTAACATCGGGCGCTACGAATGGCCCATTCATCAAGACCGGTAGGTAGTTGTCGAGGGACATTGTTTCCTTTGTTACCTCTAATGAGCAATCTCCCAAATGTGACCACCAGGGTCCTTGAAGCTGGCCGTACGGATACCCCAGCTTCGGTCCATCGGACCATTCAACAATTTGACTCCACGACGTATCAACTCCTCGCACGTCGCGTCAACGTCGTCCACCGCAATCGTGAACTGGACTCGTGATCCTGATTCGAAAGTTGCCACGGGCGCGGGGGCGATGAGTTCGTGCGCCGAATCGATCTGAAGCAGATTGATGAGTGAGAGACCGAAGCTAAAGACAGCGGAGTTCTCGTCCTCGTAGTACACGGGTAGGTTGAAAATTTCAATGTAGAACTGTTTGGTTTCGGCAAGATTTTCGACGAAGAGCGTGATGGCCGCAATCTGTTTGGGCTGGTCGTCCCATTCACTCACTGCAGTACCTCCTCAAGACCGTAAGTGCGAATCTAACAAGTGCGGTCGTCTCGAGAAGTTCAATACGATCAGCAGGTTTCAGTCGGAATCGATGCAACGAGCCGGGAATGAGTCCCAAAATGGTCAGGTTGGTCGGGCTGGGGAGATTTGAACTCCCGATCTCTCGGCCCCCAGCCGAGCGCTCTAGACCAAACTAAGCCACAGCCCGTGAAGGAGCAATCCTAGCCCGAGCGATTTAACTGCCTGGGCGTGAACCGTGACTTTGTGCGGGATTGGTGAGCCACGCGCGGGCTTCGCAGAGAGACGCAATGGTCTCTCCAGTGGCTTTGGCCTGAAGTGCTTCGAGAATCCGTAGATCCAAAGCGGCGACCACTTCATCGACTGCCATGTTGTCTCCTTTGCTAACCGCCGGCGGCGGCCGTCACAATCTCGATACTGCATCTGTCTTGGACAACGGTGCTCGGCCACTCCGCACGGCGCAAAATCTCACCGTTGATCGCCACCGCTATCCCGCGGGAATCTATGTCGAGACGCTGCAAGAGTGCCTCTATCGTCTCTGGAAGAAACTCTTCTTCGTTTCCGTTCACGTGGATCACGAAAGGCTTTGCGCAAAACCAAGGGCTTGGTTCGCCGCCAGCGGAGCGAGCGTGACACCGTGGCGATAGTGACCGGACGACCAAGCCCAGCGATCTTGAACAATTTCAAAAAATGGCGCGAGATCGTTGCTCGCCGGTCGAAGACCCTGACGGGTCTCGACGAACGACGCCGATTCGAGCGACGGAACGACGTCCAGCGCGTCGCGAAGCAGTCGCTGGAGCTCGCCCACTTCGACGAGAATATCTTGATGTTCGTCCGACGACGCACCTAGGACGCCGTAACCACCGGGTCGACTCACCATGTAAAAGGACCGCCCTCGTACGTAGGCGCGCAACATCGGTCGAGACGAGCGGTCGGGTCCACGCACACGGACGGTGGTGCCTCGTACGGGTCGTACGGCCTTCGCCACCCTTTCGGCCACGCCGCGTGGTAGAGGGCTCGCGCCGGTCGCCAAGATACCCACGTCAGCTCGCCACGACCCTTCGGCGGTCGTCACCTCGACCTGGTTGTTCTGAGATGAGGCGCTGAGCACCTGCTGGCGCACCACGTCGACGCCGAGAGCGTCATTGGCCCGGGCGAGCAGCGCGACGACCTGATCGGGGTCGACCCAGGCGTCACTAGCCAGGAACAGACCCTCTCGAATCCCCGCCGAGACGTCTTCAAACATCTCGTCGCAGTCCTCTCTTAAGACTCGAAGAGGCTTTGCGCCGAAACTGTGGGCGACACCTTCAAATTGATCAATCAGGCGTCGATCGCTGGCGTCAAAGCCAACCAGCAACGTGCCGTTTTCGCACAGATCTAGTTCCGTACCTGTAACTTCGTAAAGATCCCGCGAGACTTCGCGCCAGGCCGACAGCGCGCCAAGCTGTTGTCGGTAGTTCTCTTCTTCACCGGAAGATATCTCGGCGCCGGGCGCGATCATTCCTGCGGCCGCCCACGTCGCCCCGGTGCCCGGCGAAGGATCAAAGAGAGTGACACGCCAGCCCGCGCGCGCGAGACGAAAGGCGCTGGTGACGCCGATGACGCCACCACCCACCACTAACGCGTCGCCGCGAGTCGAACTCACGCGACCAGCGTAGGGGCCAGCGTCTCGACGCTCATTCGGTATAGTTGTGGCGGGTCAGCGTTGCCCCAATGAGAACGCTATGACCAAGAACCTCTACGACCCTACTTTCGAGCACGACGCCTGCGGCGTGGGCCTGGTCGCGGACCTCACCGGCCACGCGACCAACGCCACGGTCCTCGACGCGTTGACCATCCTCGAGAATCTCGAGCATCGAGGAGCCACCGGTTCTGACGTGGACTCCGGAGACGGTGCGGGCATCCTCATCCAGATGCCTGACGCGTTCATCCGCACACTCTTTGGCTCAGCGGTGCCCCCACGCGGCGTCTACGGCGTAGCGAACTGGATGATTCCTCCGCGGCTAGACCTCGAGCGCGCTCGTCAGACGATTGATCAAGTTCTGTCGCGCGTGGGGCTGTCATCGTCAGGCTGGCGCGACGTACCGGTAAATTCATCCATTCTTGGACCGACGTCAAGAGCCTCGGAGCCGCTGTTCGCCCAACAGTTGATCGTACGGTCCGCGGATCATGGCGCGCTCGACCTCGAACGAGCGTTGTACTGTGCACGAAAAGTGCTGGAACACACGCTCGATATTTACGCGTCATCGTGTTCGTCCAAAGTGTTGATCTATAAGGGCATGCTGTCGTCGCCCCAGTTGCGGAACTACTTCGATGATCTCGGCGATGAACGAGTGACATCGGCGATCGCGATCGTGCACAGTCGCTTTTCTACCAACGTGTTGCCTCGCTGGGATCTCGCACAACCGTTTCGCTATATCGCGCACAACGGCGAGATCAATACGATTCGCGGAAACCGGAATTGGATGACCGCTCGAGAGACCACGATTGAGAGTGATGTACTGCCGCTGCCCGTCAGTGAACTCACGCCGATCATTACACCGGACATGAGTGACTCGGCCAGTTTCGACGAGGTCGTCGAGCTACTGGTTCACTCTGGACGGTCCTTACCCCACGCGATTTTGATGATGATTCCCGAGGCGTGGGAGCGTTCCAGCGCCATGAGTCCCGATCGACGAGCTTTCTATCGCTATCACGCGGGCCTGATGGAGCCCTGGGACGGTCCGGCGTCGGTGACGTTCTGCGACGGGAACGTTGCCGGTGCGGTGCTCGATCGCAACGGACTGCGGCCCGCTCGATACTGGATTACGAAGGATCAACGCGTCATACTCGCAAGTGAAGTCGGGGTCTTACCAATTGAGCCTTCCAATATCGAGCGAAAGGGGCGCCTGCAGCCGGGACGAGTCTTCTTGGTTGACGTCGAACAGGGCCGCGTCATTGAAGATGACGAGCTCAAGGCCACGCTGGCGGCCCAGGCGCCGTACGCCGAATGGCTTGAACGTCACCAGATCTCACTTGACGCAATCGACTCACCCGCGACGCTGACGCCCGAGCACGACTCGATCGTTCGCCAACAGAAGAGTTTCGGCTACAGCGAAGAGGACTTGCGTCTCATCATTCGTCACATGGCCCAGGTGGGCGAGGAACCCATTGGCTCGATGGGCTCGGACACCCGATTACCAGTGCTTTCTTCGATGCCGCGTTCGATCTTTGACTACTTCACCCAACTCTTCGCTCAGGTGACCAATCCGCCACTGGACGCCATTCGCGAAGAGCTCGTGACCTCGACGCGCGTCGTAATCGGAGGAGAAGAGAACCTTCTTCGTGAAAGCGAAGAGCACTGTCATCAGATTGTGCTGGCGTCACCGGTCTTGAGCGTGCAGGAACTCGTCAAGATTCGCTACATCGACGAACAGGTCGGTGTCGAGGGCTTTCGTACCGCGGCCATTGACGGGCTCTTCGCGGCCAACGGCCCGCAGAGCGCCGCCGAGCGCCTCGCCCACGCCCTTACTGAGGTGTCGAACGAGGTAGTCGAGCAGGTCCGCGCGGGCGTCAACGTCGTGATCTTGAGCGACCGCGGCACGTCCACGACGCACGCGGCGATTCCGAGTCTCTTGCTGACCTCGGCGGTGCACCATCGGCTTGTGGCTGAGCACCTGCGTACGAACGCGGCGCTCATTATTGAGGCCGGCGACGTACGTGAGGTACATCACGTAGCTCTGCTGCTCGGCTTTGGGGCCTCCGCGGTATGTCCGTATCTCGCTTATGAGTCGATCGATGCCTTGATGCAAGAGGGCGAATTGAACGAACTGACCGCCTTTGAAGCCCGCTACCAGTACGGAAAGACGCTGAATAAAGGCGTCGTGAAGGTCATGTCCAAGATGGGCGTCAGCACGGTCGCCAGCTACGTGGGCTCTCAACTTTTCGAACCGGTTGGACTCTCTGATGACGTTCTCAGCCGATACTTTCCGGGTTTTCGCTCTCGCCTCGGGGGCGCCACTCTCGAACATCTCGCTCGCGACGTCCTGCGCTGGCACGCCAGCGCGTTCGCGCCCGAGGTGGGCGAGAGCGTTGAGATCACGAATCACGGCGAGTATCAGTGGCGCCGCGACGGCGAACTTCATCTGTTCAATCCCCGCACGGTCCAGAAACTTCAACACGCCACGCGCGAAAAGCGATTCGACCTCTTTAAGGAGTACACCACGCTCGTCGACGAACAGAGCAGTGGCAAGCTGACCCTGCGCTCGCTGCTTTCGTTGGTGCCGAGTTCGTCGCCTCTGAAACTTGAGGAAGTCGAAGGCGTGGCGTCAATCGTCAAGCGCTTTAGCAGCGGCGCGATGTCCTACGGTTCGATCTCCCAAGAGGCGCACACGACCCTCGCCGTGGCCATGAATCGACTCGGCGCCAAATCCAACACGGGCGAAGGGGGAGAGGATGAGGAGCGCTTCGACACGTCCAATCCTCGCGAGAACGCCCGCTCGGCAATTAAGCAAGTGGCCTCAGGGCGCTTCGGGGTCACCAGTCGGTATCTGGTAAATGCCGACGATCTACAGATCAAGATCGCTCAAGGGGCCAAGCCCGGCGAAGGTGGACAGCTACCGGGGTCCAAGGTCTACACCTGGATCGCCAAGACCCGTCATTCGACGCCCGGCGTGGGACTCATCTCACCGCCGCCGCACCACGACATCTACTCGATTGAAGATCTCAAGCAACTCATCTATGACTTGAAGTGCGCCAACGATGAAGCGCGCGTGCACGTCAAGCTGGTCAGCGAGCAAGGGGTTGGCACGATCGCCGCGGGCGTGGCGAAGGCCCACGCCGACGTCATCTTGATTTCGGGGCACGACGGGGGCACCGGCGCGGCGCCGTTGACCTCGCTCAAACACGCCGGTACGCCCTGGGAGTTGGGGTTGGCCGAAACGCACCAGACCCTCGCCGCCAATGGCCTACGTAGCCGCGTGGTTCTACAGACCGACGGACAGCTCAAGACCGGACGTGACGTCATTATCGCGGCGCTGCTCGGGGCCGAGGAGTTTGGCTTTGCGACCGCGCCACTCGTCGTGTCGGGGTGCGTGATGATGCGGGTATGTCACCTCGACACCTGTCCCGTCGGCATCGCCACTCAGAACCCGAAACTGCGCGAGCGCTTTACGGGCAAACCGGAGTTCGTCGAGAACTTCTTTGAATTCATCGCCCAAGAGGTGCGCGAGTATCTCGCCGTGCTTGGCGCGCGTACTCTCGACGAACTGATTGGCGACGTGTCGAAGTTGGCCGTGGCTCCGCTGGGCGATCCCACGAACGATCTTGACCTGAGCGCCTTGTTGGTGTTGGTCGAACCCGATCAACGCCGTCAGGGCGTCAAGCAGGGCCACGGACTCGACGGCGCGCTCGACTGGTCATTTCTTAGTGACGCGGTGCAGTCCGCGACCACGGGGACGCCGTTTCGCTACGCCACGTCGGTGCGTAACGTCAATCGCGCCGTGGGTACCTTGACGGGCAGTGCCATTACCCGCGCGTTGGGCGCGCGGACGCTTCCCGACGACCACGTCCAAATCGATCTCCGGGGCTCCGCCGGCCAAAGTCTCGGCGCCTTCATCCCGGCCGGGGTGACGCTGCGACTGAGCGGCGACACGAACGACTACGCCGGCAAAGGGCTGTCGGGCGGACGCATTGTCATTCGTCCCGACGACGACGCCACCTTTGCGAGTGACGAGAACATCATCGCCGGCAACGTGATCGGCTACGGCGCAACGAGCGGCGAAATCTTCATCAGTGGCGTCGTGGGCGAACGTTGCGCGGTCCGCAATTCTGGCGCCACCATTGTCGTGGAGGGTACGGGCGATCACGCCGGCGAGTACATGACCGGGGGCGTCGTGGTCATCCTCGGCGACGTCGGGCGCAATCTGGCCGCGGGCATGTCGGGCGGCACGCTCTATCTTTATGATCCCGACGAGTGCGTGCACGACCATTTGAGCGCCGGGGTCTACGAGATCGAGCTCTTAGAGAGCGAGGACGACGCGCGGCTGTATTCGCTTCTCGAAAGGTTCCGCGAAGAAACCGGCTCTAAGAAAGCTGCCCGGATACTCGACGATTGGCGACTCGAGCGGATGAACTTTGTGCGCATTGAAACCTCGGAGTACCAACGAATTCGAGACGAGGCCAAAGGTGGGTAAAGTCACCGGCTTTCTCGAGTATCCCCGACAGGGCCCCAAGTATCGGCCCGTGAGCGTTCGACTGCGCGACTGGCACGAGGTCTATCAACCCCAGAGCGACGACGAGATCGCCGAGCAGGGTGCGCGATGCATGGACTGCGGCATCCCCTTTTGCATGCAGGGCTGCCCGCTGGGCAACCGCATCCCCGAGTTCAACGGTCGCATTCATCACGTCCAGTGGTCGCTGGCGGCCGACCAACTCTTTAGCACGAACAATTTCCCGGAGTTCACTGGTCGGCTCTGTCCCGCGCCGTGTGAGTCCGCGTGCGTCTTAGGAATTGGGAGCGATCCCGTTACCATCGAGCGACTCGAGTACGAGGTCGCCGAACACGCTTTCTCGAACGGCTTCGCGGTGTCAAGTCCCACGCCGCGCGAGAGTGGCCGACGGGTGGCCGTGGTGGGCTCGGGACCGGCCGGTCTCGCGGCCGCGGCCCAGCTAAGAAGTGTCGGCCACGCGGTCAGCGTCTTCGAGCGCAGTGACGCCATCGGCGGGCTGCTGCGTTACGGCATTCCGGAGTTCAAAATGGAAAAGTCGGTCCTGGATCGGCGCCTCGACGTCATGCGCTCCGCCGGCGTCGAATTCTTCACCAGCGTCACCGTAGGTAAGAGCGGTACACCCCTCGCCTCGCTGCAAGGTGAGTTCGATGCGGTACTTCTGGCTCTCGGCGCCACGCGTCCGCGACTAGTCCCCGTGCCGGGCGCCGACCTCGAAGGGGTCTATCCCGCCATGACGTACTTAGAAGGTTCGAATCGGGCCGTCAACGCCGCCACGGCGCCCGTGCTGAGCGCGCGAGATTGCCGCGTCATCATTCTCGGGGGCGGCGACACGGGCGCCGACTGTTTGGGCACCGTGCATCGCCAGGGCGCCGCGTCGGTGACCCAGATCGAGATCATGGATCGTCCGCCCTCGGAACGTCCTTCGGCAGAGCCCTGGCCCACCATGGCCCGGATCTTTAAGACATCGTCCGCGCACGACGAGGGCGGCGAACGTCGCTTTTCAACCGAGACCCTGGAGTTTCGCGGTGAGGGCCACGTTGACTCAATTGTCCTGCGGGACCATCTCTCGGATGAGACGGTGACCTTTCCGGCCGATCTGGTACTGATTGCCGCAGGGTTCCTGGGTCCGGAGCTCGACGATCTCGAACTGAACCAAAAGGAGTTTCTAACTTCACGCTCCACCCTTTCGGTCACCAGCGACTGGCGCGTTCGAGAGATTTCGGGTTCGAGTCCCGTCTTTGCGTGTGGTGACGCCGTGCGGGGCCAGAGCTTGATTGTCTGGGCCATCGCCGAAGGCCGCAGTGCCGCGGCCTCGATTGACGAGTACTTCACGGGGCGCCCGAGCCCCCTGGGGGCGCCGGTCGAACCCTACGCGCTCTCGTGGTAGTTCACGGACGTAGCCAAGTTTTGTAGCATCGAGCCAACGGTGATTCGAGGGGGACCATGAAGAGCACGATGCAAGACGCGCCACTGCTGATTAGTGGCATCATGCGCCACGGCGAGTCCATCTACTCAGAGAAGAGAGTCTTTACCGTCACGCCCGACGGCGTTGAAGAAGCGACCTTCCTCCAAATCGCCAAACGGGCCGAACAGCTCGCCGCCGCACTCACGAAACTTGGAGTGCGATCGGGTGATCGCGTGGGAACCTTCATGTGGAATAACCAGGCGCACATGGAGGCCTACTTCGCGGTGCCCAGCATGGGCGCGGTCTTGCACACTTTGAATATTCGGCTTTTTCCCGAACAGCTCGCGTACATCATCAACCACGCTGAGGACGAGATTCTTATCGTCGACGCGTCGCTGGCGACGTTGCTGGCCAAAGTCCGCGATCAGATACCACTCGTCAAGACCATCATCTTGCACGGCGAAGATCCGAGCGGCCTTCTAGGCGAGACGTTGGACTACGAGACGCTCATCAGTGCCGAGCGGCCCGGTTACGAGTGGCCCGTGTTGGACGAGCGCGACGCGGCGATCATGTGTTATACCTCGGGCACGACGGGCAATCCTAAAGGGGTCGTGTACTCGCACCGTTCGACCTGGCTGCACTCGATGGCCCAGTCGGCAGCGAACTCGGTGGGGCTATGTGAGAAGGACCGATGTCTCGTGATCGTGCCGATGTTTCACGTCAATGCGTGGGGGACTGTTTTTACGTCATTCTTCGCGGGCGTCGAATTGATCATGCCCCAGATGTACCTTCAGGGCGCGCCGATTATCAAGATGGTGCGTGAACTGCGCCCGACGATCTCGTTGGGCGTACCCACCGTGTGGAACGACGTGCTGCGCGTGGCCGAGTCGACGCCCGAGACCGATTTTTCGAGTCTCCGCGCAATTCTGGTGGGTGGTGCCGCGGTGCCCCGTTCCATGATCGTGACCTTTCGCGACGTATACGGCATCGACGTGATCCAAGGTTGGGGCATGACCGAGACCAGCCCCCTCGCCGCGGTATCGAATCCTCCGGCGGGCACGCCCAAGGAACTCGAGATCGAGTACCGAGTGAAGGCGGGGCGCATCGTGGCGGGTGTGGAACTGCGAATCACGGACGACAACGGGACCGTCTTGCCCCGCGATGGCAAGACCATCGGTGAGTTCGAGATTCGCGGCCCCTGGGTTACCGCTTCGTATTTTGGCGTCGACGATCCCGAAAAGTTCCGAGATGGCTGGTTGCGCACGGGGGACATCGGCACTCTCGACGGCGAAGGGTACTTGACCGTGACCGACCGCACCAAGGACGTGATCAAGTCCGGGGGTGAATGGATCAGCTCCGTCGAACTTGAGTTAGCCGTCATGGAGCACCCGTCGGTCTTCGAGGCGGCGGTGGTCGCGGTGCCCGACGAGAAGTGGCAGGAACGGCCACTCTGTTGTGTCGTACTGCAACCGGGGGCCTCGGTCAGTGCCGAGGAGCTCAAGGAGTTTCTCGCCGAACGCGTCGCCAAGTGGTGGCTGCCCGAACGCTGGAGCTTCATCGAGAGCGTGCCCAAGACCAGCGTGGGTAAGTTCGACAAGAAGGTCTTGCGCGCGCAGTACGCCGAGGGCACCCTCGAGGTCGTGGTCGTCAACTAGTGGAGTCGCTGGACGATCTCGCCGACGAGGTGGGGGCCCTGGAGAAGCGTGTGGCCGACGCCATCTTTGAGACGGTGCGAGCGCAACTGCGTAGCGACGAGGCCGAAGGCGCCAAGGAGTTGGAACGTCAACTCTCGAAGGTGCGCCGGAGCCTGCAAAAAGCCGAGCATCTTCTTCGTCGAAGCGAAGACGACTAGCCGGACCAGTTGTTCACTTCGTCAATGACGAGGCGCAGGTTGACGAAGTTTCGCCCATCAAAGTTGAACGAGAGCGTCTCGTCGTTGAGTTGGTATCCCGAGCCCTCATCAAACATCGGCACGGCCGCTCGGAGATCGGCCAGTTGCTCGGGCGTCGGGGGACGACGTAGTACAAGCTGACCTCGCTCACCTTCGGCGATAAAGCTCACGTAATTGAGGTAGAAATGTTCGATCTCATCGATGGTTTCGGTGATCGACGTCGCGAGGCGCACCAGACACATGTCGCTCGTGCCGATGTAGTCGTTGTTAACGACGGCTTCGTCAATAAAGGTCATCCACTGCTTCCAGAACGACCCGTCAGGCGTGTCGAGCAGGACGACCGGTGCGGGAGTCGTTTTCCCAGTGTCGAGCAACGTCAAGACCTCGAAGAGTTCATCCATAGTGCCCAATCCTCCGGGCAGCACGACAAAGGCGTTCGAAGGCCGAGTGAGGGCGACCTTGCGGGTGAAGAAGTACTTCATCGTTACCAACATCGTCGAGACGTCAATGAACGCGTTGGCGTTCTGTTCGAAGGGGAGCTCGATGTTCACGCCAAGGGTGTGCTCCTTGCCGGCTCCCTTCGCCGACGCCTCCATGATCCCCGGCCCGGCGCCCGAGACGGTGATCCAATCCCGCTCGGTCATGGCACGGGTGAATTCAGCGGTCATCTCGTAGAGCTCGCTGCCCGGTTTCGTTCTCGCCGAGCCAAAGACCGTCAACTTCGGGCGATCGCGCCACTTGTCGAAAAGGGTGAACGCCTCGAGCAGTTCGTCAATCGCCTGCACGGCGACGCGGAGATCTTTCGTGTGGGCATCGGCTTCGGCCACCATGACGACGCGCGCGAGCAACTCGCGCAAGAGATCACGCCGCTCCGGCGACATGGTGGTGTCCTCGGCGATATCGTCGAGGAGCGCTTCAATGAGTGTGCTCATCGTTACAGCGTCTGATACAGCGTGCTTCGTTGGTGCAAGGGACGCCCGAGCGGCGCCACGAGATCCTCGAGCGACTGGACGTCCATCCCTTGTCCGTGGACGGCTCCGGCGGCGCGCGAGATGTTCTCATCCATCAACGTGCCCCCGAGGTCGTTCGCGCCCGCGGACAAGATGCGTCTCGAGCCTTCCACGCCCATTTTTACCCAGCTGACTTGAATATTGTTGATCAGCGTTGCGTAATGCATGCGAGCGACGGCATGCATCAGTACTGCCTCTCGAAACGTCGGCCCCTTTCGCGATCGGCCTTTCAAGAACAAGGGCGTCGCCATATGGACGAACGGCAGGGGGACGAATTCAGTGAAACCGCCGGTCTCTCTTTGTAGATCACGAGTTCGAATCAGGTGCGTCGCCCAGCTCTCGGGGCTTTCGACCGCGCCGAACATGATCGTGATGTTCGAGCGAAGGCCAACGCCGTGCGCGGTGCGGTGCACTTCGAGCCACTGATCACTGTTGATCTTGTCGGGACAGAGAATCGCCCGGATTCGATCATCGAGAATCTCGGCCGCGGTGCCCGGCAACGTCTTAAGCCCCGCGTCCTTCAATCGAGTGAGGTAGGTGGCGAGGTCTTGGCCCGAACGGCGAGCGCCTTCAAAGACCTCCAGCGCGCTAAAGGCGTGAATATGAATGGTCGGCGAACCGGCCTTCACGGCGGCGACCACGTCGATGTAGTAATCACCATCAAAGTTCGGATGGATTCCGCCTTGGAGACAGACCTCGGTGGCGCCTCGCGCCTCGGCCTCGCGTACCCTCTCGCTGATCTCCTCCAGGGTCAACAGGTAGGGGTCGCCCCGGAGATTCAGCGAGAGCGGGCCCTTGGAAAAGGCGCAGAATCGGCACTTGAAGGTACAGACGTTGGTGTAGTTGATGTTGCGATTGATGACGAAGCTGACCGCGTCGCCCACGAGTTCTTGGCGGAGTTCGTCGGCCACACTCACGACCGCGTTGAAATCCGCTCCGCGCGCGTGAAAGAGAGCGACGAGTTCGCTGGTGTTGAACTCATAGCCCGGTTCGTAGCGGGCGAGGAGCGCACCGATCTCGGACGTTCTCGCCAGGGACGTCGGTGGCGACGGGGGAGTGTGATCAGAGCCCGAGTACCAGCCGTCGTTACGAGCCAGCGAATGGGCATCTGACTGTGCGAGCACGAAAGGTCGGACCTTCTCGTCGAGAAAGTCCACTCGTTCGCCCAAAAACTCTGGGTAGGTCGTCAGTCGCGGGGTGAGTTGAAAACCGCGAAGATCACACTGTTGCGAGAGCGTCGCTACTGCCGGCCACGCCCTTTCAGGATTGACGTGATCGGCCGTGACCGGTGAGATTCCTCCGAAGTCGTCAATACCAAAGTCGAGCAGTCGTGCGGGATCGTCGCTGAGGTTGGGTGGCGCTTGAAGATGAATGTCGTCGGGCAACGTGAGTCGAGCGACAGCGATGGTCCAATGGAACTCCTCGTCGCTGGCTGGGGG
Organism: Acidimicrobiaceae bacterium; assembly: GCA_003131665.1. Classification (GTDB taxonomy): domain Bacteria; phylum Actinomycetota; class Acidimicrobiia; order Acidimicrobiales; family RAAP-2; genus RAAP-2. The sequence goes on from PKWA01000082.1 coordinate 14,217, forward strand.
AGATGACGCCATCGCGGTGCGAGGTTTAGGCAGGAAGTTCTGAATGATGACTTCTTGGACGTGGCCGAACTCCTCGTGCGCGTCGACAATCGCTCGAAGCGTCACCAGACGGTCTTCACGGGATTCGCCGATGCCCACCAGCAAACCGGTCGTGAAGGGAATTTTGAGCTCGCCCGCCCAGCGCAACGTGTCCAGGCGACGGCCCGGCTCTTTATCCGGCGCCAGTCGGTGGGCGGGAACCTCGGCCAACACTTCGAGCATCATCCCCTGCGAAGCACTCACCTGACGGAGTTGTTCGAGTTCGTGGAAATACAGGGCGCCCGCGTTCGCGTGGGGCAACAGTCCCGTCCCCTCGAGCACCATCTGTGCGGCGGTGGCGACGTAGTCAACGGTGGAGTGATATCCCCGCGCGGCCAGCCATCGTGCCGCCTCGTCGTACCGCAGTTCGGGTCGCTCGCCGAGCGTGAAAAGTGCCTCGGTACAACCGGCGTCGCGCCCGGCCTGCGCGATGGCCATGACCTCGTCGAGACTGAGAAAGGGCGAGGCAACGTGAGCCGGAGCCTGGGCGAACGTGCAGTACCCACAGCGATCGCGACAGAGTTTCGTCAAAGGAATGAAAACCTTGGGCGAGTAGGTCACGACGTAGCCGTGAGACTGTCGCGCCCTGTTGAACGCCGCTTCGGCCAAGGACGCGGCCGATGCAGTCAGGAGATCGTTGAGAGTGTCCAATCCGTTCGACGTAGTCATGGGTGCATCCTAGGACGCCATTTCAAAGAATTCAGCGTCCGAAACAGACGAAATCTCCGAGTCGTTGGCGGGAAAAGGGCCCGAAGGGTGCTCTTCACCGATTACTTTGCCAAGTGCATCTTGGAAGCCACCGTCGCCAGCAACTCTTCGTACGATTTCGCAAAGGCCGCGACGCCCTCAACCTCTAGTTGATCGGTCACGGAGTCAAGTGAGACGTCGGGTGACAACGCCTCTAAGACTTTTGCCAACGTGGCGCACGAGTCTTCGTCCAACAACTTTGACGAAGAAAAGTTCGCGTGGTCGAGCACGGCCGCCAAGGTGGCGTCAGGCATCGTGTTGACGGTTTCATCGGCGACGATGTTGTTCACGTACAACAGATCGTCGTAGCTGGGATTCTTGGTCGAAGTGGACGCCCACAGCGGTCGTTGCACTTGCGCCCCTCGACTTAAGAGTGACGTCACCTCATCGCTCTTCATGCGACCTCGATAGAGCTCGTAGGCCGCGGCGACTTGGGCATCGGCGGTGGTGCCGCGCCGCGGGTCGCCCTCGGGCAACAAGGCGTCCACGGCCACGTCGACCCGCGACACAAAAAACGAGGCGACACTGGCGATGGCTCCCAGGTCGTGGCCCGCGTCGTAGGCATCGCTCAGTCCCTGCGACCACGCAGTGATGACCTCGCCGTAGCGCGCCAGGGAGAAGATCAGGGTCACGTTGACGTTGATGCCTGCGCCCAATACCGCGCGAATCGCCGGCAAGCCCTCTTTGGTGGCTGGGATCTTGATCATGACGTTCGAACGATCGACCCGTTGGGCCAGTCGATGGGCCGCGGTAATGGTCGTCTCGGTGTCGCGGGCCAGTCGTGGCGACACCTCCAACGAGACGAAGCCATCGAGGTAGCGACGCGCGCCGTTGGCAAACTCGACCTGAGAGCTCGCGTGCACCGGCGCCAACACGTCGCACGCGTCACGCACATCCGCCACGGCCAAGGACTCGAAGAGGTCCTCGGGATTGCTATCACTTGACGCCGCGACGAAGGAATCGTACGCCGAAGAGGTCGCTAGGGCTTTAGCGAAAATCGAGGGGTTCGAGGTGACCCCTCGTACGCCCTCGGTGACGTACTGGGCGAGCGTTCCGTCGTTCAACCAGTCGCGGCGGATGTTGTCGATCCACGGGCTCTGGCCGTAGTCTCCGTACAGTTCATCGAGCTTCGTCATCGGCCCTCCGCCAATACTGCTTCGACGTGGCGTACGACCGTGTCGGGCACGATGTCGAAGTACGCGAAGACTTCCTTACCCGGCGCCGACATGCCGAAGGTGTTGATACCAATGGCGTCGTCCACGTAGTTGGCCCAGCCCAGCGTGGCGCCGGCCTCCAATGCCACCGACGGCGTCGAACGGCGTAGCACCTGGTCTCGGTACTCCCGAGGCTGAGCGTCAAAACAGCGCCAACACGGCATCGCCACGACGCGCGTCACGAGGCCCTTGGCGGCGAGTTCGTCGGCCGCGCTGAGCGCGAGGGCCACTTCAGAGCCCGTGGCGACCAGGGTGAAGACGGCGTCACCGTGTTCGCGGATCACGTAGCCACCGCGACGTGCGCCCCTGGCGCTGGCCGCGCCGTCGGCTGCGTTGAAAACCGGCATGTCCTGGCGCGAGAGGATGAGGGCCGTCGTCGATGGCTCTTTGGCACTCAAAAACTGCTCCACCAAGTCCAGCGTCTCATTGGCGTCACTCGGTCGAACGACATGAATATTTGGCATGGCACGAAGCGCCATGAGATGCTCGATCGGTTGGTGGGTGGGTCCATCTTCGCCGACGCCCACCGAATCGTGAGTGTAGACAAAGAGCACGCCGGCGTGACTCAACGAGGCCAAGCGAACGGCCGGGCGTGCGTAGTCGTTAAAGACAAAGAACGTGGAGCCCGCGGGACGAAACCCGCCGTGGTGCGCTTGACCCACCAGGATCGCGCTCATGGCGTGTTCACGAATGCCGTAGTGGATCTGTCGGCCCCCGGGGGTGGTGGCACCCTGGGGCCCCGAATACTTGAGCTCGACCCCCGTATTGTCGGTGAGGTCGGCCGATACCGCCGTGAGGCCCCGGGTCTGAGAGGCGAACGTGTCCATGGCGCGTTGCAGAGCCCGTCGAGTGGCCATCTGAGAGTTGGGCGCGAATGGCTCGGGCTTCGTGACGACATGCGCCACACCGTTGCTGTTGAGTTGCTCGAGGAGTTGNNCCGTGGCGCCCGCTGCGACGACCCGTTTCTCCCAGGCGAGGCGTTCGTCGCGAAGCGGCGACAACAGTTCGACTAACTCGGGGGGGAGTGTGGGGTCAAAAACGAATGGCTCATCGGGAACGCCCAGGATCTTCTTGGCCGCCGTGATGGCCTCGGCGCTGAAGGGTGAGCCGTGCGCCTCTTTGCGGTCCATCATCTCGNNCGGCGATCGCGGAGCGCACGGCCGCTTCGAGCACGTCGAGTTCGTTGGCGTGTTCGCCGACATTCACTACGTGCCATCCGTAGGCCGCGAATCGTTCGGCCGGGTTATCGTGCAGAGCGAGTTCGGTTGGTCCATCGATGGTGATGTGATTGTCGTCGTAGAACACCGTCAAACGGTCGAGTCCGAGCGAGCCCGCCAGCGACGCCGCCTCGTGACTGATGCCTTCTTCTAGACAGCCGTCACTGGCAAAGACCCACGTTCGGTGGTTCACGAGCGCGTCGCCGTAGTCGGCTCGCAGGATCCGTTCCGCGAGGGCCATGCCAACCCCGTTGGCGACACCTTGGCCCAGGGGACCGGTCGTCACTTCGACCGTTGGCGCGACTCCGCGTTCGGGGTGGCCCGGTGTTCTCGAGTGAGCTTGACGAAACTGTTTCAGGTCATCGACACTGAGGTCGTAACCGAACTCGTGCGCGAGGCCGTATTGGAGAATTGAGGCATGACCGCAGCTGAGAATGAAGCGGTCGCGGTCGCTCCACAGAGGGTCCGTGGGATCGTGGCGCATGATTCGCGCCCAGAGCATGACACCCAGTGGCGCCAACGCCATCGCGGTACCGCTGTGACCGGACTTGGCTTTGGCTGGCGCGTCCATGGCGACTGCCACAATCTCTCGGATCGTGCGACCCTCGAGGGCGCTGGCGCCCGGATAGAGATCGTCAGCCATGCCTAGAAGAGTACTGAATACGTCTCGCTCGATGGTCGTGGGTCACTTCAGGTTGCGAGATAGGCTCACCGAGCGGTTCGGCGAGTTAACCAAGGAAAGGCGCCATGAGGCTCCTTCTCACGTCAGCTGGCATCAAGAATCCGAGCATCCACGACGCGCTCGTCGACCTCTTAGGCAAACCGATTGGCGAGTGCAGCGCCCTGTGCATTCCCACCGCGACGTACGCTTCCGGGAGATTTGACCTGGCGTGGCGATTCATCAACGGACAGGCCTCCACCCCCATGTGCGAACTGGGTTGGAAGTCCTTACCGAGGGAAACTGGAAACTGTTTACCCACTAATAGCGAAACGCTTATCGGTTTCGCTCACGAGTAACCTCGCCACGTGGCGCTGCAGATTCCCCCGAACTGTGATTTGACCCTCGGGATGACCTGCGTGGATAAGTCGGAACCGGGTCGAACAGTGTGGCAGGCCCGAGTCGACGATCGATTTTTGAATCCGGCGGGCGTGGTGCAGGGCGGCTTCTTGGCGGCCATGCTCGACTCGGCCATGGGTGCCTCGGCGATCACCGTGATAGGAGACCGTTCGGCGGTGGTAGCGAACACCGAGATGAAGGTCTCGTTCTTACGCTCGGTCAAGCGAGGAGAACTCTTGACATGTGTGGCCACGGTGCTCAAGCCTGGAAAAGTCATCTCGTTTCTCGAAGCGAAGATCCACGACTCAGAGCAACGTCTCGTGGCGACGGCGAGTTCCACGTACCTTCTAAAAGCGCGCACTGAGTAGGCTTGGTTCGTGAAGAACTGGTCGTGGCGTAAGTTCCTGCGAGGAGCGTCACTGAAGCGTGACTTTGACGAACTTCGCGAAATCGCGATTCGGTACGTCAAGGAAGAGACCGTCAAGCCCATAAAAGATCTCGGTAGGTTTCTCGCGTACGGGACCTTGGGCAGTGTTTTCGTGGGCTTCGGCTACGTCTTTTTGCTCATCGGTGCCCTGAGATACTTACAGTGGCAGTTTCCGGTCCTCGACGGCTCGCTGTCGTGGCTGCCCTATCTGATGGTGGCGGCACTCGCGTTGCTCGTGATCGCCTTGACGGCGTGGCGGATCGCGAGCGGAACGGCTAAGCGTCGACTCAAGGTCACGAAGTGAGTGAGCACGCCCAGACGCGCTGCGAACTAGAGGCCTCGCTTCGATCCCTGCTGCCGGCACGTACTCAGTTGGGCGCCTCGATCACGTCAAGCAAGCCGGCCGCCGCCGCCGCTGGACTGAGCGGAGTCCTCTCGGGTTACCTGTGGGGTTGGATACGCGGACGACGCTCTCGTAAGAAGTCCTAAGTGCTTCGTCGCATCTTTCGTGTCGCCGTAGCCGCGACGTTGGGACGAGCTTGGGCACAGCGGTCCTCGAAGTGGCTGTCCATGGCCCTGGCTATCGTGCTCTTTCGATTCATAGACCGACGGGCCGCGAAGGCGGGTACGTCGACCAGGCGCGAGAGCACGTGACCGAGGCTTCGCTCTCGATTGGCGAGCGCGTGATGCTCATCGACGCGAAGGACCGCCGCTACCTGGTCACCCTCAAGGAGGGATCGGCCTTCCACACGCACGCGGGCATTGTCCAACACGACGACGTCATTGGATCTCTCGAGGGCTCGTCTATCAAATCCAGCACCGAGAGGTCCTTTTTGGTACTGCGCCCCACGCTCGCTGACGTGGTGCTCAAGATGCCGCGCGGCGCCCAGGTCATCTATCCCAAGGACTTGGGCGCGATTTTGATGCAGGCGGACATCGGTCCGGGCATGCGGGTGCTCGAAGCCGGCGTGGGCTCTGGTGCGCTGTCGATGACCCTGCTGCGAGCCGGTGCGTTGATCACTGCCTACGAAATTCGCGAGGACTTCGCTCAGCACGCGATAAAAAACGTCCGCGACATGTTAGGTGAGCATGTGGAGTACGACGTCAAGATCCGTGACGTCACTGAGGGCATCGACGAGGTCGATCTCGACCGAGTGATTTTGGACATGCCCGAACCGTGGGATGTCGTGAAGCACGCCGAGAGAGCGTTGCGACCCGGCGGCATTTTCTTGACTTATCTGCCGACCATTACGCAGGTTCAATTAGTGCGCGAGGCGCTGAGCCAACACTCATTTGGCTTAGAGGAGTCCGTGGAGATTCTCCGGCGAACCTGGCACGTCGACGGGCGCTCCGTGCGACCGGATCACCGAATGGTGGCGCACACT
>PKWA01000004.1 GCA_003131665.1 Acidimicrobiaceae bacterium
AGCCGGCGTCCCGGCGCCCCGGCAACCGGAGCGAGCCGTGGACCGCCTCGTGCCCGTTGAGGTCGAGCCGGTCGGCGGGGTCGGTGATTCCGCTCAGCAGTCGGATGGTCACGGGCGATGCCTCGAGGGTGGTCATGAACGGGTCTCCCTCGGCTCAGCCCGGCTGACACGGCGCACTTCGGGGCGGGCGGCGNNCGGATCCGCCAAGCCAGAGCCGCCAATACCGAGACAATGCAGGCTGCGACGAGAATCTGCATCCAGCCGAACCGCAGGTCGGTGCCGGTACCGATCCCGTGGATCATGGCCACCGGCCACGAGGCATAGACCAGCCAATGCACCCCCCGGAACGCCCGCACGCTGATCCGCTGGCGCAGCAGGCTCGTTGCTATGACCGCGAGCAAAAGGTCAAAGGCGATTGCGCCGAGTCCGATCCAAAAAGGACGGTAGGTCGAGGTGAAGGGTACGACAGCGGCCGCCCAGCCAATCGGCACATAGGTATCGATGACCGCGGTGAGAATGTGCAGGCCGAGGAAGACAACGGACAATAGAGCGATCCGGCGGTGAAGATCGCTGATGGCGAACCGGGGAACGGCGGAGGTCGCCGCACGCGTGGTGGTCAAGATCCCGAGGATGACTGTCGCAGTGAGCAGCACCATTGCGACCGTGCCCGTCGCCCTGGTCGCATACCACAACACGGGCGACGTGGAGGCGAGCATCAAGCGCCTCGCTTCTCAATAGCGGGGGCCGGCGCGGCGTCCGGCCACCCGCCCACCGTCATGACCGAGCCGTCGCGGTGGACAAGGCGCCCCGCGAGACCAAGCTGAGCCAGCTCGAACGGGCCATCCTCGCCCCACACCACCGCTGCCGTCGAGGCAACGTTGGCGTCGACACACGAGCCGGCGGCAACCGTGACAAGTGACCACACCGGCCAGCTGGGCCATCCGGTGCGCGGGTCGATGATGTGGTGAAACGACCGACCCGAGCGCGACCAGATCCGAGCGCTCGTGCCGGAGCTGGNNTGCCGCCCCCACGGACAGCGACGACGCAGTCGTCGGAGAGGTCTGGCGTGCGGGAGTTCTCCATCACCGATACACGCCAACCGTCGGCCGGGGGCGCCCCGGACATGGCCAGGTCGCCGCCGACGTCGACTAACACCCCGACTCCGAGTTGACGGCTGACCGCGGTCGCCGCCATGTCCACGCACAGCGCCTTGGCGGTGGCGCCGAGGTCGAGGTGGACCCCAGGGGGGAGCTGCACGGTGCGGGCCACTGGATCGAGTGTCACACTGCGCCACCCAGCGACCGCTGCCGGGGCGCCCGAGAGCGGGGTGGAGGGCTCATCGGCGGCGATCACGTCGTAGTCGCGGTCATAGCCGAGCGCCTCGAGAGCGTTTCCGACCGTGGGGTCGACCGCGCCGCCGCTGCGCTCCGCCGCGTCGAGCGCCACCTGCAAGGCATGGACAAAGAGCGAGCTCACGACGACCCGTTCGCCCCGGGCCCCGTTGACGCGGCTCAGCTCTGAGTCCGGCCGGAACCGGTTGCATGCCGCGTCGAACGATGCGATCTCCCGCCGGACGATCGCTTCGGCCGGTAGCGCTTCGCTCGACGGTTCGGTGCCGATCGCGACCGTCGTTCCCCAGACGTTCCAGGTGGTGAACCCGACCTCGGTCACGTCTGGCCCGTAACGACCTGCGGGGTTTGACTGGTCGGGACAGGAGTAGACGGAGCCTGGGAGAACGTTCCGCCCGAGGCCGCAGACGAGGGAGCGCTCGACCCCGATGGATTCGAAGAAATGGAGCCGGACTGACCGCCTCCGCCGGACGCTCCGTTGCCCTGCCCGGCACTCGAGGGGGAAGCCGCGTGGTGGGCGGGCGTGTCGTGGGCAGCTACGCCGATGAGGACGCCGGTGGCGACAGCAGCAGCGGCAGCCATCATTGCACTCACTCGACGGACACCAAGAACAGCGCGGTCGCGGCCAGCAGCGTCGTGGCGGTGGGTGGTACCAGGGGGAGGCACAGTGACAAAGCTCATTACCCTCGATGGTCGCGGACGGCGGTAAGACCGAGCTAAGAGCAGGGGCTCGGGTCCCGCGTGGGTCCCGACTTCGGGGAAAAAGGAGCGGGTGACCAGCACTTTTGGCAGTGATCCCTTGCCTGAGGAGTCGCTGAGAGCTGATCGTGGCGGGCGGGGCGATGCCCGGGTGACTGGTATTCGGCGAACGCTGGGCAGAGTTGCTCATCGAGAAGGACCTCTTCTGCGCTCGAGTCACCGGCGCGACGACGTTGCCGGTGACGACCGCGATCTCCTGCGGCGACGACGATGGCGGGTCCGAAGACAGTCCAATCGGCGACAAGGTGATGCACCGGCCACGCCATGCAGGCGAGGATCACGCTGGGTCGGAGCGAAATCCTGATCCGAGAGAGCGGTGGGCGAGTGTTGACTGCGTCGTGAGTCTCCACGCTGGGCTCGGGGGAAGCCCGATGTCAGTAAGCCACCCGGCAGCGGTTCGCGGAGTCTGAGATTTCCATGAGCGTCGGTGGCCCGCTCGAGGGGGTCGGATTGCTACCGTCGCCCTGTGGTAGCTCACCCGTCCGTTGAGTCTGCCGCGGGTGCATTCGGCGACGAGTCCCCCTCGACCGGCTCCATACCCTCCAACTCCGGTGCTCGGTGGCCGACCGGCCGGAGCCTGCTGCGCGGCGCTCGTCCGCTCCAGTGGATCAAGAACATCTTGGTCTTCGTAGCCCCGGCGGCGGCGGGAGTCCTCCATGAGCCCTCGAAGGTGTTGGCCGCAGCGGGGGCGTTCGCAGCGTTCTGCGCCGCTGCCTCGGGAACCTATCTGGTGAACGATTGCCTCGACGCGGAAAGCGATCGCAACCACCCACGGAAGCGGAACCGGCCGGTGGCGTCGGGCAAGCTCTCGCCGCGGATTGCGGTGACCACCGGAGTCACACTCATGGCCCTGGCCGTGACGGCAGGGTGGTTGGATGCGGGCTGGGAGCTGGCTCTGGTGATCGGCGCCTACGTCGCCGTCAGCGTCTCGTACTCATTGTGGCTCAAGCACATCGCGGTGATCGAACTGGCAGCTGTCGCCGCAGGGTTCGTGCTGCGGGCCATCGCAGGGGGTGTCGCGACGCACGTGCCCCTCTCGAACTGGTTCCTCGTGGTGACGTCTTTCGGTGCGTTGTTCATGACCGTCGGCAAGAGGACAGCAGAGCACCACGATCTGGGTGAGCTTCGCGCCCACCACCGCGACGCCCTAGGTCAATACACGACGACGTTCCTGCGATCCGCCTTAACCATGACGGCCACCGTCACCGTGACCGCCTACTGCCTCTGGGCCTTGGACCGCACCGGCTTGGTATCGCGCTCGGGGCACCGTTCGGCCCTGATCGGCCTCACCGTGGTACCGGTGGTGATCGGAGTGCTCTATGTCCTCCAACTTCTCGACGCAGGCAAGGGAGGAGCTCCCGAGACATTGGTGTTCCACGACCGGCTTCTGGGGGTGCTCGGCCTAGCGTGGCTGGTGCTGTTCACGGTCGGTCTCTACGGGTGAAGGCCACAGCTCCTGGGGTATCCGGCGGCGACATCGTTGGGTTGAGGCCCGAGCCGGCCCTCGAGACCAACAACCACCGCTCCGAGGAGCCAACCCCCGCCGAAGCACGCCTCCTGCGTGGTTGGGGACGGACGGCGCCGACCACGGCTCACGTGGTTGCTCCCCGCGGCCCCGACGAGGTGGCCGCCCTTCTGGGAGTGTTCGACGCCCGGGGGCAGGGGGCTGGCCCTGATGGTCACACCGGCCGGGGCGGCGTGATCCCTCGAGGCCTCGGACGCAGCTACGGGGACGCCGCCCAGAGCGCGGGGGGCGTCGTCGTCGACACACGGAACCTCGGCCGCATCGGTCAGATAGACCCCGAGTCAGGCGACGTCGAGGTCGATGCGGGGGTGAGCCTCGATGCCCTGCTGCGTGTCGGGCTTCAATCGGGTTGGTTCATCCCGGTGTCCCCCGGCACCCGCCAGGTCACGGTCGGCGGCGCCATCGCCGCCGACGTGCACGGCAAGAACCATCACGTCGACGGCTCCTTCGCGAGTCACGTGCTGTCAATGCGACTCGTCACGCCGATCGGCGCCTTCACGCTCTCTCCCACGCGGGACCCCGATCTCTTCTGGGCGACGATGGGCGCCATGGGACTCACTGGTGTCGTGACGTCACTCACGCTGCAGATGTTGCCGATTGAGACCAATCAAATGCTGGTCGACACGGAGCGCTTCAGCGATCTCGAGAGCGTGATGGAGGCGATGGTCGTCGGTGACGCCGGTTATCGCTACTCGCTGGCGTGGGTCGACACGATGGCTCGTGGTGCCCGCCGGGGCCGAGCCATCTTGACCCGGGGCAGCCACGCCAAGCACGCCGATGTCGAACGCGTCTCATTGAAGGGACCGCGAACTCGATCACTCTCGGTTCCCTTCGTGGCGCCGCGCGGATGCGTGAATCGCTGGAGCGTGAGGACCTTTGACGAATTCTGGTATCGCTCGGCCTCTCGACACGAGGTCGGAGAAGCGCAGTCGCTCGCTGCCTACTTTCACCCTCTCGACACCGTGGGCCACTGGAACCGCCTCTACGGTCCCCGGGGCTTCGTGCAGTACCACTTCTGCGTACCCGACAACGCGAGCGCGAGCGTTGTCGAGGTAATCGAACGACTCGCCGAGTCGCGCCTTACGAGTTTTCTCGCGGTATTGAAACGCTTCGGTCCGGGTAACCCGGCGCCCCTGTCGTTTCCACTGGCGGGTTGGACGTTGTCGTTCGATCTGCCCGTCGGCTCGCCATCACTGCCCGGCGTGCTCGATGACCTTGATGGATTGGTGGCGACCGCGAAGGGACGGGTCTACTTCGCCAAGGACGCGCGCCTCAGTGCCCATCACATGGGTCTCATGTACCCGCGGCTCGATGAGTTTCTACAAATCAAGTCGCGCATCGATCCGAAGGACCAGCTGACGAGCGACCTCGCCCGACGGCTCGGTCTAGTAGGCAAGTGACTATGGAGAACGCCTTTGGTCAACCGCAGAACGTCGTGGTCTTTGGTGGCAGTTCCGACATCGCGCGCGCGATCACCAAGAAGCTCTGCGCGGCTCGCGCGCACACAGTGATCCTGGCCGGGCGCAATCAAGCACTCCTGGACGTGGCGGCCATAGAAGCGCAAGAGTACGGCGCCACCAAAACCGACACGGTACTTTTCGACGCCGTAGAGCCCGCTAACGCCGCGCGCACCGTTGCCGACGCGTTCGAAAAGGTCGGCGATCAGATCGATCTGGTAGTTATCTCCGTGGGCCTGCTCGGCGATCAAAAAGCCGACGAAGACGACGCCGTCGCCGCGGCGCGCTTGATAACAGTGAACGTCACATGGCCGGTCGCGGCGCTGGCTGAGATACGCCGGCGCCTCGTCGCTCAAGGCAGCGGTCGTATTCTCGTCATGAGTTCGGCCGCGGCGATACGGATTCGACCGAACGCCTACCTCTACTCGGGCGCCAAGGCCGGACTCGACCAGTTGTGCGTTGGTCTCGCACAATCCTTAGAGGGCACCGGAGTGAAGTTGCAGCTGCTCCGTCCCGCCGTCGTGCGAACCAAGATGACCGTGGGCGTGGCCGAACCGCCGTTTACCACCGGGGCTAACGAAGTGGCCGAAAACGTGATGCGCGGCCTCGCGAGCAACGACTTGGTCATCTGGAGCCCACCCGTCCTGCGTTATGTCTTTTTCCTCGTACGCCATCTGCCAACGCCGATCTGGCGAGAACTGGCCGACCGCTAAGAAGTTTTCAACCCTTAGGTGTCGTCGTCGTGGTCGACGACGACGTACCGGTCTCAGGAGGGCGCAGCGACATCGTAAAGAAGTCCCGGGTCCAATACGACTCGAAGTAGCGCGACGGCGTACCGAGCATTGAACTCAACAGGCTGGTTCCGTTGGCGCCGTTGATCGGTGAATTCCCTTTGCTATTGAAGACTGAGTACTGGACCCAGTCCGAGTTGATGTCGAGCTCCATCGCACGAACGGCGCCGGCGTGGGCGAACGTGTCGGCCAGGCTGCCCACGCTCTGATCTTCGCCGGCGGCGTAGATCAGGTTGCCGTGACGGTCNNAGACCAGCGCGCCGTCTTTCGTAACGCCCAGACCCGATCGCCACACGTTGAAGGCACCCCCGAGCGTCAAGCCCCACTGCGCGCTATTGGCGTCAGACAGTCCCACAACGGGCTGACCGTTATCGACGATGAGGTCCAGGTTCTGGCGAACCGAGGCGATCTGGTTCGACATCGTCACGTCGCGTCCCCACTTCCCCACGGTCATCGTGCCGTCCTTATAGATCACCGCCGAGGCCGCACCCTTTCGAAGCGGAATCACGGTCTGGCCGTCGGTGTAGTAACCGCCGTTGTCGTCTTGCACTAAGAAGCCGGCGTTGAACGCGTCGACGAGCGTCCTCGAGCTCTTCGCGCTGATCGGGGCGCCGTACGGATACGGCCCTCCGCCGGGGATTGACGAACCCGAGTAGAGCTGCGCCTGTAAGAGCGTCGGGTCCATCCACACCACGCCCACCACGTAACTCGTGTGCACCGCGTCGGGCCGCACGAAGGCTTCGTACGTCGTCGGCAGACCCGTAGCCGTCCGGCGTCCGACAATATGCCAGACCCCTTCACCTGGCAACGGCGTCGCNNGCGGGCGTGGCGATCGTGGTGGGCGCGCGCAGGTGGGCACCCTTGGCGTTCTTGATGGTCGTCGGGCCCGAGCCAAAAGCGCTCAAGGGCGGCGTGCCACCCACCTTGGCCGGATGGAGCCGGTAGTACTCGCTCTCGGCCCACGTGACCACGCTGCCCAGGCCGTGCTGGCGGCCCCACTCGGCGATTCGCGCCTGAGACGAGACGCCGTAGGACTGATTGGTCAGCGCGAAACCGAGCGAGATCCCGAGATAGCCCACGACGACGATAACGGTGACCAACAACGCCACGAGCACCCGCCGACGCCAGTACACGAACGTCGGATGACGCGCCGCGCTCGGTGCCGCCGGGGGTCGATAGGCGTGCCGAAAGGGCGTCATGGAGTACCAGTCTCGCACCTCGCTGGCGACACCTCCTAGGGGGTCACCAATTCTTAGGAACGATTTACCCGTTGCAACGGCGTCATGGCGAGCACCAGATGCTTCGTGCCGTGCTCGTCAAAGTTGACGGCGGCTCGGGCGTGCGAGCCTTCGCCCTCGACGCGCACCACGACGCCTTCGCCGAAGCGATCGTGCACCACGCGCTCACCCACTTCGAGACCCAACTTCTCCGCACCGGTGGATCGCACCGGCGGCGCGGACCCGGTGCCAAAGGCGAGACCTTCGGTGAACTCCGTCGTGCGTCCGACGAAGCCGTCGTCTTCCAACGAGAAACTCGATCGTCGCGTCGGCAACGTGGAGGAGAGATCGGTGACGAGCTCAGAAGGTATCTCTTGAAGGAACCGACTGGCGATCGCTTCAACGCGATGACCCCACATCGTTCGACTCCAGGCGTGGGTCAATATCAGATGGCGCATCGCGCGCGTGATGCCGACGTAACACAGCCGCCGCTCTTCTTCTAGTTCCGCGTCATCGGAGAGCGCGCGCCGGTGAGGAAAGATGGTCTCTTCGAGTCCCGTGACCACGACGGCGGGATACTCCAGGCCCTTGGCGACATGCAAGGTCATCAGTGAGATCGCCCCCTCGCCGCTGTCGAGTTGATCGGAGTCGGCAACGAGAGCCATTCGCTCGACGAAGTCCATGATCGTGTCGTACTGCGCGGCGGCCGAGGCGAGCTCGCCCAAGTTCTCGAGTCGTGAGTACGCCTCGTCGGAGTCTTCGGCGCGCAGCGCGTCACCCATGCCCGACTCACGCACGATGGCGTCGATGATCTCCCTTGGGCTTAAATCGTTCGACAGCGCCCGCAGCTCATCGAGCATGAAGGAGAACTTCGCCGCTCCCGCGAGGGCGCGACCGCTCAGTCCGGCGCCGGCGCCGTAGTGGGTCGCTTCAGCGAAGGAGAGGCCGTGTTCGGCCGCGTAGGCGCCGAGTTTGGCCTGGGCCGCCTCGCCGACGCCGCGCTTGGGCTCGTTGATCACCCGCCGGGCTGAGGCCTCGTCGCGGGGATTGACGATGAGCCGGGCGTAAGCGAGGGCGTTCTTGATCTCCTTACGGTCGTAAAAGCGCATGCCCGAGATCACCCGGTAGGGCACGTTGGCACGCAGCATCTCTTCTTCCAACACCCGGCTCTGGGCGTTGGTGCGATAAAACACCGCCATCTCGTTCCAACTGAGCCCGTGCTCACTACGCAGGCGCCTCAGTTCACTCGCCACCCAGCGACCTTCGTCGTACTCGTCGCCCGCCCGATAGAGGCGAATCTTCTCGCCCTGGTCGCCGTCGGTGAAGAGGTTCTTCGCGTGGCGACTGGCGTTTTTCGCGATGACCGCATTGGCGGCGTCGAGGATCGTCTGGGTGGAGCGAAAGTTCTGCTCGAGCAAGATTACCTGCGCGTCGGGAAAGCGAAGCTCGAACTGCAAGATGTTGCGCACGTCGGCCGCTCGAAAGCGGTAAATCGACTGGTCCGAGTCGCCCACCACGCACAAGTTGCGGTGCTCGGCGGCGAGCATCATCACCAGTTCGTTCTGCACGCCATTGGTGTCTTGGAACTCATCCACCAACAGGTACTTAAAGCGCTCTTGGTACGAGCGCAGCACGTGCTCGTCGGCCTTCATCATGGCTACCGCATTGACCAGCAGATCGTCAAAGTCCATCGCGTTGGCCGTGCGCAGGCGCTGGGCGTAGAGCACGTAGATCTGGGCGATGCGCCGACGCTGGGGGTCTTCGCCGTAGGCGTCGAGGTAGACCCCCGGCGAGAGCATCTCGTTTTTCGCGGCCGAGATCGCCGCAGCGACACTGCGCGGGCTGAGCCGCTTGGTGTCGAAGTTCTGTTCTTTCATGATCCGCTCGACGGCCGTCTCGGCGTCGCCGGCGTCATAGATGGTAAAGCCCCGCTCGTAGCCGAGCACGTCGGCGTGACTGCGCAACATTCGCAAGCACGCCGAGTGAAAGGTCGAGACCCACATCTGGTCGGCTTCGCTGCCCACGAGATCGACCACACGTCGGCGCATCTCGTCGGCGGCCTTGTTGGTAAAGGTGATGGCCATGATCTCGAAGGGCCGCGCGTCACCGGTCGCGAGCAAGTGCGCAATGCGTCGTGTTAGCACTCGGGTCTTACCCGAGCCGGCACCGGCGATGACGAGCAGTGGTCCGCCGCGCTGCGTGACGGCCTCGCGTTGGGGAACGGTGAGACCCTCAAGGAGGGAGTCAGGATCGAGTCGGGTTAGAGGCTCGGCGTCCGCGCTTCCCCACAGCGACTCGTCAGGAAACGAGTTGCGCGTCACTCCCACTCAATGGTGCCCGGGGGTTTACTCGTAACGTCCAGCGCGACGCGGTTGACGCCCTCGACTTCACGAATCAATCGATTCGCGATCCGCTCGATCAACTCATAGGGCAGACGGGCCCAGTCGGCGGTCATGGCGTCGTCGCTCGTGACCGCGCGGATGATGATTGGATAGGCGTAGGTTCGTCCATCTCCCATCACGCCGACGGTACGCACCACCGGTAAGACGGCGAAACTCTGCCACAGTTCTCGGTACAGTCCGGCCTTTTTTATCTCGTCCACCACCACGAAATCCGCGTTGCGGAGGATCTCCGCACGTTCTCGGGTCACCTCGCCCACGATGCGCACCCCGAGTCCCGGACCGGGGAACGGTTGGCGCCAGACAATCTCAGCGGGCAGGCCCAACTCTTCGCCCACTCGGCGTACCTCGTCCTTAAAGAGGGTGCGCAACGGCTCGACCAAGTCAAAGGAGAGGTCGGCCGGCAGTCCTCCGACGTTGTGGTGGCTCTTGATGTTCGCGGCGTGGCCCGAACCCGACTCGATGACGTCGGGATAGAGCGTGCCCTGAACCAAAAAGCGCGGTCCCTGGCCGTCCTTGGTCAGGTCGCGCGCCACCGCCTCGAACTCACGAATGAACAGCTCGCCAATGATCTTTCGCTTCTTTTCGGGATCGGTCACCCCGGCCAGCGCGTCAAAGAAACGGTCTTGGGCCTTCACGTGAATCAATTCGACCCCGAACTGACGCGTGAAGGTCTCTTCGATCTGCTCGCCTTCGTCTTTACGCATGAGACCGGTGTCGACAAACACACAAGTCAACTGAGTGCCAACGGCATTGGTGACGAGCGCCGCCGCGACGGCCGAGTCGACGCCGCCCGATAGAGCGCAGAGCACCCGCTCGGCGCCGACCTGGGCGCGAATGGCGGCCACCTGATCTTCAATGATGGAGCTGTTTGTCCACGTCGGAGGAATAACCGCGACGTGGTGCAGAAAGTTCGTCAGCAGATCCTGGCCCCGTTCGCTGTGGGCGACTTCGGGGTGAAACTGCACCGCGTGCAGACGTCGCGCGACATCCTCCATCACCGCGACCGGGCTTTCGAGAGAGGTCGCCGTGACGACAAAGCCTTCGGGCGCCACGGAGATGGCGTCGCCGTGGCTCATCCACACCGTCGTTCTCTGGGGCCACTCAGTCATCAAGACCGTCGCGCCGTCTCGGGTCAGCTCGGTGCGTCCGTACTCACCGACGCCGGTATTGGCGACCTCGCCGCCGAGCTGTTGAGCCATGAGCTGCGCGCCGTAACAGATGCCGAGGATGGGAATGCCGAGTTCGTAGATCGCGGGGTCGAGCGTGGGTGCGGGCACCGCGTAGACCGACTTGGGGCCGCCCGAGAGAATGATCGCGCCGGGCGCGCGCGCTCGGACTTCTTTGGCGCTGATCGTGCTCGGCACGATCTCGGAGTAGACGCGCGCCTCTCTAACCCTGCGCGCGATGAGTTGGGCGTACTGCGCGCCAAAGTCAACGACGAGAACGGTGTCGTTCAATGTCCCATGCCCACGCCTTGGGAGCGCTGCATCTGCTTACCTTCGGTCTGGATTGAGGGCGCCAACATGATCTCGGCCTTTTGGAACTCCTTTAAGGTCTCGTAGCCACAGGTCGCCATGGACGTGCGCAACGCGCCAAAGAGATTCAGTCGTCCG